>CAWKYX010000095.1:0-11551 GCA_963854265.1 Acidimicrobiia bacterium
ACCGGACCCCAACAAAGAACAGGGCTCCAACTTCACGTTCGACCTCGGGACCATCGAGCAGTCTGGACGACGTTACCGCTGGTGGTCGGGCCATGGGGTCAACCAAGCATGCGTTGCATGATGATCACATCGACCCAACGTCCAAGCTTGCGGCCGACCTCGACTTCACGACCCACCTCGACGAAACCTGCTTTGGCATGCGTGGCGATGGAGGCCTTGGACTCGTGGCCGATACGGGCAATGACCGTGTGGAACCCGTGGCCGGTGGCTCGATCCACGAGCGCCGCGATAATCGCGAACCCAACCCCTTGACCTTGGCTGTCGCTCGCCACATAGACCGAATCTTCAACGGTGGTGTTGTACGCAGCCCGAGGCTTGTACTGACTCAACGACCCAAATCCAACCACGGCCCCGTCGATCTCGGCCACCAAAACAATGTGAGCGCCACTGCGCTCGGCGAGCCAGGCCCGTTGCACGGCGACTGAGCGGGGCTCGAGATCGAACGTCGAGGTGCTGGTCAGCACCTCGTAGTTGTAGATCTCACAGATGGCTTCAGCGTCTTCGAGCTTCGCTGGCCGCAGATCCACTTGTCCCCCTGGGGCCTTGCCTGTCCGCCTTGTGTGGCAGGCACTGTCTAGCGGACCTTACCCATCTGCCGTGCCCATCGGCCTTACCCATCGGTCTTGTGTAGCAGGCAATGTTTCGTGGGCGATGTCTAGTGGGCAATGTCTCGCGGAATTTGCGTAGCGCCGGACAGATTTGAACTGTCGACCTCTCGATTATGAGTCGAGCGCTCTCACCAACTGAGCTACGGCGCCTAGTACTGCGATATTTGTCACTTCGGCGTTGAGAAGGATCTCATGGTCTCGGAGACAAACGATGGGGTGGGCTAAGCCCACGCCGCGAGCTCCCTGAGAGAATTGAACTCTCGACCTTCTCCTTACCATGGAGACGCTCTGCCGACTGAGCTAAGGGAGCACCCCGATACCTGGGTACCGGACCGCTCAATGATGCCACGACTTCTCGCGAGTCCCAACCGACAAACCCATCTCGTGCCCCATCTCTTGTCTCGCGGCCCATCGCATCTCCCGCACTGCTCACGCGTTCAGGAGCAACCAAAGGCCGAGGACGCTGTAGAGCACCATGACAAAGAGCATCACGTATTGGCTCCGCATAGCGTCTCGTTCATCAAAGACCGCCACGGCTCGGTCATGCGCAACCAAGACGCCGGCGATGTGGCCAACGACCACGGCCAACGCTTGCAGCCATGCAATGAAGCCCACGCTGATGATGTCAAAGTTGATCGTTGCGCCGGCACCACCGAACAGGTCCCACCCCTGACCGAAGGGATCGGACAGCCGAAACACGAACGACTGCGTTTCGTCGACGCCGAGCTGGAGATAGTGCGCAACGGTGTACCCGAAGACAATCGGCACCAGTGACGGAGCGAAGACGCTCGCGAGCACCCGAGGATTTCGCCCGGTGATGTTCGCCATCGACCGAATGCTCCCGAGGTACAGCGCCGACGCGGCTGCCGTCACGGTCACCAAGCCCCCGAGTCGCCACAACGCGTTGTCCCACCCCGAATGGCGCCCGACGATGTCTCGCCACAACTCGGACTCGCCGAACCCGTCAAATGTCACTCCGCCCAGAACCACGAGCAACACAGCGGTCCCAATAGGGGTGATGGTCATCGCCGCGAGACCACTCAGTGGCGCTCGTAGCCGAATCTGGCCTTCGTCATCTCGTGCTAGCGGCGCCATGGCCCCCAGCAAGCCGAAGTGCACGGTAAAGAGCTCGCTGTCGCGCAGCCAGCCCCTCCCCCATCGCCACACTCCGGCCATGGTGACCAAGGAGTAGACCAGCATCGCTATGGCAAGGTTCCGGGGGGCGTCGCCTTGGGGGTGAATGAGCTCCATGAAAATGAACAGCGCTGCGCCTGCTGGAGCGAACCAGTGGCTCCACGATGGGGCTTCAGCCTCCGGCGGCGCCCGCATCGAGTCGAGCACGCGAGCCATCGTGTCGAACGGGCTGATGACCTTCCACACATCGCCGATAAGCGGCACCAGGATCTGCATCGCAACCCACAACAACACGTACACCGTCACGGGGTTCAAGTTGTTGTTGGTCTCGTTGGCGCCGAACAAGCCCGTTGCCAGGACCAACACGAACAACACAAACGAAACCCACCGAGCAGCAGGCTGGAGCAGCCTGAGCGCACCCTTGGTCCAGCCAAGGCCGATACCCTCCGCCGCCTCGGCGAGCCATGGACTGGCCCACAGTGCGCCGAGTGCGATGAACGAGATGACTATCGCCGCCGTGGCAGCCCAGACGAACTGCCATAGTGGCAGCGGCAGATCGCCACGCGACCCGACCCCATGCGCCAGCGTCAACATCACGAGACCTGGAGCTCGGTCACGAAGGTCAGGCTGTCCTCGAATTCGACCTCAAACATTCCGGACACATCAGCCAGGAACGTCACCATCACGGTCTCCCCTGCCGCGACATCGATGAAGATGTCGTATCCGTGGATATGAACGTGATCGGCAACGTCAGAGGTGATCTGCAAGCCCACCGTGCTGTCGCGGTCGATCGAGATGCGGTCGTCATCGACGGTGACATCGCCACCGGTGAAGTCGATCTGGATCGAGACGTCGGTGTCGTCCATGTGCCCTATGTCATCGTCGTCACCATCGCCATCGGCTGCTTCGGCCGCTCGATCGGCTGACACCGACACGGTCGCAGAGCCCGCAAGCGCTGCACCGTTGACGGCATAGACACGATGGTTGTTCGTGGCGAACTCCACGCTGATCTCATGATCACCTTCGGTCAGCTCGCCTAGGTGCCACCAGGGTCCGTACAGACGGGTCACTCGAACACCGTCAACGTAGAGGTGGAGGTGGCCTTGTCCTTCGATGTGATCGGTGCTCACGTTCTCGGGAGTGACCGTGAACCCTTCCACGGTTACGTGGACATTCCAGCCCGACTTGGGATCGTCGAAGACATCAACCGCGATACCGGGTGCATCGGCGGCGTCGACATCGTGGGTCTCGTCATGGCTGGGTGCCGCCTCACTTACGGGGACCGTGATGGCAGCGGCAGCCCGAATTGGATCGCCCTCAACCGTGTACGCGTTGTGGTTGTTTGCGCTTACCTCTACCTCGATCGTGTGGTCACCCGCCTCGAGGCTGAGGTGCAACCACTCGTTGTAGAACCGCAAGACCCGCTCGCCGTCGACGTAGAGGTGCAGGTGACCCTCACCATCGACAGGATCGGTACTGGCTTGCTCGGGTGTGATGGCGAAATTGGCCAACGTGACCTGAAGGTTCTGGCCCGACGAAGGATCGGCAGTGAGATCGATGCTGAGCGCCGGGACGGCCATCGTGTCAGAGACTTCGATGCCGTCGTCATGGTGGTGCCCACCATCGTCCTCGCCGCCGAGCATGACCATGCAGTCATCCCCGTCGGCAGCACAAGACGAATCGTCGGCCATTCCGTCATCGGCCGTGTCATCTCCAGCCGTCGCGTCACCGGCTGGATCGCCTTCAGGCGACTCGACGGTGCCATCGCTGCCAGCAGGACTAATGGCGTTAGTTACGTCGTCATCGCCGCCACAAGCCGCCACGGCAACAACGATGGTGAAAAGCACGCCAAACAGGCGCGCGGTCATCTTGTGCATTGGTTTCCTATCTCGAATGGTGAACTGGACTCCTCAGAGCGCAATTCGGAGAGGCGGCCCTCGCCGCGACAGCGCATAAGCCAGCCGGCCAAGGACCGGCGAATGAGTGACCGTGTTGACTGCGGGCCCAGCGCTGCGAACGCGACGAGTGGCCGGCCCTCGAGCGGGAGCACTGGCCATATCGACGATGCAGCGCACCAAGCGGGCAAGCACCAGAGCGACAACAGGTACCGCCACCAGCCCAAGCCAAAGCACCCATTCGCTCAGCAGGGATGCAGCGGTACTGCCCGACAAGGCTCGTTCGGCTGCTTCCTGGGAGATATAGAGCGCGGCCATAGTCACGCCGAGCCAGCTCGGGTCAACGAAACGATCGCCCTGGCGAGACCTCATTGAAGCAACGATGTAGCGAACCAGAACCACGATCGCGACCGCGCCGCCGACTCCCCACAGAAGCGGGATGTGGGCGTGCGAAACGCCGTTGCCCGTGACTGACGTACCAATCGAGCCCGGAATGTAGGCAATCTCGTGGACCGCGAGCGTGCCCACGCCGGCCAAGAGAAGCGAGTCGAGGCGGGTATGGCTCACCCGATCGAGTGTATGACCCGTCGCCGCCCCAGTCCCGTCGGCTACACATGCCGCTTTGAGCCCTTAGGTCGTTCGGCCCACCCGATACCGCCACCTGCACCGACGCGGCGCCGCAACGATGTCTCCACTAGGACTCACCCCAAACGGCCCGTCACGGAACGGTTTCCACGTCGCTATTTCGACCACACACCACTAGCCTGCGTCGAACTGGGTCGGTGCCCGAGCGGCCAAAGGGAACGGGCTGTAAACCCGTCGGCTTATGCCTTCGGAGGTTCAAATCCTCCTCGGCCCACAACAGTCCATGGTCACCCTCGGGTGGCCATGGACATGTTCGTTTTCCAGACCACTAACGCGACGGACCAACAATCCGGCCTAGCCGCAAGAGTAGGCTCAGGCCGCGACTGGTTCGAGGAGGACCCATGCCTACGTTCGATGTCACGTCTGAAGTCGACATGCAGGAGGTTCGCAATGCTGTCGACCAAGCGGCCCGCGAGGTCGGCCAGCGCTACGACTTCAAAGGCACCAACAGCACGATCGAACTGACCGAGGACGCGATCAACATGGCCACGGCGAGCGAAGATCGGCTCGTCGCGCTCAAGACTGTGTTGGAAGAAAAGCTGGTCAAGCGCAAGGTCTCGCTGAAGGTGCTCGACTACGGCACAGTCGAAGACGCCTCAGGCGGCACGGTTCGTCAGACTGCCGGCCTCACCGCGGGCATCAACACCGACAAGGCCCGCGAAATCAACAAGTTCATCAAGGCGCTCGGCATCAAGGGCATCCAGTCTCAGACACAAGGCGAGCAGGTGCGGGTCACGGGCAAGAAGCGTGACCAACTCCAAGAGATCATCGCGAACCTCAAGGAACACGAATTCGACATCCCCCTTCAGTTCGGCAACTTCCGAGACTGACCGCAGACGCGACCCGAAGAAGGCAGCACATGCCCCGCTGGACCTGGAACGGGGACGAACTCGCTCCGACACGCACCGTGCTCGTAGATGTCGATGGCGTTTTGGCCGACGGCAGTCACCGTCAGCACCTGCTGAACGGCGAGAAGAAGCGGTGGCAGGACTTCTTTCGCGCAATTAGCGACGACCAACCGCTGTTGGCGACGGTCACCCTTGTCGACCTGATCAGCGACGACACCCTCATCACGCTGTTGACCGCGCGGCCTGAATCGATTCACGATGACACCGTTGCGTGGCTCCGCGAGTATGAGATTCGCTGGGACCTGCTGATCATGCGCGGTCACCGAGACCATGGGCCCTCCACCGAGATGAAACGACTCGCTGTCGAGGAGCTCCGCTACGCGGGATTCGACCCGGTGCTGGCCATCGACGATGACCAACGCAACATCACCATGTACGAAGAAGAGAACATCCCGGCCCTCTACCTGCACTCTGGGTACTACGAGGCCTGACACGCTCCTCTCGCCCAGCATCCCCTGCGACTCCGCCACAAGACCATGAGATCATCGGCCGGAAACTCTGGTCGGTCGCCATCGAACCGGCGGGTTCCCCATCAATCAGCAGCGTGCCGATGTCCGTCGGGAAAGGGCCGTCGCCTGGCGATCGCTCCATACGGAACCCGAGTGTGCAGGAGCGCCCAGGGCTCGATGTCGGCTTCGACCGCGGCACGACGGTCTCGGACTACGACAGCGCAGCTCGCCACACCGGCCCGTTTGTGTTCACAGGCACGCTGGCAAAAGTCACCATCGACCTCGCCAACGACCAAGTCGTCGACCACGAAGCCGCAGGCCAAACCGAACTCGGCCGCGAATAGCGCCGTAGCTCGCCCATCGCGCGCCCGTGCCAGGCACCACCGCGCGATGAGATACACGGAAAGCGGCCCGGGCAGTGACGGCTAGTCGTCGTCGGACTCGGCGGCGCCGGCTTGAATGGCTTCGACGACGGTGGCGTCAGCGAGGGTTGTGGTGTCGCCTAGGGCGCGGCCCTCGGCGACATCACGGAGTAGCCGCCGCATGATCTTGCCCGACCGAGTCTTGGGCAGGTCGGGCACGATGTACACGGCCTTCGGTTTCGCTATCGGTCCAAGCTTCACACCAACGTGGGTCCGCACCTCTTCGCGCAGTTCAGCCGAAGCCTCATTGCCACCACGCAATATCACGTACCCGATAATCGCCTGCCCGGTGGTGTCATCATTGGCCCCGACGACGGCTGCCTCGGCGACCGATGGGTGGTCGACCAAAGCCGACTCAACCTCAGCGGTAGAGATCCGGTGCCCGGAAACGTTCATCACGTCGTCAACCCGCCCGAGGAGCCACAAGTAGCCGTCCTGGTCAATCTTTGCCCCGTCGCCCGCAAAGTAGCGCCCTTCGTAGGTGCTCCAGTAGGTCTCCATGTAACGGTCGGGGTCACCCCAGATCCCCCGCAGCATCGATGGCCATGGATGGGTGATAGTCAAGTAGCCACCGCCGTGGGTGACAGTGTCGCCGTTGTCGTCCACCACCTCGGCGAACACGCCCGGGATGGCGTGACAGGCAGAACCCGGCTTGGTTGTGGTGACCCCAGGTAGCGGCGTGATCATGTTTCCGCCGGTCTCGGTCTGCCACCACGTGTCGACGATGGGGCATCGCTCGCCCCCGATGTGCTCGTGATACCACATCCATGCCTCAGGGTTGATGGGCTCGCCAACGGTCCCCAAGAGGCGCAACGAGGACAGGTCGTGACGCTCGACTTCTTGGGCACCCCACTTCATGAAGGTGCGGATCGCGGTCGGAGCGGTGTAAAGCTGGGTGACGCCGTAGCGCTCGATGATGTCCCATAGCCGATCTTTCGGCCAGGTCGACCGATCGCCGTCTCGATGTTTGGGCAATGGCGTATCGGGGGTGCCCTCATACATCACCGAAGTGCAGCCGTTGGCGAGTGGGCCATAG
Source organism: Acidimicrobiia bacterium (assembly GCA_963854265.1). Taxonomy (GTDB): domain Bacteria; phylum Actinomycetota; class Acidimicrobiia; order Acidimicrobiales; family UBA8592; genus CAWKYX01. The sequence goes on from CAWKYX010000095.1 coordinate 7,158, forward strand.
ACGATGTAGCTGTGGCCGGTCACCCAACCAATGTCGGCAGCGCACCAATACACGTCCTCGTCGGGCTTCACGTCGAACACGTACTTGTGGGTGTAAGCGACCTGGGTGATGTACCCGGCCGTCGTGTGCATGATGCCCTTCGGCTTGGCCGTCGTGCCTGACGTGTACAGCAGGTAGAGCAGCTGCTCGGAGTCCATGGGTTCGGCGGGACAGTCCAACGAGGCTCCCGACATGAGGTCGTGCCACCAGTGGTCGCGACCTTCGACCATGACCACATCGGTGTCGCAGCGGTTGACGACAACGACGTTCTCGACCGACTCGGCTCCGCCGCCAAGTGCGCTGTCGACGTTGACTTTGAGCGCCGACGGCTCTCCGCGTCGATAGCCCGCATCGGCGGTGATGATGAGACGAGCATCAGCGTCGTCGCAACGATCGGCAATCGCGTCGGGACTGAAACCCCCGAAGATGACCGAGTGCGCTACGCCGATACGAGCGCACGCCAGCATCGCGATCGGGAGCTCGATGATCATCGGCATGTAGATGGCCACGCGATCGCCCTTGTTGAGGCCCAGGCCCTTCAAGACGTTGGCGAATTTGCAGACCTCGGTCAGCAGTTCGGCGTAGGTGACCGTGCGGGTGTCGCCGGGTTCACCTTCCCAGTGAAAGGCGACCTTGTCGCCCTTACCGGCCTCGACATGGCGATCGAGGCAGTTGTAGCTGAGATTCAACTGTCCGCCCGTGAACCATTTGGCGTACGGCAACTCCCACTCCAGGGTGGTGTCGAAGTCGGTGCTCCAGGTCAGCAGCTCGCGGGCCTGGCGAGCCCAGAAAGCCTCGTAGTCGGCAGTGGCTTCGTCGTACATGGAGCGGTCGTTGGCCAATGCCGCCGCGACAAAGCCGGGGGGCGGCGCGAATGTGCGGTTCTCGATGTAGAACTCTTCGATGGCCTGATCCGGCACTGCGGCTCCTCCGCTTGGTGGTGGGCCGGCAAGTACCGGCGAGCCGACATTACCGCCCAACCGGGCCCACACGCACAGACCACATGTGCCGTTCATACTGCCATATCCAATTTTGGGTGCTTCGGGGGGCAATGCGCGACTATTTGGCCGGGCGCGGCATCAATCAGCCGTCAGAAGCAAGACAAGGGAGACAAACTCGTGCTTCAGGAATTCAAATACTTCATAGATAAGGCCGGCGTCCTTGAGGCCGCGGTCGGGCTGGCACTGGCCTTGGCCTTCAAGCCAATCGTGGACACCATCGTCGACGGCGTGTTGTTGCAGATCGTGGCCGCCATCTTCGGCGAACCGGACTTCAGCTCGCTCACATTCGGCATACGCGATGCATCAATTCAATATGGCCTGGTCATCACCAGGATGGTGTCGTTCATCGCGATCGCCTTCATCTTGTTCTTACTAGTGCGGACCTACAACCGAGCCACAGACAAGCCCAAAGACAGCCCATCGGGTCCAAGCGAAATCGATCTCCTCACCGAGATTCGCGACGGCCTGGCCAAGTAGCACCGAATACCAACGGTCGGCTCCACGTTGGAGCCATCGAGCGCAAGAGAAGAAGACGACCACCAGGTCGTCGTCTTTTCCACGTTTCCGGCGCGTTCAGCGGCGGAACTCCGCTTTAACTGTCCAGCTCCAAGCGCTGCGACCAGCACGGACAACGGGACCGCCAGCCGATCGAGAACGCGAGACCGTCGGCGCCCGAACAAGTCTCACCGAACGGCGGCGGCCGGCAACCCCGCGGATAGTCCGAGGAGCTCTCCATCGAGGCATTCCTCGGAACGCAGCGCCCATCCAGTGTGCAGGATCACGGTCCGAGACCCCGCGACTCGATCATCCCATCCCCTGAGTTCCCAGCGACGGCTTTCGGTAGCGTGGCCGGGTGCGACCAGCGAAGGCCCTCAAGCGACTCGGCAAAGGGGTCCGCGGACGACCGTCCGGACCAAAGCCGAAATCGCCAACACTGGCCGCCGGCCTCATCGGGCTCGACGTGGTCAACATGGCTGCAGCCGACGAGTGGGCTCCGCTCGATCGTGCGGTACGCAACGCCGAGGAACTGCTGGCCGATGCCGACCCGGCAATCGCCGACATGGTCATCGCCGGCTTCATTGAAGGCACCCACAACGCGGCATCGCACCACAACGACGAGACGCTGATGCCGGGAATCCGACGCCGCCTCCCGGCGGGGTGCGCCGCCGCGTGGCACAGCGTTCATCAACAGTTAGTGGCGGTAGAGGCATGGATGCGCCGAACACACCAGACCATCCAACACACGGCAAAGGTGGCCGAGCCACCTCCTAGCGACCTCCAACGTCTCTTCCGTATCAACTACTGGCGTACGCCCGATCAGGGCCTTATCGGTGTGGCGGACGCACTCGATTACCAGCGCGACGTTATCGACCGGGCCGAACCAGGTAGCAACTGACCGCTGGACTCAGCTGTTGCTGAGGCGCCACTCGAGGCCGGCCACCATGGTCTCGAGGCCGTACTCGAATCGCTGACCCGGTGTCCAAGCCAGGCACGCCGTCGCAAAATCGACAACACCCTTGAGTTCGGGGGGAAGGTCGGCGGCGTCGGGCACATGGCGGGCCGCGAGGTCGGCCATCAGGCCCATCTCTTGACGGATAGCACCAATGACCCAACTGGCGGCCGTGTCGAACGCGACCGCCGCCGCTTTGGTGTCAAAGCCTGCCTTGGTAAAGATGCCATAACACTTCGACAAGAACAGGTACTTCACCGGTGACGGGATGACGCGGTCGATCACGAGACTGAGCGCATTTGGGTGGCGGTGCGCAGTATCGCGATAGACGTAGCCGAGCTCGCGTAGGTCGTCTTGCCAGGTCCCATTGAGGTCCGGTTCGTACGCCGCGAGGATCTCGCCATAGATGAGGTCACCCACCGCATCGAGCAGGTCATCCTTGTTGGCCACGTGGTTGTACAACGACATGGCCTCGACGCCGAGCTCGGCACCCAACTTGCGCATGCTCAGCGCCGGCTCACCGTGGCGATCGATGAAGGCCAGCGCAGCACCGGCAACACGGTCGCGGTTGAGCGGCTCGCGGGTCTCGGACATGGCCTGCAGGTTACCCCCTGATGCCAGGCCCGAACTCCGCTGGCAGGCCTCGTGCCCAAGCTCACGGATACCCGTGTGAAGCGCCGGCCTTTTCCAAGGCGCTACCGCCGTTAGGAACGGTCGGGTGGTCGGCCATCTAGGACTCGATGGGTGAACACGTCGAAAGCGCCCAGCCCCGTTGGGTCCAACAATGCCTCGGCCTCGCCGACCCGGGAGCGCATCTCGATCGCCTTCAGGTCCGGGGCGGCCGCGTGGCTTTGCCAGTAGTCCCGACCCGCCTCGACGAGTTCACCAATCCCGTAGCGTTGGAGCCAATCGGCTTGAGTGTCGAACGAGTGGGAGCTCTGCGCCCGCCGACCAGGCATCGCCGCGATCTGTTGCCAGTAGACATCGGTCGTGATGTCCTTCGTCCCTGGCTCCACGAGTGCAGAACCTGCGAGGCCGTGGTCGCTATAGGTCCGCAACCAATCATCTTGGTCGGGCCAAGAGAGGAGTGGCCGGCCGTAGTCGATGGCCACGACCCAACCTCTGTCCACGCTCGCCACGGCGTCGCGCCACCACGTACGAGCATGCCGGTGCACCGGAGTCCGGACCGGGTGATCGGGGTATTGGCCAACTGATTGGAGGTCGCCGAAGAACGGTTCGTCGGTCGGAACACTGACCTCCACGAGGTGATCGCCGTCAAAGCCGACGCGCACTTCGGACCATTGTTGCGTCCGGCCATCCCATGCCTCGATGTCAAACGGCAGGTTGTCCAGCAGTTCGTTGGCGAAGATGACCCCGGCCCCAAAACTTTTAGGCATCGCGTCGGTCGAGACGACGCCATCTGGGTGACGCTCTCGTTGCACCGCACTGACTTCGACCGCGACGTAGTTCAGCGCATCTCGACACCGAAGCTCACAACGGCCGACCGTGCGAGCCAAGCTCCCGGGCCCAGCACCGGCGTCCACGAACGTGAACGAGTCGGGCCGACCAAGCTCGTCCCACCAAGCATCGACCGCCTGAGCTACCACGGCCCCAAAGAGCGGACCGACCTCGGGGCTGGTGATGAAGTCGCGCCTGCGTCCCGCCCCGCCGTCGGCGTAGAACCCCAGCACCGGGTGGTAGAGCGCCAACTCCATGTACGCACTGAACGGGATCGGGCCGCCACGATCGATCTCGGCGACGATAAGGGTCTGGAGCGCGTTCACGTGAAGGCGGCGAGAAGGGCTGTCGCAGCGGAGAGTCCCAAGCCGTGCCGGTGTTGGCCTCCGAGCTCCGTGAACCGCACTGATTCGAAGCCCACTGGCGCGCGCCGTAAAGCTCGGAGC
>CAWKYX010000096.1:0-11490 GCA_963854265.1 Acidimicrobiia bacterium
TGGCGTACTGGTTCATGGCATCGCTTGTGGGCCGTGTGGGATCGATCCGAGCATCGTTCATCACCTACTTGATTCCTGTCGTGTCCCTCGTGCTCGGAGTCTGGCTTCGTGACGACACGGTTACCGCCGCGGCATTGACTGGGATGCCGATCACCATCGTCGGCGCCTTCCTTGCGAGCCGTCGCACGACCGAACGCTGAGTGCCTCCCAGTCCTATGATTTCTGACGGCCCCACGCGCCGTTCGTGCCAGCGCGGGCCCCCTCAAGGTCGCGCGAGGCCGTCAGAAATCGTCTACTGTTTTGGCCTCACAGGACGTGCTGTGGCCTCAGTTACCCGTTTGGGGATTGTGTGCTTGACACCGATCGCCTGACGTTGCGCCGCGCTGGCGAGGACCAGCCGATTGAGCCACAGGTACACGACGTGCGCCGCCAAGAAGTCATTCGCACGGTGCACACATCGTCAACTTCGGCCGACGGGCGCTCTCAACTTCGTTGTTGAGCCGCCGGTTCACTCGGCGAGTGGCTAGGCCGTGGTCCCAGATCGACTGCGCGCGGTGACCACGAAGACGACCCCGGCGATCACGAGCAAGCCGCCAAGGAGTTCGGTCCAGCCCAACGTCTCGTCTGCGATGAGCCACCCGAAGAGGACCCCGAAAAATGGCATGAGATACGCGGTCGCGGAGGCCTGGGTGGGTGATGCATAGAGCGCGATCATCGAAAGCAAGGTGAAGTTCACGGCGCTGGCGATCAAGCCCGCGTAGGCGAGCGGTACCAGCAAGCCTGGGCTCCAGTCGGCCGCTCCGATGTCCTCCACCAGCGCAGCCACCGGCAGCAGCACGACTGCCGACATCACTAGCTGGATGGCCACCAGCATCACGGCGCTGATCTCGCTGAAGTCGGCCCATTTCAGGTAGACGGTGCCGAAGGCCCAGGCGAACGCAGCGCCAACCATGGCAAGCAGTCCGATTGCGCTGCCATCACCGCCAAGGGAGCCCGATGCCAACGTCGCGGTGCCAGCGAGACCAACTGCGAGCCCCACTCCCGCCATGGGCGGGATGCGTGTCGACAGCGCGAAGTAGGCCAGCACCGCGGTGAACAGCGGCATCGTGCTGGCGATCAACGACGCCACTCCGGCAGGCACCTGGCTCACGCCGTAGACAAGCAGTGCGCTCGAGGCGGTCGTGACCACCAACGAGACCACCAAGATGTGTCCGAGCAGGCGAGGCGAGCGAGGCAGGCTTTCGCCCCTTATCCCGGCCACGATGAACAGGACCAGTCCGCCGATGGTGGCCCGGAGCCCTGTCAGGAGGAGCGGTGGGGAGTGGTCGGACGCGAACTTCAACGCTGTGAAGTTGCCGCCAGCGAAGATCGCGACTGCGATGACCATTGCCAGCGTTGTGCGTTGGCTCAACTCCCGCGTCGGCGCAGGAGTGGTAGTTGTCATGGCTGGCCCCCGTTGTCCAAGGGACTGTACCGACCGGGTACGCCGACTATTCGGGGTAGGCGGCGTGGGGCTCGAGTCGCGCCCCTGCCGGGGGCGCTGCTAGGGCTAAAGGCGGCTGGCTGACTCGAGCTTCGTGGCGTGGTCGACCCCACTTGGGCCCGGTTCGCTGCTTCCTGGGTGATGACGTTGACGCAGCATCATAGTCCCGATCGGGACGCCCACCAGCAGGATCGCCACGATCGCAGCTTCGAGACTGATCACTGCAGCGATGCCGGCTCTACCCAGCACGGCTGCTCCGACATTTCAGCGCCACGCCACGCTTCTCGCGGCACTCATCGCTGCGCTGGTCGTCGGGGCAGTCTGGCGTTCGATCACCGAGACCTTCGCCAGCGTTGACGTCGCTAGGTACCCGTCACCTCAGATCGGTTGGGGAGTCGCTACGCGTCAGATCTGTGCGCGAGGGGGGACTTGAACCCCCACATCCCGAAGGACACAGGCACCTGAAGCCTGCGCGTCTGCCAATTCCGCCACTCGCGCGAGTGGAGACATGATGTTACCGGGAGGGCGGCGCGAGTGCGCATCAGTTCCCGCCCAGGGCTGTGTTGCGCGGGTGCGTGTCAGGCGGTGTCCAGCAGGCGGGCCAACGATGCCGATGCCGCCGCTATGCCGCGTTCGACGCGCTCAGTTTGCCCAGTTGTTTGCACGTCGCCGGCGAGTGCGACGGCCAGAGCAGAGAACAACGTGCCGAAGTTCTGAGCGTTGATGTCGTCGGCGCCCAGGCGTTGAGCGGCGACCTCGGCCTCGGCCACCGAGTCACTGACGACACCCTCGAGAAAGTCGACGAATGGGGCCTCGTTGCGAAAACCGCGCCCGGCAGCCTCGAAGTGGAGCCGCGTTCCCGCCGCATTCTCTTCGCTGCATTGCCAGGTCAGGGCTTTCTCGATGCCCTCGCGAACATCAGCGCGACTGATGCGGGCAAGGGCTGCAGCGAGCTGTTTTCTCCGCCGGGATCTGATCGACGCCATCGCTTCGTTCAAGAGTGCCTCGCGGGTCTTGAAGTAATAGACGAGCATGCGATCGCTGGTGCCTGCTGCCTCTGCGAGCACGACGAGTGTCAGGTCGGTTCGGCCCTCGCTGACCATGTGTTCGACAACGGCATCGAGATAGCGCTGTCGCGTCGTTGTCCCCACCATCGGTCCTACCCCATCTGGTCGCCGTCCATTCACCATAGTGCTGAAGCCCGAAGATGTTCTTGCGGTCGGGATTGGTGGGCTGAACCCCCGGCCGCGTGGGATCGTCACTATGTTTGCCAGCAATATGTTTGCGACCAATATGTTTGCGACCAGTAGCTTTGCCACCAACGGTTGCCGGGCCGCATCATCGATGCGGTTCGGCGCCTGACCCCGACGGCTCGGACCAATTCGAGCGGAGGCGCACATCGTGGGAATTCGCGGATTCGAACGACGACTCGAGCGGTTGGTTGAAGGCACGTTCGCGCGGGTCTTTCGAAGCGGACTCAAGCCCGTCGAGCTCGGTCGCCGCCTCACCAGAGAGATGGACACCAACAGGTCCGTCGGGGTGAACGGCGAGGCAGTGTCGCCCAACCACTTCGTGGTCGAACTCGCCGCCGACGATGCCGAGCAGTTCAGCGAAGTCAGCGAATCGCTCCGTCGAGAGCTCGCCGACGCGGCGCGCGAACACGCTCGGGACGAGGGCTACGGCTTCTTGGGTCCGGTTGCCGTGGACTTCGTGGTCGGCCCGAAACTGAAGACTGGCTCGTTCCGCATTGCCGCCAGCCTCCGTGAAGGCGAGGGAGGCCTCTCACCAGGGTCGCTGGTGCTGCCCGACGGTCAACGGATGGTTCTTGGCGAGGCCATCGTCACGGTGGGTCGTCTGGCCGAATGCACACTGATGCTCGAGGATCGCAACGTCAGCCGCAACCATGCCGAAATTCAACCGTTCGGCACTGGCTTCAAGCTGGTTGACCTGGGCTCGACAAACGGGTCGCGGGTCAACGGCGAGCGCGTGGCAGAGCGCCAACTGCGCGACGGTGACCTGGTCGAGTTTGGTGCCATGACAATCCGGTTCGAGGCCAGTTGAGCCAGGTCGGCCACATTCCATCCATCTCCGTTCCCGGTATGACATCAGCAACAGAAGGCACGATGAGCGACGACGACGTAGTCCTGTATCAACACGATGGTCACGTCGTGACCATCACCTACAACCGACCCGATCGGCTCAATGCGATCAACGGGCCGATGCGCGACGGCCTCAACGAAGCCTGGAACCGATTTCTTGGTGACGAGGATGCGTGGGTGGCCATCGTGACCGGGACCGGTAAGGCGTTCTGTGCCGGCGCCGATCTTCGCGATGGCGAGGGGAGCGTTGGCACCTTCCCGGGCACGTTTTGGGAGAAGCCCACTATCAACTCCTTCGAGAGCGGCCTCGAACTCTTCAAACCCGTGATCGCCGCGGTAAACGGCCCCTGTATCGGCTACGGCCTTACGGCGGCGACGTTCTGCGACTTTGTGATCGCCAGCGACCGGGCCACATTCTCCTACCCCGAGACTCGTATCGGGACGCCGACGATCGTCGGTTCGATCCGGCTGCCCCGCAAGCTCAACTGGGCGGACGCCATGGAACTGTTGATGATCGGCGAGCCCATCGATGCCGACCGCGCCAAAGAAATGGGTCTGGCCTGGAAGGTTGTGCCCCACGACGACCTGATGACCGAAGCCAGGGCCTTGGCCGACCGGCTATGCAAGTCTGCGCCGCTTGCTACCCGCGCCACCAAGGAGGTGGCGGTCCGTACCCAGCAGATGGGGTGGATCGAATCCGTGCGCTTTGGCGAGACGATGCGCATTGTGGCCAACAACACCGAAGACTCAGCCGAGGGTCGAGCGGCCTTCGCCGAGAAACGGACCCCAGAATGGCGCGGGCACTGATCGGGCCCCGGCGACACAGCGGCGCGCACGGCGCGAAGTAGTCTGGCGGAGCTGTGTCGGAGCAATTGATCGATGTATTAAAATTCGGGCTTCTAGCCCTGCTCTATCTGTTCTTTCTTCGCGTGATCTGGGCGGTATGGACCGAGCTCCGGGCCCCGGCGGCGGTCGAAGCCGAATCGGCCAAGCGCGCTCGACGCACGGTGGGCGCGGCAACCGGGGGCCGGGGCGGCCGATCCAGTCGCAGTGAACCGTCGACGATTCGTGTACTTGAGCCGGCCGAGTTTGCTGGAGGGTCGTTCCCCCTTGTCGCGGAGATGTCGATGGGACGTGCCCCGGGTTGCACCATCGTCGTGGATGACACCTATGCCTCCCAGCTTCACGCGCGCGTTTTCTCACAGGATGGCGACTTTCACCTCGAAGACCTGGGGTCCACCAACGGCACGCTCCACAACGGCACCGCCGTGTCGGGACCGCAACGTCTCGCTCTCGGCGACCGGATTCAAGTGGGTAACTGGGTGCTGGAGCTGGCGTGACAGAGACCACCTTCACCTGGGGTATGCAGACCGATGTCGGCCGCGTGCGTGAGGTCAACCAGGATGCTGTCCATGCTCGCGATGGCCTGTTTGTGGTCGCCGATGGGATGGGCGGTCACCAAGGCGGCGAGGTGGCTTCGGCAGTCGCCGTCGACGTTATAGCCGACACCGACGAGACCCCCACTACCATGGAAGCGCTGGTTGCCAGCGTCCGTGCTGCTCACGAAGCCATTGTGGAACAAGCCGAATCTGACACGTCGCTTGCCGGCATGGGGACCACGGTCTGCGCGATCGCTCGTCTCGACAATGCCGATCAACGGGGCATGCTCGGGCTCGTCAACGTGGGCGACTCTCGGATCTACCGATTCTCGGCGGGCGAACTCGACCAAGTCAGCGAAGACCACAGCCTCGTTGGTGATCTCTTTCGCGCCGGCCATCTCACCGCCGAGGAAGCCGCGGTGCACCCCCAACGCAATATCGTCACGCGCGCGCTGGGCATTGGCCACGAGTTGTTGGTGGACTACTGGGAGGTACCGGCGGTCGCTGGCGATCAGTACCTCCTCTGCAGCGATGGCCTGGTGGACGAAATCGGTGACAGCCAGATTGCGGCGGCGATGCGGCGACTCGAAGACCCGACTGAGGTCGTCGACGAACTTGTCCGCCTCACACTCGAAGCCGGCGCTAGAGACAACGTGTCTGCCCTGGTTGTTCGCATCGATGCCAGCGACCACGAGGCGCCCGCCGATGTGATCGACGGACCAACCACCTCGACGCCAATGCTGAAAGCCACAGCGCTACCCATCGATGCAGGGGACGTGGGCTACCTCAATGCTCGTGTGCCGCTCGATCCCGATGGTGCCGACGACCGCGTGGACATCGAACCCCCCGAGTCTCGGGCCTCGACCTTCAAGCGACGCGCAATCGGTGTCCTGATCCTGACGGTGCTGGTCGTGATCGGTGCCATCTGGGTCATCGCCAGCTACGCGCGCGACAACTATTTCGTCGGCTTCGAGAACCAACAGATGGTGGTCTACCAAGGCCAACCAGGCGGCGTCTTGTGGTTCGACCCCACGGTCGAAGAAGGCGTTGGGTTGTTGCGCGACGACCTGACCCCGGCACTGGCCTCCGAGGTCGAAGGCAACCCCGAATTCGACAACCTGGCCGACGCTCAGCAGTACGTGTCGGATCTCGAGGATCGCGTCGATGAAGCCAACGCGGGTTCTGACGAACCCGACGGCTGAGACGCACATGCGGTCCCGTCGTCGAAATACCGAGTTGGCGCTCTTGTTGATGGCCGTGGTCGTCATCCTGGCGGCTTACATCCTTGCGAGTCTGGGACGCTTGGCCGAGATCCCAGCCAACATCGTGCCGTTCCTCATTGTCATCTTGGGGCTGTTGCTGGTGGCTCACGTGGCGACTCGCCGCCTCGCCCCACAGGCCGATCCCGTCCTGTTGCCCTTGGCTGGGCTGCTGAACGGCTTCGGCTACGTGTTCATTGCGCGTCTCGACGAGGACCTGGCCGGTCTGCAGGCGACGTGGACGCTCCTCGGTGTCGGTGCGTTCATCGCGACTCTGCTCGTGGTGCCGCGGACCCGTTGGCTCGAGCAGTACCGATACACACTGATGCTGGTGGGTATTGGGTTGCTGGTGTTGCCGTTGGTGCCCATCGTGGGCCAAGAGATCAACGGCGCTCGGATTTGGGTCTCGCTCGGCCCGATCAACTTCCAGCCGGGCGAGTTCGCCAAGATCGCATTCGCCATCTTCTTCGCTGCCTACCTCGTCGAAAAACGAGAGCTTCTGGCGATGTCCAGCCGTCGGTTCTTGGGGATGGCATTTCCCGAGGCCCGCCATCTCGGCCCGATCCTGGTCGCCTGGAGCGCCTCGCTGCTGGTGATGGTGGCTGAAAAAGACCTTGGCTCCTCGCTGCTGTTTTTCACCCTGTTCGTGGTCTTGTTGTGGGTTGCGACAGAACGGTCGTCATATTTGGTGATGAGCCTGATCATGTTCGCGGGCGGTTCGCTGATCTCCTACAACCGGTTCGGACACGTCCGTCAGCGGGTCGAGGTCTGGCTCGAGCCCTTCGGCGACCCATTGGGTGATGGCTTCCAGGTCACCCAAGCAGCATTCGCGTTGGCCGACGGCGGCCTCACGGGCACAGGGCTCGGCGTGGGCAGTCCCAATACCGAGAACATCCCCGCCGTCGAGACCGACTTCATCTTCGCCATCATTGGCGAGGAGCTTGGCCTCATGGGCACCACCGCGGTGCTCGTCGCATTCATGCTCATGATCGGTGGGGGGCTGAGGATCGCACTGGTGGCCGAGCGGCCCTTCGAAAAGTTGCTGGCGACCGGGCTCACCACATTGTTGGGTTTCCAAGCGTTCATCATCATTGCTGGCGTCATCCGGGTTCTGCCCCTCACGGGGGTCACGCTGCCATTCGTCAGCTACGGCGGTTCGTCGCTGCTGGCCAACTGGGTACTGCTCGCGCTCTTGCTCCGGATTTCTGATGACACCGCCAACCGCCGAGCTGAAGCGGCAGCGGCCCAGTTGGCTGAAGCGTCTCCGGTCTCCGCGTGAACCGTCACATCCGGATCCTTGGCATCGCGCTGATGGTCTGTTTCATCGCCCTCTTTGTCCAGCTCAATCGTATTCAGCTTGTGGACCAAGAAGAGCTCCAGGACAACCCCAACAACTTCCGCAAGATCGAGCGCAACTTCAGCAGGGACCGGGGCAGCATCTTCACCTCCGATGGGACCATCGTGGCCACGTCCATCGAGGTTGACCACGACCTCGAACGCGAACGTCTCTACCCCGAGGGTGAGTTGTACGCACACGCCACAGGGTTCTTCTCGTTCCAGTTCGGCGCTGATGGCCTCGAACGGCAATACAACGATGAGCTCGCCGGCCAGACCACCGGCCAACGTTTCGAGAGTTTCGCCGACCTGTTTCGCGATACCGACACCACGGCCAATGTCACGATCACCCTCGATCATGGGGTGCAACAAATGGCACGGGAAGCCCTCGGTGACCGCAAGGGTTCCGTCGTGGCCCTTGACCCGCGAACTGGCGACATCATCGCGTTCTGGAGTTCGCCCTCCTATGACCCGGGCCTGTTGGGTTCGGTCGATCTGGATGCGGCGCTCGCGTTCTGGACCGAGCTCGATGGTTCCGCCCGCGGCGAAGACCCCCGCCTACCCCGGATGTACCGTGAAATCTTCTTTCCAGGCTCGACGTTCAAGGTCGTGACCGCTGGAGCTGCGCTCCAGGCCGGTGTTGCAACGATGAGCGAACCCGTCTTTGCCGAGGTCGTCGAATATGTCGCGCCGCTCACGAGCCTGCCACTACGCAACTTTGCGGGCAACGTTTGCGGGGGTGACATGCTCGAAAGTTTGCGCCGCTCCTGCAACACCGCCTTTGCCGAGCTCGCCGCCGAGATCATTGGACCCGGTCCCATGATCGAAACCGCAGAAGCGTTCGGCTTTAACGACACGCCGCCCATCGACCTGCCCGCCGCAGCTGCATCCAACTTTCCCGACGACTTCGGCATTCAGGTCAACGAGACAGACGGCGACCCACCGGTGCCGATCGTCGAAAACACGCCAGCGCTCGCCCAGGCCGGAATCGGCCAGAATGACGTGAAGGCCACGCCGCTGCAGATGGCCCTGGTGGCTGCGGGCATCGCCAACGGCGGGATCATCATGGAGCCTCATCTCATGCAGGAGATTCGCGACCAGCAGGGCGTACTGGTCGATGAGTTCGAGCCGGCGGTCTGGCGTTCGCCGTTGTCGTCGGCGAACGCAAACATCCTGCGGTCGGCGATGGTCACCGCGGCCACGAGCGGCACGGCGGTAGGGCTCCAGGTGGGCGGCTTCGAGGTCGGTGGCAAGACGGGGACCGCCCAGGTCGATGCGGCCCGTCCCGACGAAACCCATGCATGGATCATCGGCTTCGGTGGCCCCCCGGGAGAAGACCCGACCGTTGCGATCGCTGTCGTCGTCGAAGCGGTTCCCGACGGTGTTCAACAAACCGGCGGGGCGGTAGCGGCTCCTGTCGCTCAGGCGGTCCTGCGGGCCGCTCTTCAAGCAAGCGCGGGCTCATGATCTTGGCTGGAACGGCGCAATCGTCCACCTCGTCAGGAGCGGTGCCACGGATGCTCAGAGCAGCGTCGCTACACTCGGTCCGCTATGTCTGAGCAAGGACCCACCGTCTTCGGCGGCCGCTACGAACTTCATCGACGGCTCGCCAAGGGCGGCATGGCGGAGGTCTTCCTCGCGAAGGATCAACTTCTCGACCGCCCGGTCGCGGTCAAGGTCCTGTTTCCTCAGCTGGCCGCCGATCCCACCTTCGTCGAACGATTCCGACGCGAAGCCCAGTCGGCCGCCAACCTGAGCCACCCCAACATTGTGGGTGTCTACGACTGGGGCCGTGAGGGCAGCACGTATTACATCGTGATGGAATACGTGAAGGGTCGAAGCCTGTCCGAAGTCATCCGCGACGAAGGACCGCTGGCTCCGGCTCGAGCCGCCGAGATAGCGGCTGAGGTGTCGGCTGCGCTGGGGTTTGCCCACAAGAACGATTTCGTGCACTGCGACATGAAGTCCGGCAACGTTATGATCTCGCCTACTGGAGAGGTGAAAGTGGCCGACTTCGGGATTGCCAAGGCGATCTCTGGTGCTGCTGCCCAAGCAAAGCTCACCCAGACCGGGGCCGTCATGGGGACCGCCACGTACTTCTCTCCAGAGCAGGCGCAGGGCCAGCCCCTCGACGGTCGCAGTGACCTCTATTCGCTCGGTGTCGTGCTCTACGAGATGCTCACGGGTACGCCCCCGTTTTCGGGCGACAACCCGGTGGCCATCGCCTACAAACATGTGCAGGAGACGCCCGAGCCGATCGGTACCCGTCGCGACGATGTGCCCGAGGCCATCCAGGCCATCACCGCAAAGCTGCTCAACAAGGACCCGGCCGGGCGTTATCCCCTCGCAGCCGATCTCCAGTCGGACCTCCGCCGCTTCATGGCGGGCGAGACCACCGTTCCGGTCCCGCCACCTGTGGACACCGGTAACCCGCCTGTGGTGCCAATCATCAGCGGTCCACCCTTGGCCACACCTCCCGTCGAGCCCCGGCCAGCGCAACCGCAACAACCCCAAGACCCGTCGGGTTACCCGCCCCAGCAACAGGGCTACCCATCAGAGCCCCAGGGCTATCCGCCGGCTCAGCAGAGTGGGGCCTCTTCCACACAGCCTCCTCAACCCGACTACGGCGCCACCCAGGTCAACCCCGTGGCGCTGCCTCAGCAACGAGCTGACGGAGGTCCGGGGGGACCAGGCGACCCGTACGATCCGTACTACGACGATCGCTACGAAGAGCCCGACCGCAACATCTGGGCTTGGGTTGCGGGCGGTGTGGCTCTTTTGGCGCTACTGATCGGGCTCATCGTGATCTTGGTGAACGTCCTCGGCGGCGGCGGTGATGGCGGTGGATCCGACAGCCCTGGTGGCGATGACTCTGAAATTGTTGTCACCACGCTGCGCCTCCCGTCGGTGATCAACGACGAGCGCGACGAAGCCATCGCGACCCTTACTGGGCTTGGCCTGCGCGTGCAGGTTGTGACCGAAGAATCGGACTTCCCCCTCGATCGGGTCTTCGCCCAGAGTCCCGACCCCGGCGAAGAAGTCGACGAGGGCTCGACTGTAGAGATCAGCGTGGCGGTTGGTCCCGATGCACAGGCGCTTCCGTCTGTGGAGGGTCTCACCGAGGCGGAGGCCCGCCTCGAACTCGCCACCGCAGGATTCGATAACGTCAGGACCGAGTTGGTCGAGTCCGAAGATGTCGAAGCTGGCAACGTTGTCGAGCAGAGCCCTGCAGCCGGCGAAGAGCTCGACATCACCAGTGAGGTCATCATTCGGGTTTCGGAAGGGCCACCAGCGGCCGAGGTTCCGAACCTCCAAGGTCAGGCCGAGGCTGACGGCATCCGCATTCTGGAAGATCTCGGATGGATCGTCGAAGTTCAAACCGTCGAAGACGAAGACATCCCCGAGGGCTTCGTTATCAGCACCGAGCCGACACCGGGAACGCTGCTCGAGGTGGGTGAGATCATCCGGCTTATCGTCTCGGAGGGTCCAGGCGTGGTCAGAGTCCCCAACATCATCGGCGAAGAGGCCACCGACGCAGCGCAGATCCTCGACGACGACGGCCTCATCGCCGTGCCCGATACCTGCCTCATCGATGACCCCGACAACCAGGTCGAGGGCACCGTCATCGAACAAACCCCCAGTGGTGGGGTCGAGGTCGAAGTAGGCGCAGAGATCACGATCTGCGTGGGTATCGAACCCGATCCGACGCCAACGCCGGAGCCAACGGCGACTCCCACGCCCGTGCCCACACCGACACCGATACCGCCACCGGAGCCGGAGCCGGAGCCGGAGCCGGAGCCGGAGCCGGAGCCGGAGCCCGAGCCCACACCTGAAGGCGGTTGATCGAGCGAGACCGTTTCAGTCGTTCAGAAACGTCTTCAACATCGCGTGACCACCGACGGTCAGGATCGACTCGGGGTGGAACTGCACCCCTT
>CAWKYX010000097.1:0-11433 GCA_963854265.1 Acidimicrobiia bacterium
GGGTATCCCGGGACTGTAGGTCTTGGTGTCGCGACCCACGATCAACGCGACCGTCACCAGCACAGCTATGGCGACAACCGCACCCATGATGAGCAGCGGCAGCTTGGAAACGCTGCTGGACGGTTCGATGTCAACCATGATCAAGCCTGACAGGACTCGAGCGTGGGCGAAAGGGACGCAGGCCACATTCTGTGGGACTCGTACTCATGAGTCTCACGGTGATGCTTTGGCGACCCCTGGTCTGCTGGGGAAACCCCCCAACCTGGCCTGGGTTTGACGGTGGGGTGCAGGTCGATGGGAGCGGTGGTGAGTTCGCCGATGAGATCCGGGAGGTCGACCCGGTCGACCTAGGCGGGCCAGCCGTATCGAAGGCTGGCGGTTTCGGTCTCTAGCTGGTTGCGCATCCCTGGTGTTGGTGCGCTCATCCGGCGCCCAAGTGCGTCGATGCCGTCTTTGGCGAGCGACATCCAGAGCGCGTAGTTGAGCGTGAGCGGGTTGGCGCCAGCCACCACGAACTTCGCCAAGTTGCCGGCGTCGGCGACGCTGGTAGCTGCCGCGGTGAGCGCCTGATAGCGGGGGTGGTCGCCTACCCGGTCGGCGGAACCGGCCACGTCGGCGAACCCCGGATCCATCAGCTGGCGGATCCCCCAGTAGCCCCGACACACGAGCTCGACGGTTGCCCCAGGCGCTGCCATCGCCATGAAGTGCCAGCTGTCGTAGCCCCGCACGAACATGGTTCGGGCCAGCGCGGCGGACGACAGTCCGGTGTGCTCCTTCGGGATGAGCCCCAACGCTGTCCATCCGGGTAGTGGGAGCCCTGCAGGTGTCGCGACATCAGACAACAGGTGTAGAACTTGGACGGCGATCGCAGCCGTCCAGGTTTCGGCAGCGGCGGGACGACCGTTGATGACACGGAGACCGCCGCCGGGGGCGAAGCCGGTGAGGTTGCCGCGCATGATGTCGACTGTCCCCACGATCAAGCCCAGCAACGGGTCGTGGCCGAGGGTTTGGACCCGGTGAGTCAGAGCGCTCATGCCATCGATGCCGGTCCCGTTGACGGCGTCATAGGGCACATGCGCAAGGTCGGCCAGCCAGTTGTCGGAGTCGACGGCATGGCTCCGAAGCCAGTTCGTGACGGGAGAAGTGGCTGGGGTCGCGGTGACAATCGCGTCGACGACGGTTGCCGCGACACCGGCGCTTAGTGCGACCAGGACATCGATGCCATCCAGGCGCGCTCGAACCGTGTGATCGCCCGAATAGCGACGACGGATCCGGTCGATCTCGACAGGATCGAGCAGCGCGGCGAGGTCGGCTGTCTCAGCTGACACATGGCGCGACTGGAGTTGAACTCTGGCTGCCTCAATCTCGCGTGGCGCGATCGTTGGCGCCAGCCCGGTGAGGCGGGCGACGCGCGCATCAATGTCGTCGACCGATGCTGTTGTGGCCGCAATGTCGTCGTGGAGCTGGTCGATGCCGCCGGCTATGTCGTGCAGCTCGCGGCTCGTCCCGACGAGCTCGACGTCCAGTCCCCGGTCAGTGATCTGGGCCGGGTTCGTGCGGTCGCTGGTCACGTGGTCGCGCTGGTGAAGGCGATAGCGGCTTCGATCGCGTCCAGCTTGTCGGCCAGGTCAGTGACCCTCCGTGCGTTCTTGGCGTTGAGCTTGATTTCGATCTCGAGTTGTGTACGCAGTGCCGCTGCATCATCGGCCAAGCGGGTGCTGACTTTTTGTGCCATGGAGATGTGTTGGTTCTGTGCTGCGAGCACGAGCCGGTGCTTGGCCTGGAGCTTGATGAGCTCATGTCGGTACTCAGCGGCGCCCAACGTGTACGCCGCCGATGCCGATGCCCCCAACACGCCACCAGCAGCGGCTGCGGTGCCGGTAACCATCCAGACACCACCCGTCATTCCCATCCCGCCTGCTGCAAGCGAGCCGCCGCCCAGCAGCGCAAGCCCATGAGCGCTCGCCGCAGCTCCGCTCAGGCCGGCGCTTGAGCCCAGCGCGGCTCCGAGGGCCGGTGCGGCAAGGAACCCGACGGCCCGCTCGACTTCCTCGCTACCCGCCCAACTGGCTGACACGATCAGGCAAGTCCGCACGAGCCCCCATCTACCCCAGCCGGATGCCCTGGCGGACCTGGGGCTGGCGAGCCTCCGAAGCCTGCTTGACCTCGCAGGTGTCGGCCCACTCGCACCCGCGGCACGTGAAGAACGACGCCGAGCGGTGCAGGCCGTCGGGGCCGGCGCCTCGAGCAGCGACCGCGTCTGCAGTGAGCACGGTTGCCGCCGCTGCCCGATCGGCGAGGCCGGCGATGGGCCGCTCGATCGACTCGCCGGTGGAGTGCACCACGATCCGCACCACGGGCGGCGCCGACTTCACCGTCAACAGGTACAGCACGGCGATCAGGGCCACCCGGTCGAGGTGGGCATCGTCGAGCGACGGCAGCACGATCACCGCCACATTGGTGTCGTCCTCGATGAAGTCGACGGCCCCTTTCAGTCGCAGCCCCCGGTCGGGGTAGTCCCAGGCGAGACGGCGTCCTGGGGAGAATCGGTCGAAGTCCTCGACCCCGAGCACGGCCGCGGTGCGGTGGAGCCAGGTGGCTGAGCGGTGCATGGTCTCGACGAGCAGCGCCTGGTCGCAGTCGTTCAGGTAGTCGGCGAGCCAGCCTTCGACCGAGTTGTCGCCCTGACGCGCCGCGGCGACGTAGGCCTGGAGGGCGGCGCGCACCCCGCCGGCCGGGCCGACACCGCGGCTGGCCCCTTTGGCGATGGCCTTGAACGTGTTGAACACCTCTGGCACGAACTCGTCCCCGGCGCTGGAGGCCGCAGCCTGACAGCGCGAGGCCAGGCCGACGTCGAAGTCGGCGATCACGGTGCTGGTGTCCCAGTCGAATCGGCCCTCGGGGCACTGCAACGCCACCGGTTCGAGGGCGTCGATGAGTCGCAGCTCGAGCTCGCGAGCACTCACCACGGCTCCTCCTCGTCCATGTCGATCAGATCCACGTCGTGACGGTGGGCCTCGAACTCGGCCAGCGACACGTCGGCTACATCGGGGCAGCGAGGAGCTGCGGCACACCAGGCGCACAGCGGCCCCGGATCGGTCTTGGGCCAGGCGCCGGCCACGCTCGCCCGGTCCACCTCCACCAGCACGGCGGCCGCGTCGATGACGCGCTGGGCCGCGGCCTCCAACAGATCGTGGGTCACCGGGTAGGCATTGATGGCGGTGTCGTCGAGGGTCACTGCGGCGACCGCGACCGGGGCGCTGTCATCGCGTAGTGCGGCCAGGAGTGCGTAGAAACCCAACTCGTCCTGCACATGGGACCGAAAGCGGCCGGACTTCACCTCGATGATGCTGCGGTGGGTGGTACCCAACACGAGGTCGGTGCGTCCCGACAGCTGTACGCCGGGGGCCTGCAGCTGCACCCGGAACGATTCCTGCGCGGTGCCGTCGTAGGCCCGCAGATCGCCCAGCAGCAGGCGGAGCTGCTCGCACATGTCCTCTACCTGGGTCCGCAGGTCGTCCTTGGCGTCGGGTCGGTGGCGGTCGACGAACTCGGCCATCTCGGGTGCCGAGACGCGCAGCACCGAAAGGATCGGGCCCAACCACGGCGCCCTGCCGGGCAGCTGGTCGCTCATCAACAGCAACGACGCAGCAGCGTCGACCATCATCCCCACCGCCATGGCTTCGTTCATGGGCTGGTCCTCGACCTCTGCCCGGATCGACGCCGGGCAGCGCAAGGCGTTCTGAACCCGCCGCTTGGTGATGCCCAGTAAGCCCCCGGGCCGATCCCATCCCGAGGTCACCTCGCCCAGCTCGTCGGTGAGCCAATCCCTCAGATCGCCGACATCGGACGCGCGAGGATGATCCACCGCGGGGGTGATCTGGGACAGCTCTGCAGCTGTCGATACGGCAATCATCGCGAGCACACCTTGCCCTGTTTTAGCCCACCGCCGTGACACCAGGGCCGCCGAGCGTTCCCTTTGTTTCCGGGGCCGGCTGTCACGGCGGTGGCCTACCGTCGAGGTGACGCTCATCAAGAGGACCCGAGGGTCATCGGCCCAACGCCTCTAGCCTCCGATCATGACCTCACGCTCCGGCCGTCCGTTCGACATCGTCGTGTTCGGGGCCACCAGCTTTGTCGGCGAGATTCTGTGCCGCTACCTGGTCGAGCGCCACGGCACCGACGGTGACCTTCGCTGGGCCATTGCGGGCCGCAGCACCGACAAGCTCGAGTCGGTGGCCTCGTCGACCGGGGCCGACGTGCCCCGGATCGTCGCCGACGCGTCCAACCCCGACGACATGGCATCGCTGGTCGACTCGTGCCGTCTCGTGATCTCGACCGTCGGCCCCTACGCGCTCTACGGATCCAAGCTCGTTGCCGCAGCCGCTACGGCCGGCACCGACTACTGCGACCTCGCCGGCGAGCCCCACTGGATGCAGAAGATGATCGATGGCCACGGCGCCGAAGCGGCGCGGACCGGCACCCGCATCGTCCACAGCTGCGGGTTTGATTCGATCCCCTCGGACCTCGGCGTCTGGTTCACCCAGCAGGCTGCGCTCGAGCAGTTCGGCGAGCCGTGTGCCGGGATCGCCATGCGTGTGAAGGCTATGAAGGGCGGGCCCAGCGGCGGCACGATCGCCAGCCTGATGAACGTCATTGAGGAGACGGTGAAGGACCCCGGCCTGCGCAAGACCCTCGCCAACCCCTATGCCCTCGCCCCCGACGGCATGCGCTCCGGCGTCACGCAGCCCAACACGATTGTCCCGAAGAAGGATGACACGTCGGGCGGATGGATCGCGCCGTTCGTGATGGCCCAGATCAACACCCGAATCGTGCACCGCAGCCACGCCCTGCTCGGCCACCCGTGGGGCGACGACTTCCTCTACGACGAGGCGATGAGTATGGGCGCTGGACCCCTCGGCGCCGCCAAGGCAGCCGGTCTCGCCGGCGGACTCGGCGGATTCATGGGCATTGCCGCCCTGGGCCCGGCCCGCAAGCTTCTCAACCGGGTGCTCCCGAAGCCCGGCGACGGCCCGAGCCCCGAGTCGCAGGAAGCCGGGTTCTTCGACGTCCGTTTCCACGGCACCACCACCGGCGGTCGCACCATCACCACCAAGGTCACCGGCGACCGCGACCCCGGCTATGGGTCGACAGCCAAGATGCTCGGCGAGAGCGCCGTCACTCTCCTCGCCACCAACCGAGGCGAAAAGACCGGTGTGCCCGGCGGCTTCTGGACCCCGGCCACAGCCATGGGCGACAAGTTGATTGATGCATTGCGCGCCCACGCCGGGCTGACCTTCGACGTCGTGTAGCACCCTCGCCCGCAAGACCTGGGCCGCGATGGTCCGCGAAGAGATCGACACCTTCGCCGCCGCGATCACTCAGGTGATGCGCGGCCCGATGGCCGGTCCGGCCGATGGGCGGTAGCTGCCCGGTTGCGGCTGCTGCGCCAGGAGCGCGTTGGCCCAGCCGGAGGTGTCACAACACGCCCTTACGCACTACCTGAAGACACTTCATTACGAGAACCCGAGGGGCCTGGCCCAGTGACGGTTCGCCAACCGGTCGACGACGCGGTGGTCCAGCCAGGTTCGATGAGGAGACACCATGGACACCCAACCCGAACCGATGCCCCGACTGCTCGAGGTCACCCGACGAGTCGGCCGATCGGTCGAGTCGATGGCGGCCGACACGGGCGAAGGCTGGAGGCGTCGATCCTTCGCACAGCACCGATTGTTCGACGCCCGGCGCTGGCGCAACGGCTACGGCGGGCCACCCTTCGGCGTGTTTCGGGCCGCTCGCCTACGCTGGTGGGACGAGCTGCTGGCCGAGGTCCGTGACCAAGAGCCCGCCGGCGTCGTTATTACGCCCCGACAACTTGACGATCTCATCCACCTCGCCCGAAAGAGAGCTGACCATCCTGCCGATTGACTTGCCGTCCACTGACACGCCACCCACTGAGATGCAACCCACCGAAATCGTTTATGGGGCCGACCTCAGGATGGGCGACGAGGTCTGGTTCGTGCCGCGAGAGGTGGCCGCCGATCTCCTCTTCGCCTGGGCAGCACTCAGCGACGCCGCCACCTGGGGCGATCTCCGCGAGGCATTCCGGTCCACCGAAGCCGTCGTGCTTCCCGAGCTCTGGAGCTGGCTGGACGATGACTGGCTCCCCGACGACGAGGCCGCGTTCACAAGCGACGAGTTCCCCGGCGCCGCCGACGGCGACTACCCACCCCATCCCGGTCTGCTCGTACCCGCCTGGATGCCCGACGACCTCCGAGAGCGCCACTGCAAGCCCTACGTCACCATCTTCAACGGCACCTATTGGTACGCCGACCCGGTTGACGCGCTGACTCTGGCTGAGGCCCTGAAGGATCGCGGCTTCGTCTGCGAACCCGACGACGAACTTATCGGGCTGGTGCTCGGGCGATAGCGGCAGACGGCTGGGCTGCAGCAATCTCCGTGAAGTCATACCGGTCATCGATCTGTTCGCCGGGTTCTGCGTGACCGGGGTCAATCGCCCGATGGGTGCGAACGCTCGTTGCGATTCTCCGCGGCAGACTCCCCAGGACGCCGGCGCGGCCACCTGGTCGGTGCCAGGAGGTCAGCTGTCAGCCAACGCGGCGCGGTGGGTGGTCTCTTCTGCCACGGCGTCGTGCCAGTCCGACGCTGCAGCCGACGCACCGACCGCCTCGACGAGTTCGTGCACCGTGCACCGTGCACCGTGCACCGTGCACGTGAGGGTGGTCCCGAGGCGCTGGGGCCGATCGGCGTCGGGCAGGCGTGAGGGCAAGATGTCGGCGATGCGCCGGTGGTACCAGAGGGTGCCCATCCGCCCGGTCTTGAAATTCTCCCACACCGCGTCGCCGTGGGCCTCGAAGTCGGCCACGATCGACCGGGCGTTCGAGAGTTTGTCGGCCGCCGACACCATCGCAACGTCGTGGGTGGCCACATGCAGATGATCGATGTAGGCGATCTTGCGGGTCCACCATGGCAGCTTTGCGGTCGGGTCGACCTCGAGGCTGTCCGAACACGACAGCACGATGTCGCCAACACGTTCGCCGAACTCGTCACGAATCTCGGCGAGCATGGGCTCGCCACCGCCGTCCTCTACGACATCCTGCAGGAACGCCGCGATCGCCTGGTCCTCGTCACCGCTGTGGCGCAACAGAATCGAGGCCACGTCGAGCAGATGCACCAGATAGGGCACGTCAGTGCCCTTGATCGAGTCCTCGCTGTGGACGCGCCGTGCCATGTCGAACGCCGCTGTCAGCCGAGGCGACAGATCGGGAACGGCACTGTTGGCCATACCCCGATGGTAGGTCGCGAGAAGCCGCCGTGCACTGGCGTTATGGGGCCCACGCACATCAGGGCGAGATGATGACCTTCATGGCGGCGCCGGCGCCGACCTCAGGTCCGATCACCCTCGACATCGTCGAACAGGTCGTCCTTCAGTGCGTGGCGCTCGGCCTTGCCGCGGCTGCGGTGCTCGAACACGGCGGTGCTGGCCATGGCGATGGCTTCGTGGACGCCGCTGTAGGTGGCGTCGAAGTCACGCACGTTGCCCTGCTTCATCTTCATCGCGGTACCCGTGGTGGCGGCGTCTTGGTTGGCCCCGAGGAACAGCACCGACCACCCCGATTCCTGGCGGGCATCCAACAGATTGGACACGACAGGGCCGGAGTAGTCGGTGCTGGCGTTCTCGTGGCCATCGGTGATGACCACCAGAACCTGGTCCTCGTCGGGGCTCTCCGCCGCCCGGAGATCACATCGCTCGACTGCCCGCCCGATGGCATCAAGCAGCGGAGTACCGCCGCTGGGCTGGTAGTCGGCCTCGGTGAGGTCGAGTACCTCGACATCCTTCACGCCGATGGCGACGACGCCGCCAGGCTGGCCGAACTTGGTACACGCCTCCCCGCCGTGGACGAGTTCGTTCGTTCGATCGGTTTCCGGTTGGTCGACGGCTTCGACATTACTTTTCCAACCGGGCTCGAACGGCCGCAGGTCCTTTTGGGGCGCCTGGATGCGGCGCTCGAGGTCGACCCGTCAGAGGCGATAGCGCGCGCCGAGGCCCTAGCCGCAGCGCTTCGCGAACGTGTGCCTGCCGAACACATCGCCGAGTTCGACGATCTGTTGGCCGAGTCCCGGTACGTCAACCGGCTTCGCGACGAGCGCGGCCTATACAGCGACGTTGCGGCGGTGGGGATCCTGCGGCCCGCACTCCTCGAGTACGGCAGCCGCTTGGCTCAACGAGGTGCCATCAACACACCCAGCGACATCCTCGCCATCAATGGTGGTGAGCTGGCAGACCTCCGCACAGGTGGATCGACGTTGTCTGCGAGCGACCTTGCCGAGCGGAGCGCATGGGTCGCGGCGATCAGCGACCACGGGGCCCCGCGCTACCTTGGCGACCCGCCACCTGATCCGCCGCCGATGGATCAACTTCCGCCGCCACTCGCGCGAGTCATGCAGGCGATCGGGTTTGGGATCGAAGGCATACTCGGGCAGCTCGACGAAGCGCAGGGCGACGAAACGCACGTTGCCGGAATCGGTGTTCACGAGGGGGTCTATGAGGGGCCCGTGTATTTGGTGAGCTCGATTGACGATCTCTTCGAGATCCAGCAAGGCGACGTCTTGGTGTCCCAGACAACCGGCGGAGCCTTCAACTCCATGATCCACCTGGTGGGCGCCATCGTGACCGACCACGGCAGCTACATCTCCCATGCGGCCATCGTGGCCCGCGAATGTGGACTCCCGGCGGTCGTGGGGTGCATCAACGCGACCGAGCGACTCCAACAGGGTCAACGGGTTCGGGTCGATGGCGGCACTGGGGAAGTTATCGTCCTGGCATGACCGACACGGGGGCACCCCCCGGGCTTCGGCGACGAGACATCATTGGAGTTGGCTTCGTGGCCGGCTCGGTATCGATCAATTCGACGATGATTGCGGTCGCCCTGCCTGACATCGCCGACGACTTCGACATCGCCATTGGGAAGGCCGGCTTCCTGATCACGACGTACCTGTTCGTGATGTTGGTGGGGCAACCCATTGCAGGTCGCCTGACCGATCGCTTGGGCGCCCGGCGTCTCATCACGGTTGGCCTGGTGGGGTTCGCCGCGGCATCGGTGGCGGCGACGTTGGCGAACTCGTTTGAGCTGCTGGTGGCCATCCGGGCGGCACAGGCCGCGTGCGCGATCGTCTTCGTGCCGGGTGCGCAGTCACTGCTGCGATTGCTCAGCACCCCCGACAAGCGAGGACAAGCGTTCGGGGTGCTCGGCTCGTTCCTGGCAGGCGGCGCCGCCCTCGGGCCCGTGCTCGGCGGGTTGGTGACATCGGGGTTCGGCTGGTCTGGCGTGTTCCTCGTGAACCTGCCCATCGTGGCGATCGCTCTGACGTTGCTCAATGGCATGGCCACCCCAATCCGTCCAGCGGCGACAACCGCAGCAGATACGTTGACCATTCGCTCGCTCGCCACGCCACGCTTCGTAGCCGCTTTTGCCACTCAAGCGAGCACGACATTCGGCCAGTACGCCCTGCTGTTGGTCATACCGGTCGTCCTCGACGCCAGGGGTTGGAGCGCCGGCGCGATCGGCGCGGCGCTGACCTCGTTGACCCTGGGCATGGTGATCGTCGGGCCCGCCGGCGGCCGCTTCGGCGACACCAGAGGTCGGCGAAAGCCGGTGCTGATCGGAACTGTGGTGGCCACCGTGGCATCGGTCCTGGCCGCGCTAACCATCGACGGGTCGGCAGCGCTGCTCATCATTGCTGTTGCCGTACTTGGTATGGGCCTCGGCTTGGCCATCCCCAACGTGCAGACCACCGCTCTTGAGGCCGCGCCCGAACAGCTTGCCGGATCCGCTTCGGGGATCTTGTCGATGAGCCGCTATGTCGGGTCGATCCCATCGACGATCTTGCTGGCGTTCATTGTGGGTGACGACGGGTCCGATGCTCGGACTTACCTCATCATCGCATCGGTCGTGATGGCGAGCTCTGTCCTGATGAGCCTTCGCATCCCGTCCGACCCACACGGCAGTACCTAATCGAGGGTGTCCGGCCGCGGGGTCAGCCAGCCGAGGTGAATTCGAAGTCTCGGATGACCACGCGCACACCTTCGCCGTTAGTCGCGCCGCGCCGCGCCGCGGAAGAGCCAGAGGTTGATCGGGGCGTGGGCCGTTCCTGGTCTCGTTGGCTGAGGCGTCGTCGAAGGTCGGGTTATGCGGTGCGTGGACGGTGAACATATGTCCACGATGGCGCGGCAGTGTGACATCGCCCGGGCGCGTGCGGGTATCGAAGTTCTCAGAACTTCTTCACCAAAAACTTTCAGACATGGCCGATGACGGCGTCTCCCTTGTGAACCACAAACAAGGAGACCCCCGAAATGACCACCCCCCACATCAGCTTCGAAGCCTGCCCGCTCCCCAAGGCGAGCACTTTCACGATCGCCGCAATGGCGATCCTCTTCGTCGTTCTTCTCGCCTCCTGCGGCACCGACGAGGCCGACACCACTGGTGCGACAGCAACTGAGGACGAAGTCATCCTCACCCTCCAGTCCGACCCGATCGACCCGATCGACCATACGTCGACCGGTATCAGCACCTCCACCGAAGTAGCGTTCGAAGAGAACAACGACCGGGGCGACGACCCGTTCGTTCCCGAGGCTCTGATCCATGAGTGCGATGCTGAGAATCTCATCTCGTTCCTCGACGAGGAGCCGATCATCGCTCACGCTTGGGCTGATGCGGCGGGCGTCGAGGTCGACGAAATCGCCGACACGATTCGCACCTACGAGGCCCGAGTCCTCCAGCACGACACGCGGGTCACGAACCACGCCTACCGCGGCGGTGTTGCCCGGGGCTTCCAGGCGACCCTCGAGGCCGGCACTGCTGTCCTCGTCGACGAGGCCGGTGTTCCCCGAGTCCGTTGCGCCTGCGGCAACCCGCTCGCTCCGCCGAGACCGGTCAGCGAAACGACCGAGATCGAGACGCCGACCCAGGTCCCAGTCACGACACCCACGGTTGCGACGCCGGTGCCGACCCAGATCGCCGACTTCTGCGCAACGTGGCAGACCCTTGCTCCGACCATGATGGGCGGCCCGGCTGGCCATGCATCGATAGCGATTTACCTTGGCGTCCTTGTTGATGGCTTTGACCAGTTGATCGGCTTGGCCCACGAGACGGCGGACTTCCCGGCGGATGCGCTCGCCGACCTCACCGCCTACCGAGCGTCGCTCGCCGGTGCGCTTGCCTCCGGCGATCTCACTCCTGGCCCCGACGACATCGTCATCGGCACACGGGTCGAGAACTTCCTGACCGGATTCTGTGGCGACTCGGAGATCGATCTTGATGACTCTGGTGACGACACGCCGACCGACGGCACAACCGGTCATTGCGGCAGCTTCCAGTTCGCCCTGCTGATCATGTTGGCCGATGATCTTAA
>CAWKYX010000098.1:0-11423 GCA_963854265.1 Acidimicrobiia bacterium
AGCGGTGCGAAGCCTCCAACACCGGCAGAGTTCACGGCGATGTCGAGGCGATCGTGGTGCTCGACGGTTGCTGCGACGGCGGCCTCTACCGCCCCCTCATTGCGGACATCGGTTTCGACGCCCATGACACCGGTGGGCAGGTTGGAAACGTCCAGGTCGGCGACGACAACCTCGGCACCCTCGGATCGGAATCGGGCCACGGTGGCCGCGCCGATCCCTGACGCTCCGCCCGTTACGAACGCGACACGCCCAGCGAATCGGCTGCCACTCACCCGGGAAGGGCCAAGAACGTAGCGAGGCTCGCTGCCGCGGCGACCATCGGGCCTTCGCCCTTGGCGGGGATCTCGGGGAGCGCTATGTCTTGTTCGAGCACCCACCACACGTCGCGGGGAAGCGGCGCCAGCGCTGCAGCGATGTCGAGATCGCCCGCACCCAACGGAACGAATACTCCGCCGGTGATGGCTTCGTCGAAGGGGACCGTGTGGGCAACCATCCTGGTGCCCATATCAACGTCGAGGTCTTTGACATGGACCAAGTTGATGCGGCCATTCACGGCGGCAGCGAACTCGTCGGGAGCGAGGCCGCCGCTGGCCACATGGGCTGTATCAAGACACCACCCTACATCGCTGCGTTCTGCGAGGGTCATCATGTCTTCGGCGGTCTCGATCAGGGACCCGACATGAGGGTGCAAGGCCTGGCTGAGCCCGTGCTCTGCGGCAATGCGGCCGACTTCGGAAAGCCCCTCGATGAGGCGATCCCAACCGTCGGCCGACAGCGTCTCGTCAGTGCCGACGTTGCCGCGCTTGGGCACGGTCACCAGCGCCGATCCTCCAAGCGCTGCTAACCGAGCCGCGGCGCTTCGAACCTTGTCAAGTGCCTCGTCGCGGCCGGTCTGTTCGTGTACGACGAACGAGACCGGTCCCGAACATGTTCCCAACCCAAAGTCGTCAAGAATCGCCTTGGCTTCGGTGGCATCTTCGGGCAGAAACCCCGGTACTCCAACCTCGGTGGTCTGAAACCCGATCTCCACCATCTCGGCCAGGATCCGTTCGCGAGGCAGGTCGACCCCCCAACGCCCACCGCCGACGTACCCCCACGTGATTGGGGTGGCGGCCAACCGGGGTTGCGTTGATTGAACGGTTGAATCGTCTGTGGTCGTCACTGTTTTTCCTTCGGCACTCGGCCGGTCGTTGTGCCGTGAAACTAGCGCAGCGGCGGCCCGGCCAGTAGAAAGACCGACATGGACACCAGACAAATTGGGGAACTCAACGTTTCCGTTCTCGGCCTCGGCTGTAACAACTTCGGCGACAAGATGGACGAGCAGGCGACCACCGATGTCGTCAATGCCGCACTCGACACAGGCATCAACTACTTCGACACCGCCGATGGCTACAGCGATGGGGAGTCCGAGGCGCTGCTGGGCCGAGCGTTGGGGGTGCGCAGGGACCAGGCGGTCATCGCGACCAAGTTCGGCGCCGGCAGTGCGGTTCCCGAAGGCGAGGTGGCCGGCAGTGCATCGTGGGTGGCCAAGGCCGCTGACCGGAGCCTGCGCCAACTCGGTGTGGATGTGATCGATCACTACCAGATGCACAAACCAGACCCCACCACACCAATTGTCGAGACGCTCGGAGCGCTCCAGGCACTCATCGATGCCGGCAAGGTGCGCGAGATCGGTTGCAGTAACTTCTCGGCCGATCAGCTGAACGACATGGCCGCCGCTGCATCCGAGAACAATCTGACACCTTTCGCAAGCGTTCAGAACCGCTACAGCGTCCTCACCCGTGGCCCAGAGGCCGATGGGGTCCTCGATGCTTCGCGC
The DNA here is from genome assembly GCA_963854265.1 of Acidimicrobiia bacterium. GTDB lineage: Bacteria > Actinomycetota > Acidimicrobiia > Acidimicrobiales > UBA8592 > CAWKYX01. The sequence continues at coordinate 1,820 of CAWKYX010000098.1, forward strand.
GAGCACGACGTCGGTGTTGTGCCCTACTTCCCGCTCGAGTCTGGGCTGCTCACCGGTAAGTACCGCAAGGGCGCAGACCTTCCCGAGGGTTCCAGGCTCGAGGCGTGGTCCCGCCTGCCTCACGGCGCGATGTTCTTGACCGACCCATTGTTCGACGCCATGGAATCGCTCATCGACTACGCCGAGTCGCGTAGCCACACCATTCTCGAGCTCGGCTTGTCCTGGCTGGCCGGTAAGCCAGAGGTGCCCACGATCATTGCCGGAGCGACCTCCGTCGATCAGGTGGCAGCGAATGCCGCAGCGTGCTCTTGGGTGCTCAGCGACGACGAACGCTCAGCGATTGAGGCGCTCCGACCGTCATGAGCGAGCCATGGGCTGACGTCGTCGCGATCGAGCAGCTTCTCTACCGGTACGCGCACATCCTCGATCGTGGAACCGCGGCCGAAGCCATCTTGTTGTTTGATCCCGACGCGGTATTGATCGTGAACAACGTGGGCACCGAGACCCGCTATCCCGGATCGGCCGAAGTGCAACGCTGGATGCAGACCTACCACTACGACCAGGCTGGCCGGATTCGCAACATGCGGCACAAGATCTCGGCTCCGTTGATCGATGTCGACGGCGATGCCGCCACGTCAGTCTGCTACATGGACGCGGACGGCGTGGACACCAGCACCGACCGAGGTCGGCTGACGGTGGGGCTCTACGAGGACGTTTTCACTCGGTCCCCGGGCGGATGGTTGATCAAGCAGCGCACCCTGATTGTCACCGACCGTCATCACTTCGCGGCGCCCTAGTCCTGCATCCATTACCGTTGCGACCATGACTGTTACTCCGTGGCAAGAGCGCATCACGCCCGAGATCGTCGAGCAGTACTGGCGCGATGGTGTCGTCTACCTGCCCCAGCTCCTTGATGAACCGTGGCTGGAGCTCATTGAACTCGGGATCGCTCGAGTCGTGCGCGCACAGTTGGGCAAGACCTGGATGTTCGACGGCGACCCCGGCGCCTTTCTCGACACGACACGAAACTTCGGCCTCACACCTGAGTTCCAGCGCCTGCTCTACGACTCCGACATCGCCGACATGATGAGCACCGTTTTGGATTCCGAACGGGTCTGGCTGCTGTTCGATCACACATTCGTCAAGGACAGCGTCCTCGCACAGGCGCCCACGCGCCGGACTCCATGGCATCAAGATCTGCCTTACTGGCCCGTTGCGGGAACACAGCTGGCATCGATGTGGATCAGCGTCGATGCTGTGCCGAAAGAGGAATGCCTCGAGTACGTACGCGGATCGCACAACGAAGTTATGTACGACGGGTTCGACATGAACAGGGTGCTCGAAGATCCGACCTCCCCGTACTACGGCGAAGACCTACCGCCACTGCCCGATGTGGATGCCGAACGTGAGAAGTGGGACATCGTGTCGTGGGATATCACCCCTGGCGACGTGATTCTCGCTCACCCCAACACCCTCCACGGTGGGGGCCACACCAGCGCCGGTAGGACCCGTCGTGCGCTGGCCGTGCGGATCTTCGGCGAAGACGTCGTATTTGCCGATCGACCGAAGACCAAACGCACGGCTCCCTTCACGCCCGGACTCGAACTGCGGCTCAAGCCAGGCGACCCGCTCCGTCATCCGTACTACCCACGATTGCGCCCCCTGCCGCCCCACCAACGCCCCGACTATTTCGAGTAGCCACATGGCTCGCAGAACTAGGGTCTGGCTATGAAGATTGCATCAGCGGCCGTCGGCACCTTTGTAAGCGGTCTGCTGCTTGCCGGTTCCGCAGGTGCACAGGAACCCAGGCCGCCAGACTCGAAACCAACGACTGGGTGCGCCGTTGCGGCCCTCGCGTTTGAGGCGTTGGCCAACTTCGACACCGTCACCCTTGACCTACCTGACCTGGGCGACCTGCTGAGCCAACCCTGAACCAATAGCGCGGCGATCGGTCGACCTAGCCTTGCTGAGTCAGTCTTCGGTCTCGAACTCGATTACACATCGCCCTCGGGTACCGCCGGCTTCAAGCCGGGCGTGTGCTTCTGAGGCATTGCTTGCCGGGTAGGTACCGGCGACCCGCATCGTTACCTGACCGTCTTCCACTTGCTGACGGATCCGGTCCAACTTCGCGTGTTCTTCGGCATAGGCCATCACCCATGTCTTGGAGAATGTGATGTCGCGCTGGGGGTCGCCCCTGTAGCCCCGCACGGCGGTGAATCCGCCGCCATCAGCGATGGCGGGGATGACCTCGTCGTTCTGCACGCTGCCATCGGCCAGGCCGTCGACGCCGGTGGGGAAGTGCTTTCGGACTTCGTCGGCGAAGCCAGGGCCCCGAGCCACAACGATGTCGGCGCCAAGCGACGACACAAGTTCGATGTCTGCCTCGGAAGCATCGGCGATCACTTTGAGGCCGTCGGCTTTCGCCAACTCCACCACGTAGCCGCCATAACATCCGGCGGCGCCTGTCACGGCCAGTGTCTGCCCTGCAGTCAGGCCGAGGAGATCGAGTGACATGCGAGCAGTCAAGGTGTTCATTGGCAACGTTGACGCTTCAGCGTGTGAGCTGCCTGCGGGTGCGAGCGAGACCGATCCGGCCGGCACGACCAAGCTCTCGCGGTAAGCCCCATGGGTACCTTTGGGAACAACGATTGCCATTGCACGATCGCCGACCTTGATGCCGGTGGTGACGCCTTCACCGACCTCGTCCACGATGCCGGCCGCGTCCATCCCTGGCACGTAGGGCCCGGGGTCGTCCTTCTGCGCGTCAGCACGGTCGCCGTTGCGAACATAGGTGTCAGTCGGGTTGACCGTGACAGCGTGGACCCGGAGTCGGACTTGCCCTGGACCCGCGTGTTCCTCGGGTAGGTCGACGATCTCGAGTGCTTCGGGGCCGCCATAGGTGTTTATGCCAATTGCTCTCATGGGTCTGACGTTAGACGCGGCCGATGGTTGACCGCGTGCCGGTCCACCGAAAATGCCCCGCGCTTTTGTTGAAGGCGTTCAGAGCCGGCGGGTCACAGGGCTGCAAAATGAGAGCGTGGCCTGCTGGACAAACCCACGATCGATCAACGCGTACTCGGGAATGGCCGTGATAGGCGTGAAGATCAGCCACATGAACGGGTTGGCCAAACTGCAGCCCAGCTCGTGAGCTGCCGCGGTGAGCTCATCCTCGGCTACGACCATCTCGTGGGGCTCGAGGTCGCTCATGATCCCGGCGATGGGCAGCGCCAGCTCGGCGAGGACTTCACTTCCCCGGGCGACGACCTGTCCGCCATCAAGCTCGATGACTCGGTTGATGGCCGTGGCCATCGCTTTGGTGTCGGCGCCGATACACACGATGTTCTCATCGTCGGGGGAGAGCGATGTTGCGAGCGCACCCTCGGTCAGGTTGAAGCCAGACATGAAGGCGGTCGCTCGAGACCCCGTGTTGTTGTAACGCTCGACGACGCTCACGTAGAGAACATCGTTTCCGGGGTCAGGGGCGATGATGCCGTCACGAACCTCGAGCTCTACGTCGCGGCGTAGTCGGAGTGGAATTTCCGGAGGTACGTGCATCGAGATCGCCTCGACCATGCCGTCGGCCTCATCGGTGCGGAAGACCAGATCGTCTGGCTCGACCGGGTCCAGCGAGAACGTGCGAAGGAGCTCGGCGGGGCGCTTGGGCGGCGCCAGTTCGATCAACATCTGGCCGCCCTCGGCCACCTTCTGGCCAGCGGCGAACGTTGCCACGACCTCGAAGGTCTCGAGGTCTGGTACAAACAAGATGTCGGCGCGCCGACCGGGCGCGATCGATCCCACGACGTCGTCGATGCGTAGTGCGTCAGCGGGGTTGATGGTCGCCATCTGGATAGCGGTCATGGGGTCGACGCCCTGCGCCATAGCCACGCGGACGATGTGATCCATGTGCCCCAGACGGAGCAGAGTTTGTGTGTCGGTATCGTCCGAGCACAAGCAGACGCGGCGCGTTGGCAAACCAGCTTCGGTCACTGCCTTGATGCACTCGGCGACGTTTTGCGCCATCGTCGCCTCGCGCAACAAGCAGTACAGGCCGTTTCGAAGCTTGTCGATGGTCTCCTCTTTGGAGAAGCACTCGTGGTCGTCGCGTGCTCCACAATTGGCGTAAGCGGCGAGGTCCAACCCTGTGACGAACGGTGCGTGTCCATGCACCGGTAAGTTGCGATCCTCGCAGAGGCCGATCGACTCAATGACGTCTCCGTCGGTGGCTTTAATGAAATCGAACGTCGTTTCTGCGATCCCGGCGGCTTCTGGCCAGTCCAGAGCGATCCGATGGTCATCTGGGCCTATGGACGCTCCCAGGGTCGATGGCGGGATCGTCAACGGGATCTTGCAAGGCGGGGGGTTGAAGATCCGCAAGGGGAGGTCGGCGGCCTCGTCCAGCATGTACCGGATGCCGTCGATCCCCTTGACCGGCGCAATCTGGTCGAACGCCGTGCAAACCGAGGTAGTCCCGCGCGGCAGGACCGCCTTGGCATACGACGTGATCGACATCTTCGTCACTTCGGTGTGGACATGGGGATCGATCAGGCCAGGAACGAGGTGCATGCCCGATGCGTCGATGATTTCGGTCTCGGGACCAATGGTTGGATCGACCTCGCCGATAGCGGCGATTCGATCGTCGGAGATCGCTATGTCGGCTGGGTAGATCTCGGCAGTCAGCACGTTGACGAGAAGTCCGCCCCGGATGACCTTGTCAGCGGAGCGCCGACCCAGCCCGACGTCAATGGCTCGCTGGTTATACATGTCCGATCCCCCGGAGTAGCCCTACGAATCGCCAGAGTCTAGGGGTGGGTGCGACGATTTCAGAGTGATCAGCGATCCGTAGATCATTTTCGATCAGGCTCCGCCAGCACACGACAGACCGGTTCCAGTTGCGCTGCGACCTCAGCGCGACCGCAGCGAGAGCCCGGTCGGTCGCCATTGCGGGCCAGCGAGGACGATCTGGTTCACCGTGCAATGCCGTTCGGTGAAGCCTGCTTCGCAGTAGGAGAGATAGAACCGCCAGAGTCGGCAAAACCGTTCATCCAGGCCGAGCGCGAGGACCTCGTCGATGCGCTCGTCGAATCGGATGCGCCAGCGTCTGAGGGTCTCGGCGTAATGAGCGGACAAGTCCTCGATGTCGATGATCTGCAGCTTCGTGGACGTGGATACTGACTTGGAGATGGCGTTCACCGAGGGAAGAAACCCGCCCGGGAAAATGAATCGACGAATGAAGTCCTCGGTGTTCTTGGTCCGCTCGTAACGGCGGTCGGGAACACAGATGGCTTGGATGGCGGCGAGCCCATCTGGCTTCATGCATCGTTCGATCGTCGAGAAATACTCGTTGTAGTCGCGCCAATCAACGGCCTCGATCATCTCGATCGATGCGACGCGGTCGTATCGACCAGCCAAGTCGCGCCAGTCCGCGTCGAGCAGGTCGACGCCGGCAGACCGCCCGGCAGCCTGCACTCTGCGCGAGGCCTCGCTCAGTTGTTCGTCCGAGATGGTCGTCGTGGTTACTCGGCATCCGACAGTGTCGACGGCTCGAAGCGCGAAACCGCCCCAACCAGTCCCGATCTCGAGGAGTGAGTGTTCAGCGGTCACACCAAGCTTCGACAACATCCGGTCGTACTTATGTTGGCTGGCCTCGGCCAAGGCAACCTCGGGCGAAAGGAAGACTGCCGAGGAGTAGGTGAGCGTCTCGTCCAAGAAGATCTGAAAGAACTCGTTGCCCAAGTCGTAGTGGCTGGCGATGTCCTCCTTGTTGCGCTTGCGACTCGGTTTGGGCAGGCCCGCTCGGATCCGGTTGGTGGCCCAGCCGGTTCTCCTGGCCAGCCGGTCGCGCATTTCGTCGATGGGTTCGATGTTGCGGATGATGATGCGGACGACCGCTACGGGATCTTCACTGTCCCACCACCCCTCGAGGTACCCGCGGCCCAGCCCAATAGAACCCTCGCGGACCAGGGCCGTCCACGCTCGGCCGTCGCGGATCTCTACCGTTGCGGCGAGGTGGTCGGCGTTGCTTTGTTCACCGTCCGCTCCGAAGGTCGTGGTCTTGACGCCAGTTTCTCCCGGCTCGAGCACGGTGAGTTGATCCCGTCGCATTCTTCCCATCACCTTGCGAACCAGCGTGCGCGCTGCCCGCACGCCGATGCCGTTGGTCCGGGCCCACTGGTGTTCGGCGCGCGCCAGCAGTGCCTCGGGGCGCACCTCGGCGAGCCCCTTCGAATCGCGGTCGGGCCGAACGGTGGAGGTCATGGGCGTTCCTTGGGGTGGGGCAAGGTCTCGTGAGGTGAGACTGCATGCTTCGGGTGGGAGACGAATGGCACTCGCTTGGCCCAGAGCCGTGTTGCTTGGCTGTGGATCCCGGCGCTCACTCGATGTGTCGGGAACATGTTGGATCGCAGAGACTGCCCGAGCAGTCGTGGTGTGGCGTCGCGTCGCTGCAGGTTCAGCTTGGTGAAGACGATCGTGTCGCCTGCCGGGGCAACCACATCGATACCGAGCGCGATCGCGTCGTCGCGGTTTTCGACGCAGAGTCGATACTCATAGTCCAGGCCAAGGAACGGGGAGACGTGCAAGGTCTTGTCGAAACGTGCGAGCAGCGTGTCCCCGTCCGGATGGAGCTCGACTGGATAGTGTTGTCGTTCCTTCCACGGTGTGTTCGTAACTTCGAGAACCACGCCGACAGGCGCTTGCGATCGTTTGGCTCCGTTTTGGGGTGCGTCCCAGACGAAGAAGACGGTGATCGGGTTGAAGAGCCATCCCCATCGGCGAACCTGCGAGAGCATCCGAACCGGCCCTGATGGTGTCCGGCCGAGGACGGGATTCAGGGCTTCGCGCACCGCGCTCCCGAGTGGTCCAGTCTCCAGCAACCCATAGTCGCTCCGTTTGAACCTGGCTGGGGCCGGCCTCCGGTGCGACCAGGCGGGGTGGATGTCACAAAGATCCTGCGGTCGATCTGGATCGATCCACACGTGACTCACGGAGTGGGTGAATTCGTGAGGTTGGGGGAGTGTTCGTCGATGGCTGACGGTTCCCTCGCAGAGAGCTGCGGCGCCGGGGATCACCGAGCTGACCCAACGCGCTCACAGGCCCTGAGGCCTGAGGTGATTCCATCTTCGTGGAAGCCATGGCCCCAGTACGCGCCGCAGAAATGGGTCCTGTTGAGACCATCGATCTCGTCGAACCGGTCCTGGGCTTGGATTGCTGCAGTGTCGAAGATCGGATGGGCGTACCGAAACGATGAGATGACCGCGTCCGGGTCGATGCGGTGATCACTGTTCAGGCTGACCAGATACCGCCGTGTGCCTTGAAGGTGCTGCAACGTGGTCATGTCATAGGTCAGCGTGGCGAGGCCCTCGGGGTCTCGCCCGGGGCGCGGACACTCGTAGTTCCAGGCTGCCCACACCTCGCTGTTGGGCGACAGGACTGTGGTGTCGGTATGGAGCGTGGCGATGTTCGGCTGATAAGCGATCGCCCCCAGAACTTCCTTTTCGGCCACCGTTGCATCATCGAGGACGGCGAGCGCCTGGTCGGGATGACAGGCCAGGACCACACGATCGAACGTTGCGGAATCGGTCGCCGTGCGCACGGTTGCGCCGGTGTCGCCCCGAGTGACACCCATTACCGGTGTACTCAAGCGAATATTTCCCGAGAAACGGTCGGCGATGGCGTCGACGTACACCTTGCTTCCACCGGTCACTGTGCGCCACTGGGGGCGCTTGGCGAACCCCAGGAGGCCATGGTTGCGGAGGAACTGAAACAGCGTGATGGCGGGGAAGGCATCGAATGAAGCTGGATCGGCCGACCACACAGCGGCCCCCAGCGGGACGAGGTGGCCGTCCACGAAGGCACGCGAGTACCTGCCACGATCTAAGAACTCAGCGAGGGTCGGGCCCGCGTTTGTTTGGAGGGCCCGATCGCCATCAAGCAGGCGGTTTGCAGCCCGATAAAATCGGACGATGTCGGCCAACATGTGCCACATCGCGGGTCGAATGACGTTCCGCCGATCCGCAAACAAGGTCTGGACGTTGGTGGCCTTGTAGGTGAAGAGTTGGCCTGAGCGCTGAAAGTCGCGATTGGTCACAGCGAAGCTCATCTCTGCATCCTGTGCGTCCACACCCAACTCTTCGAACAATGTTGTGAGGTTCGGGTAGTTGCGGTCGTTGTGGACAATGAAGCCCGTGTCGATCGAGATTGCGCCCGCCATTGGGTCTTCGACGACCACGGTGTTTGCATGCCCGCCCAGACGGTCGTCAGCCTCGTAGAGGGTGACGTCGTGCAACGGTCCCAGCCGGTGAGCACAGGTGAGACCGGCGATACCTGAGCCAACAATCGCGATACGCATGCTGGAGCTACGGGGCAGAACCGTGAATCGGATGCAGAAAGGAGGTCACTCGGGGAATTTTCTTTGTTTCGCAGCTCTCGATGACCGCATCTGCGCAGGACCAAGCGCTTCGATCGGTGATATTGGGCTGCTGCGCGCTACAACGGGTCGATGAGCCGTCAGGATGTCGTGTCTGTTTGTCGACCATGAGTAATGGAGATGTGATCGACAGGCTCATCGAGGCGCCGGTCATTACGAGCTTCAGCAGAATCGGCTGCGAGTTGAGAAGCCGAGTCGACGGTTGGGCATCGCTTGATGGCTATGACCTGCGCGGGCAGGTGATCGTGGTGACTGGGGCCACCTCTGGTGTTGGACAGGCTGCGGCTACCCAGTTGGCGAGGTGTGGTGCCACCCTTGTCCTCGTTGGTCGAAGCACGACGCGAAACGAGACTGCTGTCTCGCAAATGATCGAGGCGACCGCAAACGCGGGGATCACCGCCGTGGCCGCCGACGTTGGTGACTATGCGCAGGTCAGGGCGCTGGCAGATCGAGTCCTGGCAGACTACTCGAGGCTTGACGTCTTGATCCACAATGCAGGAGCGCTGGCAAACGAGCGCCACGAAACACCTGACGGGACCGAGGCAACGGTTGCGAGCCAGGTGCTCGGTCCCTTTCTGTTGACTGGCCTGTTGCTAGAGCGTCTCACTCAGAGCCCACCGTCGCGCGTCCTGAGCATGTCATCTGGAGGGATGTACACGGCCGGCCTAACCGTCTCTGAGCTCCAGATCTCCGCGCAGCAATACAAGGGTGCAGAGCAATACGCTCGCGCAAAGCGGGCTCAGGTGACGCTGAACGAAATGTGGGCGGACCGGTTTGGCCACCGGGGCATCTCATTTCATTCGCTGCACCCGGGTTGGGTAGACACACCTGGCGTCGCGGCATCTCTACCAAGGTTCTCCAAGCTGATGCGGCCACTCTTACGGAGTCCCCACCAGGGAGCCGACACGCTCATTTGGTTAGCGGCCGATGATGGGGCGCTTGAGTCGAACGGCGCGTTCTGGCATGACCGACGCTGCCGCTCGACCCACAAGCTCCGCTCGACCCGCAAGACTGACACGATCGAGCGCCGGAGCCGACTGTGGGCGTGGGCTAGCTCGTCGACTGGCCTCGACCTGCCTGCCCAGTAGCGGCATTTACCCCTGGGAGACCGTGTCGCCGGATTATTGGAGCCTGTTGCGGTTCGTGAGATCCGTCGTGGGCCGGTCTGAATCAGATGGT
>CAWKYX010000099.1:0-11259 GCA_963854265.1 Acidimicrobiia bacterium
CGGGGATCGCCTGCGGCTCGTCGTCGTCTCCGTACACGATGGGGAAGGGTTCGCCCCAGTACCGCTGCCGGCTGAACAGCCAGTCGCGGAGCTTGTAGGTGATGGTGCCGCTGCCGCAGTTGTGTTCTTCGAGCCACGCGATGATGATGCGTTTCGCGTCATCGACTTCGAGGCCGTCGAGGAAATCGCTGTTGATCGCAGGCCCGTCGCCGGTGAATGCGTCGCCCTCGAAGTCCGCCGGGGGTTGAACCGTTCGGACGATGGGCAGGTCGAAGGCTTCGGCGAAGTCCCAGTCCCGCTCGTCCTGGCCGGGTACAGCCATAATCGCACCCGTGCCGTAGCCGGTGAGCACGTAGTCGGCGATGAAGACGGGAATTTGTGCGCCGGTCGGAGGCACGGTTGCAAATGCGCCGGTGAATACGCCGGTTTTCTCTTTGTTCTCTTGGCGGTCGAGTTCGGATTTCTGACTGGTGGTGGCTTGGTACGCGGCGATGGCCTCGGCTGGGGTACCGGCGCCTGAGGTCCAGACGGCAGGGGTGTCGTCGGGCCAGGCCTCGGGCATGAGGCTGTCGATGAGCGGGTGCTCGGGTGCCAGCACCATGTAGGTGGCACCGAAGACGGTGTCGGGGCGGGTGGTGAACACGTCGATGGGTTCGCCGCTGGTGGCGAATGAGATCAGCGCACCTTCGCTGCGTCCGATCCAGTTGCGTTGCATTGCTTTGATGGCGTCGGGCCAATCAAGCAGTTGGAGGTCGTCCAGCAAGCGGTCGGCGAAAGAGGTGATGCGCATCATCCACTGCTTGAGCGGGCGCCGGAACACCGGGTGGTTACCGCGCTCGCTGCGTCCATCGGCGGTGATCTCTTCGTTGGCGAGCACGGTGCCGAGTCCGGGGCACCAGTTCACGGGCGCTTCGCCGCGGTATGCGAGGCGATGGTCGTTGATGATGGATCGGCGTTGCGACGCGTTGAGTGTCTGCCAGTCGGTGCCGTCAGGTGTAGGGCGTGTTCGGTCGGCGAACTCGGCCTCGAGCTCGGCGATCGGCCGGGCCCGATCTGTTTCGCTGTCGTACCAGCTGTTGAAGATCTGGAGAAAGATCCATTGGGTCCACCGGTAATAGTCAGGGTCGGTGGTTGAGACACTGCGGCGTTGATCGTGACCCAGACCAAGGCGCGTGAGCTGTCGGCGATACGTCGCGATGTTTGATTCGGTGTTTTCGCGGGGGTGTTGCCCCGTCTGGCGCGCATGTTCTTCTGCCGGGAGACCAAACGCGTCGAAACCCATGGTGTGGAGGACGTTGTGTCCGGTCATGCGCTTGAAGCGTGCGTACACGTCGGTCCCGATGAAGCCCAACGGGTGGCCGACGTGAAGTCCCGAACCCGATGGGTAGGGGAACATGTCCATGATGAACAGCTTCTTGTTGTCTCCAGCAGGTCGATAGCCGTCAGTCATCGGGCCCGAGGCATTGGGCGCTTCGTAGGTTCCATCGTTACTCCACCGGGCTTGCCACTTGAGCTCGATGTCACCTGCGAGGGATGCGTCGTATCGATGGGTTGGCGTCTCGGTACGGCCGTCGGCAGTCATGGACGTGAAGGGTACGGCAGGCTGCCGAGGATCTGGTGGGTTTCGACCCGATGGTGCGGTGTTGCGGGCAACTGGGGAGCGCCGGCGCTCAGCTGGCGGCGACGTCGATCGTGTTCGTGCCTGTTGACGTTGGTCGAACACCAAGAATTCGACATACCGCGGCAGTCAACTGCGGCTTGTTCATCGTGTAGAAGTGGAAGGAGCGAATACCATTTTCGAGCAGTCGGCGACATTGCTCCGCGGCCACGGTTGCAGCGACCAACTCACGTACATCAGGGAGTTCGTCGAGCCCATCAAACAGTTCGGACAACCAATCCGGCACCGACGCGCCACACCGTTGGGAGAATCCGCTGACCTTCGTGAAGTTGGTGATGGGCATGATGCCTGGAACGATGGGTGCTGTGATCCCGGCGGCGCGGGCACGGTCGAAGAACCGTAGGAAGTCGTCAGCGTCGAAGAAGAACTGTGTCAGCGCCTGGGTGGCACCCGCGTTCAGCTTGCGCTTGAGGTTGTCCATGTCGGCTTCGGCCGAAGCTGCTCTTGGGTGGACCTCCGGGTACGCGGCAACCGAGATGTCGAGGTCGCAGCAACGACGAACCCCGGCGACAAGATCAGCAGCTGACTGGTAACCATCGACGTGGCGGCCGTCGGTCTCGCCTTCGGGTGGGTCGCCGCGCAGCGCAACGATGTGGGTCACGCCCATTTCGACGTAGCGATCCACAATGGCGTCGACGTCGGCGCGGGATTTGCCAACACAGGTCAGGTGCGCGGCTGCGGGCACGGGCGTCTCGCGAAGAATGGTGTCGAGGCTCTTGAATGTTCGGTCTTGGGTGCTTCCGCCGGCGCCGTAGGTGACCGACATGAATCGGGGGGACAGCCCTGCCAGCTGCTCGAGACACCTTTGCATGGTGTCCATCCCGGCTGGTGTCGCCGGGGGGAAGAGTTCGAACGAGAGGTCAAGGTCAGCGCGCAGCGGAGTGAACGGCGGCCAAGGACGCCGGTGAAGACGCCCCGCTGTTTCGTCTAGGCCACTGCTGAGCCCGTCGGGCGTTGTTGGGGTGTTCATCACGCCACCTCCAGCGTGTGGCTGGGATGAGCATCGGCACGTTGCATTGCTGTCCACAACGTCACCGTCAACACATCGGCACCTTCCTGGCTCGGTGTGAAGTTCATGGCGGAGATGTTCTCGAGGCCGGCGGCCGAGCACCACCCCGAGACCTCGTCTTCTGTGAAGCCGAGCCGTACATGCTCGTACTCGTCGCGCAGCATCTCGATTGAGTGGGGCGCGAAGTCGATGATGGTCAGCATTCCATTGGGACGCAGCGTCCGGGCGGCTTCGTTGATCGCGCTGGCTGGGTCGTTGAGGAAATGCAGGACGTGATGGAACACGGCTGTGTCGACGCCTCCCGATGGGAGATCGACGTTGTACACGTCACCGTGGCGGACGTGGCAATGGCTGAATCGTTGCTGCTCCAGTTTGTGGCGGGCGACGGCCAACATGTCTCTACTGGTGTCGATGCCGACGCCACGGTCGATATGTGGCGCTGCCACCTCGAGCATGCGACCCGTCCCCGTGCCGAGGTCCAAGAATTCGCCGCGGGGGCGGCGTTCCAGGAGATCGACGAGGGCGGCCTCGATGTCTGCCTCGGGCACATGGGTGCTGCGCACACGATCCCAGTCCGAAGCGACTTGTTCGAAGTAGCGGGTCGCCCGTTGGCTGCGGACGTTGCGGATGCGCATGAGTCGTTCGCCATCGCGGGTGATGTCGGGATCGCTGGATTCGAGTTGGGTCAATAGGTCGGTGACAACGGCGGCTATTGGAGAGGTTCTGTCGATTCCGTAGAACGCTGAAGTTCCTTCGGCGTGTCGGCGTAGGAGGCCCGCTTCCACAAGGACCCTGAGGTGTCTGCTCACCCGAGGCTGACTCTGGGCTAGCACCTCGACCAACTCACCAACGCTGAGGTCGTGGTGCTCCAGTGTCGCCAGAATGCGCAACCGGCTGGGGTCGCCTGCGGCCTTGAGAGCCTGGACAGCGTCTGTCGTTGTCAGTGTGGTCACCATGGATGCAAATATAAACATATTGTTATGTATGTGCAAGCATCGACTTCGATGCGCGGCCTGTTGGAGGCATTCGACCCAGGGTGAGCATCCTGTTCGGCTTGCGCAAACTCGAGCCCGCGCAAGCCTTCCCGGACGGCTCCACAGATGGTGGAGTGCTAACTGGGCACGAAGATGGAGAGTGCGGGGTTGCTCAGTCTTGACTTTGCAGGTGGGCCCGGCGCGCTTTGCGGTTTGGCTTACCGCCAGGACCAGACTGGTCGTCGGCCTTCTTATTCCGCTTCGATCCGCCCAAACGCTTGCCCGGGCCGGCCGACTTTGCCTTGTGGCGTCCCTTTGACGCAGCGCTCTTGCTCTTTCGAGGAGACTCTTGGCGCTCGTCGGCCTGGCTGCGCTCGGCCCCAGACCGCTGGCTTGGTTTGCGGCGCGAGCCGTCGTCGCGACTTTCCTGGCGCCCGTCGTCGCGACGCTCATCGCGTCCATCGACAGATTGGTCGCTCGATGTCTGCGACGGGCGCTGTCCGCGGTCGGACGTGGATCGGGAGCCGGAGTTGGGCTTGTGGCGCTCATTGGGCGACGACTGTTTCGACCCACCTCGGTTGCTGTCGTTGCTCTGTTGCCCCCGGCGTTGTTGGCCCTGGCGTTGTTGGCCCTGGCGTTGTTGGCCCTGGCGTTGTTGGCCCTGGCGCGCCTTGGGCTTGGCGTTGCGGGAATTTTGAGCCGTGTGATCGCCCTGTGCGTTGTCCGATGCGGGTCGCTGTTGGGGGCGGGGCTTGGCCGAAGGTGGGGGAGCAAGGTCTCGAAGAGCTTCGATGTCGGGCGTAGCGATGTCCTCGTCGAGCCCGGCCTTGCGTTGCATCTTTCGCGTGTCCTTCATCTGCTCAGGGGTGACCAGCGAGAGCACCAACCCGCCGTCTCCAGCGCGCGCCGTGCGGCCGGCACGGTGGATGTAAGTCTTGTGATCTTCGGGAGGATCGAACTGGATCACGAGCGCCACACCATCGACGTGGATCCCGCGGGCCGCAACGTCGGTGGCAACAAGCGCCTCCACCTTGTTCTTGGCGAAGTCGTTCAGGGCGCGGGTGCGTTGTGCCTGGCTTCGACCGCCATGGATCGCAGCGGCCTTGACGCCACGACGTGCCAGCTGCTTCGCCAGGCGGTCAGAGCCATGACGGGTTCGGCAGAAGATGATGGCAGGCCACACCGCAAGGACGGCCTCGCCGGCGAGCTCGGTGCGGGCGGCCTTGGCGACCTTCCAGAACACGTGGTCTGCGGCGGTGATGTCGGGCGTCTCGTCGCCGACTTCGTGGCGCACGGGGTCGGTCTGGTATTGGCTCGTGATCGCGGCGACGTCGCCGTCGAGCGTGGCTGAGAACAGGACGGTCTGGCGGTTGGGGCTGACTTGATTCAGCAGACGTTTGACGGCGGGCATGAATCCCATGTCCGCCATGCGGTCAGCCTCGTCCAAGACGACGATGTCGACGTCTTGCAACGAGACGGCGCCTTGTTCGATGAGGTCTTCGAGGCGACCGGGGCAGGCGACCAACACGTCGATGCCCTTACGGAGTGCGTTGAGCTGGGGGCCGTACCCCACACCGCCATAAACGACACCGATGCTCTTGGAGCCCGAGAAGGTTCGCATCTCGACAGCGATCTGTTCGGCAAGCTCGCGAGTGGGGGCGAGGATCAAGGCCCGTGGTCGCTTGGGTGCTCCCTTGGCGACGCGCGCGACAACGGGGATTCCGAAGGCGAGCGTTTTGCCTGATCCTGTCGGGGCGCGGCCGCAAACGTCGCGACCGGCCATGGCGTCAGCGACTGTCGCTGCTTGGATGGCGAATGGCTCGGTGATGCCATGTTTCGCGAGCGCAGCAGTGATTGACTCGGGGACGCCGAGATCGGAGAAAGAGGGGGACATTGGTAACTCCAAACCGCGCCGAGCGCGGCTCATACGATTGGGGGGGGGAGGGGGTGGGTTCGCCTGCAGCGTGGCAGGGCTTGCAAATGGTCGGGATGGTTCACTTGACTGGAAGAACCAACGCCCGTCTGCGAACCCACCGGCGCATAGCCTGCGCCGGAGTAGCTCAAAGGATAGCGACGTCGAATGCTGGATGCGACGATGGGCAGAGATGTTGACCTTGGCGGCCGCTGTCAAGAGGTCGCCTGGTGGCGAGGAATTCGCCAATCGGTCAGGTCCGTCGAGGAATACGCAGTACAGTCTGGCCCCAAGTAACGCGTTCGCGAACACCCCCTGAATCGAGCTTGTCTGTGACCAACCCAGCCGAGGCCTTCGCTCTCGTCGACGCAGTGGACGACGACATTCGCGCACTCATGGCCGCTCATCTCGAGCGCCGAGACCACTGGTACTTCCACGACATCGTGCCGTGGGAGCAAGGCCGTAGCTTCGTCGATGAGCCATGGGACGAGAGCCAGGCAACACTTCGGCCCGAGGTTCGTACGGCGCTGCTGCTGAACCTGCTGACCGAAGACAACCTGCCTTACTACCACGCCCAGTTCCAGGTGTTTTGTCGTGAAGGGTCGCCACTCAAGGAGTGGTCGGGCTGGTGGACTGCCGAGGAAGGCCAGCATGCGCTGGCAATCCGGAGCTACCTGCTGACCACGCGTAACGTGGATCCCAACGTGCTCGAAGACAATCGTCTGACGACAATGAGCCGTGGCTGGGAAGGCACGATGGACAATGTCGTCGACCTGTTCAACTACACCGCAGCTCAGGAGCTTGCTACCCGGGTCAGTCACCGCAACGCGGGCGTCAAGTCGGACTGCGAGATCGCCAAAGAGATCATGACCCGCGTTGCCGCGGACGAGAACCATCACTTCATGTTCTACCGCGGGGTCGTCACCTCCATGATGGCGCAAGCCCCAGACACAGTTCTCGATTCGATGGCAAAGGTCATGGCGGGCTTCGAGATGCCGGGTACCGCCATCCCGCAATTCCGGCGTCGTGCGGTTGAGATGGCCAAGCTGGGTGTTTACAACGTGCGGATTCACCTCGAGAACGTGATCACACCGCTACTGAAGTACTGGAATGTCGAGGCGATGACGGGGCTCTCTCCAGTCGGAGCAGCGGCCCAGGAACGTCTGATGGCCCTGCAGGTGGAGCTGAACGAACAAGCAGAGCGGTTCGAGGCGAGGACAACTCCCAAGAAGGCCGTGGCGACCGCCTGAGGGCTATGCACAACTCGAGCCAGTTCGTGTCAAGCTGTTGGGGCGCGGCCTGACCGGAAGTTTGTTCGATGACGAAGTTGTTAGGGGTCATGGCCGCCGTCATGGCCGCGACTGGACTCTTGGTCGGAACCGTTGTGGCACAGCCGGGCCCAGATCGCACGATCACCGAGACCTCGATGGGGCTCGCTGTGGTGGGATCGACCCAGTCAGAGCTTGAGGTTGAGCTCGGTTCGGACTACACGGTGATGCCCGGTTGGTCGTTTGTCGACACCGAAGGCGTGGAGGTGGCCCTGGCGGGTGCCACAAGATTCTCCGCGTTTCATGTCGCCGGTGATGGGCCCGCCCTCAACGTTCTTGTGACCGAAGTTCTTGTGACCGAAAACCCCGAGTACCAGCTGGCCAACGGCGTTGGTCCCGGAACCACCATCGAGGACGCCGTAGCCATCTACGGCACCGCGACCGTTGCATTCAGCACCGAGTCCGCCGAATCCTTCAACGAGAGCACCGATGTCGAGACCGGCTCGATCATTGCGCTCGTCTGGATGCGATGTGTCGGTGACGAATGCCCGACCGCCACACTTCTCGAGACCGGGGCCGCCGAGGCGACGCTGCCTTTAATTGTCGTTTCGGTGGCGATGATTGTCGGTGGCGTCATGGTGGCGCTCACCAGTCGGCGCCCAGCAGCAATCGGGGGAGACGACGAGATCGACGCGTAGGTCATAAGGCCCCGAGTACGCAGGCTGCGTGCTCCTGTCGTGAAGGTTCGCGCGAACGGTGCCGACACCACCGTCTGTTGACCGGGGTAGGCCCGATGATCGTTGCATTCACGGGGCAGGGACTCGGGAGTCGCCCCGAGAGAACATTGCGAAAGTGCTGCAATGTGTCAATTGGTTCGCGAACCTAGCGCCACGGGCGACCCAATTGGGAGGAATACTTGAACTGTTCAGCAGCTCTATTCGGATGACTTCGGCGGCAAACACTCATCGCTGCTGCCCGGGTCCGTCCAACACCCGAGGTTTGACCCGGCAAGGCCGTGTACAACAACACGCGTGGGACGAGTCCGCACGACGACTACCCGCGGGTCGATGGGGACTTCATCGGGACCACAGACGAGATCATCCAGTGGGCTGCATGTAAGCACGGTGTGGACGAAGACATGGTCCGAGCACAGATGGCGCTCGAGTCATGGTGGTACCAAGAGACCGGGGGAGACCTGACCTCCAACCAGTCTGAGTGTCACCCCGATCTGCGCGGCGGGAGCGAGCAGTGCCCCGAGTCGATCGGTCTCGGCCAAGTGCGATTCCTCTACCAAGGTGGGGCTTTCGAGGATTCCAATGCCACTCGGTCGACCGCTTACAACGTCGACTACACCTATGACGTCTGGCGATACGACGGCAGGCTGATCTGGCTCAACGGCGTCGAGCGTGGTCGCCAATACGCAGCCGGCGATGCACTGGGTTGCATGGGCCTCTGGTTCGCTGGGCGCTGGTACACCTCGGGGGCCACCGGGTATATGGATCGATTCCAGGGATACATCGATGTCCGCATCTGGGAGAGTCCAGGGTTTCTCGCTGGTTGACGGTGCCGGCGCTCGGGATCGGTGGACGGCTTTGTTGGCCAGGGCTTGCTGCCCCGTGAGGCCGTGTCGACAAACCAGTAGGCCAACAGGTAAGGTGTCGAACGTGCGTTCGATGCAAGCAGGCATCATCCACGCCGATCTCGACGCGTTCTACGCCTCGGTGGAGCAGCGGGATCACCCCGAGCTCCGTGGCCGTGCAATGGCAGTTGGAGGTGGGGTGATCCTCGCTGCGAGCTACGAGGCCCGGGCAATGGGCGTGCGCACAGCGATGCCCATTCGGGCAGCGCGTGAGTGCTGCCCCGGCTTGATTGTGGTGGACCCGCACATCGACGCCTACACCGAGGCCAGCCGGGCCGTCTTCGCGATCTTCGAAGACACCATGCCGCTAGTCGAGCCGATCTCGATCGACGAAGCCTTCCTGGATGTCTCGGGGCTCGGCCGCCTGGTGGGGTCGCCCGAGGCGGTGGCAGGGCAGCTGCGGTCTCGGGTAGCGGGCGAAGTTGGCCTCGCTATCTCCGTCGGCGTCGCCCGGACTAAGTTCTTGGCCAAGGTGGCCAGCGGGGTGTGCAAACCTGATGGGCTTTTGGTGGTCGAGCCTGACGAAGAGGGGGCGTTTCTCCATCCGCTTTCGGTCGGCCGGTTGTGGGGTGTCGGGCCGGTCACCGCCGAGAAGCTCGCGGCGAAAGGCATCGTGACGGTTGGCGAGGTCGCCGCACTTGGCGAGGGACCCCTGACAGCCATCCTCGGGGCTGGGCCGGCCCGCCACCTCCATGGTCTGGCGCACAACCGAGACCCACGCCCAGTCGTGACCGGGAAGCGCCGTTCGTCGATTGGGGCACAACGAGCGCTGGGTCAACGTGCCCGATCGTTCGCAGAGATCGAGGCCGTCTTGTTGGAGCTTGTCGATCGGGTCTGTCAGCGAGTTCGCGATGGGCAGCGCGTCGGCCGTACCGCCACGCTGCGTTTCCGCTTCAGCGATTTCACTCGAGACACACGCTCTCGGACGATCGACGACGCCACCGGATCGACCACCGCATTTCTGACGGCCTCGCGCGAGCTCCTCGCCACCCGAAAAGACGACATTGCCCGGCAAGGCCTCACAATGTTGGGCCTGACAATCTCCAATCTCTGCTCAGCCGAGGCCGTACAACAATCACTTCCGTTCGATCGGCGCTCCACCGCAGACCTTGATCGAGCGCTCGACGAGGTACGAGATCGTCATGGCTCGGGCGCAATCGGTCGTGCAGCGCTGCTTGGGCGCGATGGCGGGGCCAGAGTGCCGATGCTCCCAGACCCGGTAGCGCCAGGCTGACCTGGCCTCGGAAACTGACAACAGCGATTGCGGTGGGGTGGGGCGGGCGATCCATCATCGATTATACTGGTTGCTGAACTTGGGGTCGACGCCACCAACGTCGATGCCACAGGACTCAAAGAGGGTTACCCATGGATCTCAGACTCAGCGGCAAGCGTGCCATCGTCCCGGCATCGACCAAGGGGATCTTGCGCCGCGTCGTCGATCAGCTTGTCGACGAAGGCTGTGACGTCGCGATCTGCTCGCGATCCGAAGACACTGTTGCGCGCACACTGCGCGAACTGTCAGGTGGGCGCGGGAAAGTCATTGGCCGCGCCTGCGATGTTCAGGACAAGGAAGATTACGAGTCTTGGATTTCCGAGATGGCCGAAGAGATGGGTGGCGTCGACATCTTCATCCCCGGTGTCAGCGCGGGCGGCGGCGCTGACAGCGAAAAGAACTGGTGGAAGAACTTCGAAGTCGATGTCTTGTCGACGGTGCGCGGGTGCGAAGTAGTCGTTCCGTTGATGCAAGAAGGCGACGGCGGCGCCATCACGTTCATCACCACCACCGCGTCGGTCGAAACCTTTGGCGGCCCACAGGCCTACAACGCCATGAAGGCGTCGCTGTTGGTCTATTCCAAGCAACTGTCCCAAGAAGTCGGCAGCGACAAGATCCGTGTCAACTGCGTGTCACCCGGGCCTATCTATATCGATGGGGGGGTGTGGGCGATGCTCAAGGACACTATGGCGAAGTGGTACGCCAAGACCGAGCGCGACCATCCCCAGGGCCGTATGGGCACCCCCGAAGAAGTCTCGAACTGCATCGTGTTTGTATCGAGCCCTGCAGCGAGTTGGGTGTCTGGCACCAACCTGATCGTCGATGGCGGCTTCACCAAGCGCGTCCAGTTCTGACTAGGACCCGACTATGGACGTTGTGCGCAAACAGAGCATCAAGCGGGTCGACCCCGAGACCAATCCCGGTGGTACGCCGCTGACCAAGGCCCCAGAGGTGGATCTCGGCACAGACCTCATTCCGAAAGAGCGCTACATCTCGCCCGAGTTCATGGAGCGCGAGTGGGACTCGATCTGGACGAAGGTTTGGCTGTTGGGTTGCCGAGAAGACCAGATCCCCGAGCCTGGCGACTACATGTGCACCAACATCGGCCGTGAGTCGGTGCTGTTGGTACGCCAAGACGATGGCGGTATCAAGGCATTCCACAACGTGTGTATGCACCGTGGAAACCGGTTGGCCGACGAAGGGTTGTGGCATGCCGACAACTTTGTGTGCGGCTATCACGGTTGGACCTATGGCTCTGACGGGGCGTTCGTCAACATCCCTGACCTGGCGACCTTCCCGCAGGGAGCACCTCCCTGCGGCGGGTTGTCTGAGCTCCCCTGCGACACGTGGGCCAGCTTTGTTTGGTACAGCCTCGACACTGAGGCCGAACCGCTTGTCGACTACTTGGGCGACCTGATCGGCCACATGGAGCCGTACCACTTCGAGCGGATGGCGATGACCCGCTGGGTTACCGCCGAGTGGAATTGCAACTGGAAGACCGGCGTC
>CAWKYX010000100.1:0-11245 GCA_963854265.1 Acidimicrobiia bacterium
GCTTGGCGTGACCGTCCTCACTAGCGATGGCACAGCTCCTGACCACATCGTGCCTCAGCGCGTGCGCATCGCCGCTGAAGCGGGCTGCGGCGGTCTCGTCTGTGCCGCGAAAGATCTCAAGGACGCCCGAACACTCGCTCCACGGCTGGTGCGTGTGGTGCCCGGTATCCGCCCGGCGGGAACCGCCACCCATGATCAAGCCAACGTCGCGACACCCGGTGAGGCCATGGCTCAGGGTGCTGATGTCTTGGTCATCGGCCGAGCCGTGACAGCTGCTGAGAACCCGGCTGAGGCTGCCCACGACATCGTGACGGAGTTGCTCTCTTAGCCTGGATCCACCGATCTTGGCAGATGTCGGTGTCCAGGCTCTCGTAATCACTGCGCTCCGGGCGGGCGTTCGGGCCACGCAGGCCCCCTGGCGAGACTCACCGAATGTGGCCTCCCCGCCACCACGAATTGACGCGTTGAGCTGGCCAAGGCCGGCGCCGCCAAGGTCCAAACGGTGGATCCAAGCTTGCGTCGTTCTGCGCAAGCGCAGGGCCTCCACCACCTGGTGGGTCTGTCCCCCTATGGTTTGTGCTATGGCAGCACCCCCAGTTATCACAGACGCGCAGCGAAGAGCTGCGCTCTTGAAAGCCGCCGAGGCTCGACGTGTTCGGGCTGATCTCAAGCAGCGCCTCAAGATGGGCTCGGTCACGTTGGCCGAAGTCCTCCAACAGGCGTCGGCGGATGAAATCGTAGGAAAAACCAAGGTCCTTGCTGTGCTCGAATCCCTGCCCGGTGTGGGCAAGGTCAAGGCGCGGCGACTCATGGAAGACATCGGGATTGCGGAGAGTCGGCGACTGCGCGGGCTCGGCGACCAACAACGTGCCGCACTCCTCGAGTCCTTCTCCTGACCTGACGCCACTACCTATCGTCATCTCCGGCCCTGGTGGGGTTGGCAAGGGGACGATCGTGGCCGGGCTCATGACCACCGATGACCAGCTATGGCTTTCCCAAAGCTGGTCAACGAGGTCGGCGCGCCCGGGCGAGGCGTCCGATGCCTACAACTTTGTGACGACGGAGAATTTCGACGCGCACGTCGAGGCGGGCGGATTCCTCGAGTGGGTCGAGTTCCTCGAGTATCGACAAGGTACGCCGGTCCCCGACGCGCCTCCCGGCATGGACGTTGTCTTCGAGATCGACGTCTATGGCGGCATCGCCATCGCCGAGCGCTACGCCGCCGCGATGTTGTTGTTTGTCGATACCCCCAGCCGTGACGAACAACGGCGGCGGTTGGTGGGGCGTGGCGATCCACCCGAGAAGGTCGATGCTCGTATCGAGCGGGGCGACCTCGAGCGCTCACTCGCCGCTGATGCCGGCTATCAGATGCTGATCAATGATGATCTCGAGACCACCGTGGCCGAGATCCAGGGGTTGATCAACGTGGCACGCGGAGACCGTGGCCCATCGGGGGAGTGACGGCCGAACGGCCCGGCCGGGGCGGTCGTCGTCATTTGAGGGCAGCGCCACTAGGCTGGTGAGTCGGGCCAAGGCGTCTTCGGACACCGACAGGGCTCGATGAGTATCGAAGATTTTGTGATCCGAGCCCGCTGGAGCAGGTTCGGTCGCTCATAAATGGGCCGATACCAATATTCTCGAACACCGCAGTTGTGGAGCAGCACCGATGTCAACCGAGCACGAAACCATGATCGAGCCGCCCGTTGAGGGTCTGTTGGAGCGCGCCGGGTCGAAGTTCCGACTGGTCACGCTCGGCGCGACACGCGCTCGTCAGATCAACGCGTACTTCGGACAGCTCGGTGACGGCCTCGGCGCCAGCGTGCCGCCGCAGGTCACTTCGGTGTCGCGAAAGCCACTCTCGATCGCCTTCGAAGAGATCATCAACGACAAGATCGTTGCAGGTCCGCTCCCCGAGGATGCCTCGGGCGAGACCAAGGGCAGCGCAAAGACCGATGGTGACGACGCCAGCTGAGTCTCCCCAGGGAGCACTCGCTGCGAAACGCGTCGTCGTCGGCGTGAGCGGCGGCATTGCTGCGTACAAGGCCGTCGAAGTCATTCGACGCCTCGTCGATGCCGGCGCCCATGTTTCGCCGATTATGACCAACGCGGCACACCGCTTCATTGGTGAGACCACGCTGAGCGCGCTCGCGTCTGAGCCTGTGCAGCAGTCCTTGTGGGACGAGGACAGTCCAATCCCACACACCTGGCTGGGTCAAACGGCCGATGCCATTGTTGTGGTGCCGGCAACAGCCCGATTGATCGGGTCTTACGCTGCTGGAATCTCCAATGATCTCCTCACCGCGACCCTGCTGGCGACTCGCGCTCCGGTCATTGTCTGCCCAGCGATGCACACCGAGATGTGGGAACACCCGGCGGTGATGGACAACATCGCGACCCTGCGCCGGCGCGGGGTACACATCGTCGATCCCGAGTCCGGACGACTGGCTGGGGGCGACATGGGCCACGGTCGGTTGGCATCGCCGGCGGCTGTGGTCGCTGAGGTCGAACGCGCCGTAGGTCCCAATGACATGGCCGGGCTGCACGTGCTCATTACCGCCGGCGGGACACGCGAGGCCATCGATCCGGTCCGCGTGATCACCAACCGGTCCAGCGGCAAGCAGGGCTATGCACTGGCGGCAGCAGCCAGCGCTCGCGGTGCTCGCGTCACGCTGGTCACGACGGTCGACCGAGAGGTTCACCCAGGCGTCGAGACGGTTGCGGTGGTGTCCGCATCGGAGATGCAAGAGGCCGTCCTCCCGCGATCGACCGAAGTCGATGTGATCATCATGGCGGCTGCGGTCGCCGATTTTCGGTCGGCATCGATCGCTGATCGGAAAATCAAGAAGGGCGACGGGCTTGAAGCCATCGCCCTCGAACCTACCCATGACTTCTTGGTCGACTTGGGATTGTTCAAGCCGAAGGGACAGACGTTGGTGGGTTTTGCCGCCGAAACGGAATCTCTCGAAGAGAACGCTCGCAGCAAGCTCGAGCGCAAGCACCTTGACCTCATCGTTGCGAACGATGTGTCGATGGACCAGGTGGGCTTTGCCCACGACACCAACGCTGTACTCATTCTGAGTGCTCATGAGACCTGGCCGATACCGCTCGCGACAAAGCGAGCGGTCGCCGACGCCGTGCTCGACGCAGTAATCACCACCCGAGGCAAAGCCTCAGACCCATCACAACGAGGTAGTTAAACAGTGGCGTCATTCACATTCACGTCGGAATCGGTGACCGAGGGTCACCCCGACAAGATGGCCGATCAGATTTCCGATGCCGTGCTCGATGCACTGCTCGAACAGGACCCAGCTTCTCGGGTGGCTTGCGAAACGCTTGTCACCACCGGCCTCGCGATGATTGCCGGCGAGATCACCACCAAGGCCTACGTCGACATCCCCGGGATCGTCCGCAAGACAATCTGTGACATTGGCTACGACAATGAAGCCTTTGGCTATGACGGTGGCACCTGCGGCGTGATGGTGGCGATCGACGAACAGTCACCTGACATTGCCCAGGGCGTCGATGCCTCCGAAGAGGTTCGCTCCGGCGTGGCCGGCGAAGAGGACGAGTTCGACAAGCAAGGCGCCGGCGATCAAGGCTTGATGTTCGGATATGCAAGCAACGAGACCGATGTCTTGATGCCGCTGCCAATCCACGTGGCGCACCGGATGGCCGAGAAGTTGGCCGATGTTCGTCGTCGCGGGGTGGTCCCATACCTGCGGCCCGACGGCAAGACCCAGGTGACGTTCGACTACGAGGACGGCAGGCCAGTTCGACTCCGGACCGTCTTGGTCTCGACACAGCACAATGACGGCATCGATCGTGACAGCATGATCCGGCCCGATCTGATTGAACATGTGATCCGGCCCGTGATCCCCGAGCAATTTGCCGACGATGATTACGAGGTCTTCGTCAACCCGACTGGGCGCTTTGTGATCGGCGGTCCTGTGGGTGACGCTGGTCTTACCGGTCGCAAGATCATTGTCGACACCTATGGAGGCATGGCTCGCCACGGTGGCGGCGCATTCTCTGGCAAAGACCCGTCCAAGGTCGACCGCAGTGCGGCCTACGCGACCCGCTGGGTGGCGAAGAACGTTGTTGCTGCAGGTGCTGCCGAGCGGTGCGAAGTGCAGGTCGCCTACGCGATTGGTGTGGCCCGCCCCATGAACGTGCTGGTCGACACCTTCGGTACCGAAACGGTCGATCCGGCCAAGATCGCCGATGCTGTCAACGAGGTCTTCGACCTGCGTCCCGGCGCGATTCTGCGTGATCTCGATCTCCGACGCCCCATTTTCCGCAAGACTGCGGCCTATGGCCACTTCGGCCGTGAAGGTGATGGCTTCACCTGGGAGAACACCGACCGCGTCGACGACCTCAAGTCTTCACTCGGTCTCTAAACTCTTCTCGGAAATCCAGCGGAGTAGCGACGATAGGGCAAGATCGAGACATGGCAACAGCGTCGGCGCCGATGGTTGTTCGGGTTCTTCCCGACGTACCGGCGATTCGGCGCGAGTTCGACTATCTCGTTCCGCCCAGCTGGATCGACGATGGTCGGGCCGCGAACCTTGACGTTGGATCGATGGTCCGAGTCGAGCTTCACGGACGCCGCGTCGCTGGTTGGGTCACCGAGATCAACCCCGGTGATCGACATGTCGATGGTTTGCGAGAACTTGCCAAAATCAGCGGCGTTGGACCGTCCGCCGAGTTGATCGATCTGTGCCGGTGGGCCGCGCATCGGTGGGTTGGACCGGTCTCGTCGATGCTCAAGACAGCCAGCCCACCAAAGATGGTCGCTCGGGTGGTCGCTCCACGGCCCTCGAGTCCCCAGCCACCACCCGACGTTGACCTTGTGCGAGACGCGTTTCAGCGGTCGGGAGCGGCGGTGCGGCTTCCGCCCCTGGGAGATCGGTGGCCCTTCGTCTTGGGAGCAGTAGCCCAGGGCAACGCGTTGATCCTCGTCCCGTCGCTCGCCCTTGCGCGCACATTGGTCGGTCGGCTCAGAAAGCGCGGGGTCGTGGTTGGTTTGTACCCGCGAGACTGGGCCTACGGAGCCTCCGGAGCCACCATCGTGGGCGCACGAGCGGCGGCGTTTGCGCCCGTCGAGGACCTCGCTGCGGTGTTGGTGATTGACGAGCACGACGAGGTCTACCAAGAAGAACGGGCGCCCACGTGGAACGCCCGCGACGTGGTCATCGAACGGGCCCGCCGCGCCGGTGTTCCTTGCGTGTTGACCTCACCACTGCCCACCCTCGAAGCACAAGCAAAATTTCCACTGCTGCGCCCGAGCCGCCAGGAGGAACGCTCTGGCTGGCCGCTCGTTCGTGTCGTCGACCCACGCGAAGATGGGTCAGCTCGCGGCACGCTCTGGAGCGAATCGGTGGTTCGCCTGCTGCAAGAGGGTGGCAGAGTGGCCATCGTGCTCAATCGCAAGGGCCGGTCCAAACTGCTGGCGTGCGTCAATTGTGATGAGCTCGTCGTCTGCGATATCTGCGATGCGTCCATGCGCCAGGACGAAGACCACGAATTCGTGTGCACCGCCGAAGGCCATCGGCGTCCTGTCGTTTGCGCCAGCTGTGGGGCCACAACGTTCAAGAACCTGCGGATCGGCGTGACCCGTGCCCGCGAGGAACTCGAGGCGTTGCTCCGAGAACCCGTCATCGAGGTCACTGGTGACACCGACGACGAGCATCTCGCTGACGGGCGCGTCTTCGTTGGGACTGAAGCGGTCTTGCATCGCGTTGACGCCGTGGGCTCGGTCGCGTTCGTCGACTTCGACCAGGAGTTGGTGGCGCCGCGCTACCGCGCCAGCGAAGAGGCACTCGCCATGTTGGTGCGGGCCGGGCGTCTTGTCGGAGGTCGACGCGAAGGGACAGGCCAGATCCTCATCCAGACCCGTCTGCCCAGCCACCCGGTCATTCAGGCGGCGATGGCTGCCGACATCGAACCGTGGTCAATTGTCGAGGCAACCCGCCGGGAGTTGCTGCGGTACCCACCCTTTGCTGCGTTGGCCGAGGTGTCGGGTGCTGCAGCGCCTGCCTTCGTGGAGAGTCTCGGATCGCCGCTCGACCTGGAAATCCGCGGTCCGGTGGATAATCGCTGGTTGATCAGAGCGACCGATCACCAGACGTTGGCCAACAGCCTTGGCGCCGTCGAGCGTCCCAAGGGTCGCCTCCGCATTGCCGTCGATCCGCTCCGATTGTCCTAAGGAGCTCAGGCGGTCCAGCTGCGACGGCGGACCTCATAGATGGCAATCGATGCGGCGGTGGCCACGTTCAGCGAGCCCACCTTTCCCAGTTGGGGAATGAACCCGAGCACATTGCAAGCGTCCATCGCGTCTTTGGCCATACCGCGATCTTCGTGACCGATAACCAGACAAATGTCACCGGACAGCTCCAACTCGGGGAGGGCCACGGCAGTTTCGGCCAACTCGATTCCAATGACCTGGTAGCCCTGCGCTTGGGCCTCGTTGATGGCTGCCACGGTGGTGCCAGTCACCGACGAGGTCAGGTATCGATCTGTTCCCAGAGCGGTCTTGCCGACCTTGGTGTTCTCGGCCGTTGTGGCGCCGGCGCTGTACCAGAGGTGATCGATGCGTTCGGCGGCCGCTGTGCGGATGATGGAGCCAACGTTGAAAGGGCCTTGAACGCCATCGAGGATGACCGCGAGCCGCCCATCGGTGCGACGCCGCCAGTCACGGTGGAGACGCTTGAGCTCCGTGCTGGTGAGGTTGCGGGTCATCGCGCTCGCACCTCCAGCAAGCGGTAACCCCGGCGAGAGCAGAGCCGGGTCGTGGCCCATCCTTGATTGGTCAACCACCGCGCCAAACTGTCAGCGCCCAGGTGTTTCTGGACCACGAGGATTGCGCGTCCCTCGGGGGTGAGGCGGTCCAGCCACATCGTGAGTAACTGGTGGAGTGCTTGTTTGCCGATCCGGATGGGCGGGTTGGACCAAATGAGGTCGAACTGCACGTCGTCAGGTACGTCGTCGGGGGAGGCCACCGTGGCCGCGAATCCATCGAGGTTGGCCGCAGTGAGAGCGCGGGCTCGACTATTGACATCGACCGCCCACACGTGGGCTCCGACCGCGCGTTGGGCAAGTGTGCGCGCTATCGGGCCGTATCCACACCCCAGATCCAGAACATTGGCGTCACCGGGTTCGGGCATTGGGGCATCGAGCAGAAGCAGCCGGGTCCCTGGATCCACCTGATCAGCGGAAAACACACCTCGATCGCTGTGCAATGTGACCGTGAGGTCTGGAAGGACGAGATCGACCGCTCGTGGTTCGGATGAGCTCGAAGGATCGACGTCGAAGTAGTGGTTTGCCTCGCCAGCCATGGTCAGACGGTACCGCCAAGGACAGTCCCACCCGCCAACGCAACGGCGGCCGATATCGTGGCAACATGTCGAAGTACGAGATCAGGGTCTTTGGCGATCCAGTGCTCAAGCGGGTTGCAGCCGAGGTCGGCGATGTTGATGGCAAATTCGTCGACACCTGCAATGAGATGCTCGATGCCATGTATGAGGCACCTGGCATTGGTCTCGCTGCCCCGCAGGTAGGCATCGGTCAACGCTTTTTCGTCTATGACTTTGGCGATGGGCCGGGCGTCCTGATCAATCCTGAGATCCGTGAGTCCCGAGGCGAATGGGAATTCGAGGAAGGCTGCCTGTCGGTGCCCGGTCTGTCGTGGGATATTATTCGGCCGAAAGAGATTCACATTGTTGGGTTCGACCTCGATGGCAATGAGTTGTCAATCGAGGCTGACGAGTTGGAGAGTCGCCTCTTCCAACACGAGCTCGACCACCTCGACGGCACGTTGCTGTTCGACTATCTCGATGACGACCAGGTCCGCGAGGCCAAACGCACCCTGCGAGAGCGTGCGATGGGCCAGAGCGACGATCAGCCCGGGCTCTCCCCGCTTTGATCAAGCCACCCACTCATGTCAAGCGCGTCGTGTACCTCGGCACGCCCGAGCTGGCTGTCCGGCCGCTGTTGGCGCTCCACGAGGCGGGCTATGACATTCCCCTGGTCGTGTCGCGTCCGGACAAACGACGGGGCCGGGGCAGCGAGTTATCGCCCAGCCCGGTCAAGGCTGCTGCTGAGGCATTGGGGATCCCGGCCACGACCAACGTCGATGACGTGCTCGATGTTGATGCCGACCTTGGCGTTGTTGTCGCTTTCGGACGCTTGATTAAGCCTCATGTGCTCGATCGGCTGGCCATGGTAAATCTCCATTTCTCATTGTTGCCCCGGTGGCGGGGAGCGGCGCCGGTCGAGCGAGCGATCCTGGCGGGCGACGAGACGACCGGCGTGTGCCTGATGGAGCTCGCCGAGGGTCTTGACACCGGTGATGTATACCGGGTCCAAACGGTGCCCATTGGGGCTGACCAGTCGCTCGACGACCTCCGGTCGTCGCTTGTCGAGATCGGTACAGAGCTGCTGGTCACCGCGCTGAGCGAAGGACTCGGCACGCCTCAGCCCCAGGTCGGTGACGCCGTTCATGCGGCCAAGATCGATCGGGCTGAGCTTCAGATCGACTGGACCTCCAGCGCCGCTGCCATCCACCGCCTCGTCCGTATTGGAGATGCATGGACCACCGAGGAGGGGAACCGGCTCAAGATTTGGCGGACGATCGTGACCGATCGAGATGATCTGGCTCCGGCTCAGGTCGACGGGGTCACCGTCGGGACCGGCGACGGTGCCATTGAGCTGATCGAGCTGCAACCGGCAGGCAAGCCCCGCCGTTCGGCACAGGACTGGGCCAACGGAGCCCGACTCAGTAGCGATGATCGGCTTGGGGACTGATGGCTCGTTCTCGCCCGCCCCGCAAACCTCCAGTTGACGCACCGGGCGCTGAAGCGCGCCGCGTCGCCATCGAGGCTGTTCGACGTATCGACGAAGAAGGTGCCTACGCCAACCTGCTGTTGGCGACGACCCTCGCCGACAGCCCGCTCGACCAACGCGATCGCAACCTTGTCACCGAGTTGGTCTATGGCACGACGCGTATGCGGCGCGCCGTCGACTGGTTGGTTGACCGCTTTCTCGTGTCACCCCCGGGCCCTGCGTTGCGTGCGTCATTGCGGGTGGGTGCCTATCAACTCGCGTTCATGCGTGTCCCGGCGCACGCAGCCGTCAGCGCGACGGTATCGGCCAGTGCAAAACGTAATCGCGCCCCCGTCAATGCCATCTTGCGCAAGGTTGCCGACTCCATCGACGCGGTCGAATGGCCGTCGCTGGGCATTCGACTGAGCTATCCGGACTGGATCATCGGCCGGCTCAGCGACGATCTCGGCGCAGAGCCGGCCATTGCCATGCTCGAGCAGATGAACCTGGCCCCGTCGGTGCATGAACGCGACGATGGCTACATCCAAGACGAAGCGTCTCAGTGGGTGGTTGAGGCTGTCGGGGCACAGCCAGGGGAGCGGGTGCTGGACCTCTGCGCCGCACCTGGTGGGAAAGCCACCGGCCTCGCTGCGCTGGGCGCGCAAGTAACTGCAACAGATTCTCGGGTCTCGCGGTCCTCGCTGGTCGCCGCCAACATCAAGCGCCTTGGCATCACGAACGCGACAGCCATCACTGCAGACGGCCGCCATCCTCCGTTTCGTGCTGCGACCTTCGACCGCATTCTCGTGGACGCTCCCTGCTCCGGTCTCGGCGTTCTCCGTCGCCGTGCCGATGCTCGCTGGCGCGTGACCCCCAAAGACATCGAGAATCTGGCGGTACTGCAGGGGGAGTTGATCGATGCTGCCGTGACCCTGCTGAAGCCTGGTGGGGTGTTGGTCTACAGCGTCTGCACCGTCACCATGGCCGAGACCGTGACTATTGCTGAGGCGGCAACCGGCCGACACGAACTCGTCCCAATCCCCATCGGTGACGAGCGGTGGACGGCTGTAGGAACAGGAGCTCGGCTACTGCCCCAGGACCACGACACCGATGCCATGGTGATCTTCGCCTGGACAACGGGAGCCGCATCAGACTGACGGGGGCTTCGCAGGTACGCTCGCACCATGGATGCTGACGACCGCCAACAGGCCAAGGTGCTGACTGTTTCGGATGGGGTCATTCACGGCACCCGGGAAGACAAGTCCGGAGCTGCTCTCGAGGCACGGCTGATCGAGGCCGGATGGGACGTGGTGGATCGTGCCGTCGTGGAAGACGGTGTCGATGCCGTCGCCGGCGCACTCAGCCGCCTCGCGGACCGATTCCATGGACTTATCGTGACCACAGGCGGGACGGGTTTCGGCCCTCGGGACAAGACACCAGAGGGGACACGCTTTGTCATCGATCGTGAAGCGCCAGGTTTGGCTGAGGCGATGCGCCTGGTTAACCCGTTGGGTCGACTGTCGCGGGGCGTGTCGGGGACGCTCGACACGGCATTGATCCTCAATACCCCAGGCTCGGCGAATGGGTGTGTCGAGTGTTTCGATGCCGTCGCCGATGTTGTGGGCCATGCGGTCAGGTTGTTGGTGGACAATGCGGATCCACACCCTTCCAATCCAAACCCCGGCGCTGAGCCTCGCACCACCGTCACCACCACCACCACCACTGCTGACGATCACCACCGCTGAGATGGCGAGCCCGGTCGATCACCAATTGATGGGCCGGGCGATGAAGAACGCCTCGCGTGTTCGGTTCATCACGTCGCCCAACCCTTGGGTGGGTGCAGTGATCGCTACTCGCGACGGTGAGATATTCGACGGGGCAACCCGCCCACCGGGCGGGCCACACGCCGAACGTGTCGCTCTCGACGCCGCTGGCGACAAGGCTT
The DNA here is from genome assembly GCA_963854265.1 of Acidimicrobiia bacterium. Classification (GTDB taxonomy): domain Bacteria; phylum Actinomycetota; class Acidimicrobiia; order Acidimicrobiales; family UBA8592; genus CAWKYX01. The sequence goes on from CAWKYX010000100.1 coordinate 10,766, forward strand.
GCGGGGCCACGCTCTACAGCACGCTCGAACCTTGTGATCACACCGGACGGACGGGGCCGTGCACTGAGGCGATCATCGCCGCCGATGTCGCTCGCGTCGTTGTCGGGTGCCCAGACCCTGACACGAACGTTTCGGGCAGGGGCGTACAGAAGCTCCGGTCAGCCGGAATCGAGGTCGAGGTCGGCGTCGATGCGATCGATATCGGCGAGCAGTTGCTGCCGTATCTGCATCACCGTCGGCACGGTCGGCCCTACGTGATCGTGAAGCTGGCTTCATCTATGGATGGCCGGATCGCGGCTCCCGATGGCACCAGCCAATGGATAACCGGTCCCGAGGCTCGCCAACAAGCACACCAGATGCGCGCCGAGTCCGACGCCATCATCGTCGGTGCGGGGACTGTTCGTAGCGACGATCCAATGCTTACCGTTCGGGACTGGGCGCCGCCGGCCGACGTCGAAGCACCTGACCTTGACCCGAGGC
>CAWKYX010000101.1:0-11220 GCA_963854265.1 Acidimicrobiia bacterium
ATCATGACGTTCAGATAGACGTCGGGATGCGGGCGCTCGAGCCGGTAGAGCATGTCGTCGCAGTGGATTGGTTGAGCGGTTGCTCCTGAACCGACCGCAACGGTTCCGTAGGACCCGAGCTGACAGTCCTGGCCAAGAACATCGCGGGCGGCCGCCAAGACCTCAGGCTGCGCGGGGACAGCCTGAAAGATGTCGGCAGCGTTGAGGAGATCGAAGTGCCGGACCGTGTCGACACCGTGGAAGGCCTGCACCAGTGACCGAGGCCAGGTGTTGGCCATGGTGGTGAGCTCGATGACGAGCTTCTCGCACAACTCCGATGGAAGAGCATCGTGCATGATGCTGTACCCGTCGCGTTCCAGTGTCTGCGCGTGACTCATGGATTACCTCACTCGCGGAGATTGTCGGGGAGGTCGAGGTCCAACGCTTCGAGCAGAATCGGAACCGCCCCGCCCCACCACGAGATTGTCAGCAACAACTCGATCAGCGCTTCCAATCCGAATCTGTCGTGAGCTGCGCTGAAGTTGTCAGGGGCAATTGCGCCCGTCGCCAGGAGTTCGTCGGCCAAGGCCACCGCGCAGCGAGCATCTTCGGTAAAGCGGTCGTCGAGCGGGGCTCCGGTTTCGAGGTATTCGATTAGCTCTCGCGGAACCCCTGATCGCTCACCGATCACGTCGTGTTCGGCCCACTCGTAGGTGTTTGGCCGAGCCTTGGCCATCCACAAGATCACAACTTCTCGCACGACCGGATCGAGCGCGCCTTCGTAGATGAGCGCGCTCGCGAACTTGAGGTACGGCCGGAAGACCGCTGGCGCGTTTGCCAGGATCCGCAGGACGGTGAGGTCCTGGCCGCTGGACTCGAGTTTGCTGAGCACCCGCGCCACGTCGCCTTGGGTGTCGGCGGAGGTTCGGCGAGGTATCGATTCGTGATTCATGACGATCAACGGCCCTTTCCTGAGACCAGTGCAATGATAGGCATGGAACAGGATTGGAGCTGGTGTGACCCCACGACCGTGTGCGGACCTTCGAGTGCTGGACTTCGGGACTGGCTACGGCGCAATCCCCGGGATGATTCTGGCCGACTATGGAGCCGATGTCATCAAGATCGAACCTTGTGACGGCGAGGCGTTCCGGGGGCATCGAGCGTTTCGGCAATGGAACCGAGGCAAGCGCGGGCTGCCCGCCGATCTGAACAACGAGGCCGAACGGTCCCGTGTCCAGGACCTGGCAGCGCGTGCTGACGTGATTATCGACAACTTCCGACCCGAGGTGATGGAGCGACTGGGGCTCGGGTTCGAGACGGTGTCACAGGCCAACCCCGGCGTGGTGTCATTGTCGATAACCGGGTTTGGGTCCCACTCTCGCTACGGCCATGTCAAGGGGTACGAAGGCGTCGTCGCCGCTGCAACTGGCCAGTTCTTGATCCAGAACGGCTACCGCGACGACGGGCCCATCTATGACGCCATCGCCAAGTGCAGCTTCGGTGCGTCGATGCTTGGTCTGATTGGAACCTTGGCTGCGCTCGAGGCTCGGACGCGGACTGGGATTGGGCAGCAGGTCAGCTCGAGCCTGGTGCAGGCGAACTTCGTCTACTCCTATGGCGGCATCAAGGGCGAGACCCGCTCCATCACTGAGGCGCTGTCCATGGTGCAGGGGCGTGACCCGCACAACACCATGCCGGGCTACCGCATCGCCCAGTGTGGGGACGGCAAGTGGGTGCAGTCCGGTAGCGCCGGCGGTCGAATCTTTGAGAATCTCATGCGCGCACTCGAGATCGACATGTTCTTTGCCGACCCTCGGTATGAGAACGGTCCGGCCCGGCTGAGCATCGCCGACCGCGACGAGCTCATTGCGGCGATCGACGCGTCGTATGCGACGCGGCCGCTCCACGAATGGATTGAGCGCCTGGACGATAACGATGCGGCCTATGGCCTGTTCGCTACGACCCAAGGTTTTATGGCCCACCCCCAGGTCGTGCACAATGGTCACGTCATCGATGTGACGGACCCCGACGTGGGGCCCATGAAGCAGGTTGGACCGTTGGTGAGCTTTGTCGGCGCCGACTGGCAGTGGCCCGGGCCGGCGCCGAGTCTCGACCAGACGGGTCCTGCTCCAGAGTGGATCGACAACGAGCGGCCTGTCTGTGCACCCGCAGATAGGCCGTTGCGCGGCCCGCTCGACGGCATCACGGTGCTTGACCTCGCGAACTTTGCCGCGGCTCCGGGTGGTCCTGGCCTGATGGGCGATCTGGGTGCCCGAGTCATCAAGGTCGAGCCCATCATGGGCGACCCCATGGTGGCAGGGGCGGTGGATGCGGCGGAACTGTTTGCCCGCATCAATCGGTCCAAGGAGCGGATCTCCATCGATCTGAAGAACCCCCTTGGTCAGGAGATCCTCCACCGGCTCGTTGCAGAAGCTGATGTGGTCGTCCACAACTATCGGCCCGGTGTGCCTGAGCGGCTGGGCCTCGACTTTGAGACGCTTCGACAACACAATCCCCGGCTCATCTATGTCTACGCGGCATCATTCGGTTCGACAGGGCCCGACAGCCGCCGCCCTGCTTTCGACGCAGTCATGTCCGCGATGGCAGGTGGCGAAGTCCTTCAGGCAGGTCGAGGAAATCCTCCCCAGCAGCGTCAAACCACCGACCACAGCGCACTCCTGGGAGTAGGCGTGGCGATGTTGCTCGGTCTACGCGAGCGCGACAGGACGGGAGAGGCCCAGCAGTTGGAGACAACCATGCTCTGCAGTGCGGCGTACCTGATGTCAGACGACTTCATCCAGTTTGGCGGCAAGGACGAGCGGCCGATCGCCGACGCCGCCCAATATGGCCTCAACCATCGCTACCGCCTGTACCGCACCGCCGATGATGGGTGGGTGTTCCTGGCTTGTCCTACCGACGACGAATGGGAGCGGTTCTGCTTGTCGGTCGGGCACCCGGGATGGGTAGATGACGAGCGTTTCTCGGCCGCAGCCGCCCAGGACCCCTCCGCAACAGACATCGCTAGCGCGCTGGTGGCCGAAGTGTTCGCCGGCCAATCGGCCGATGCATGGGAAACCCAGTTGTTGGCGGTCGACGTTGCGTGCGTCCGGGCCACACGGACGTGGGTGGATTATCTCTTCGCTCACGATCCGGGGCTTCCTGAGGACTTTGTGACCAGCTATGACACAGAAACCTATGGGCCTCTCGAACAGTGCGGCCTGCCGATCAATCTCAGCGCAACCCCGGGTCACGTGGGCCCGCTTCAAGCTCTCGGTGAAAGCACTCAACCACTTCTCGAGGCGCTCGGCTACGACGAGGACGCCATTTCTGCGCTCCGCGACGGCGGCGTGGTACGAGCGGGTTGATGGTCCAATCAGGGTGCCAGAGCGCGAGGGCTACCGTCTGGCCCGAACCACGGCCCCGCAATCAAGCAGGTAGGCCAGAACATGACCGATTCCAATACCTTTGAGTACGACGAGTTCAGCTACTTCTTCGAGAACGCAGCCGAGTTCGATCTGCCCTACGACGCCGCGCCCGTTGTCCGTCGCGAACGGATCGAGGTTGAGGCCGGTCGGTGGGTCAGCGCGCTGCGTTGGGGTGACGGCACACCCGAGATCGTGTTGTTGCATGGCGGAGCTCAGAACGCCCACACATGGGACACCGTCGCGCTCGCGCTCCGGCCCTTGTCGATCCTGGCCATCGATTTGCCAGGCCACGGCCACAGCGATGGACCCGGCGCCGCCCAACGTCGCGAGCGTTCACCCGCTGCTGCAGCCGCCGACGTTGCGGTTGCGATCCGCGAGCTCGCCCCCGATGCGGCGATGGTGGTTGGCATGTCGTTCGGCGGACTGACGGCCATCGCTTTGGCAGACTCGGCGCCTGACTTGGTGCGGCGGCTGCTCCTCGTCGACGTCCTCCCCGGGCTGAAGTCCGAGCACAGTCGCCACATCGTTGACTTTGTCAACGGGCCGGTGACCTTCGCGAGCTTCGACGAGATCTTGGCCCGCACCATGGGGTTCAACCCCACCAGAAGTGAGTCGTCGTTGCGTCGCGGGATCCTCCACAATGCGCTGCAACTCGAAGACGGGAGCTGGGTTTGGCGCCACTCGCGCTGGCGTCTCGATGATGCGGCGGGGCCGTCCAATGCTGGCGAAGCAGCACCGCCCCAGCCCTCGACGCGGCTTCACACCGAACTGGTCGAGCCCCTCGCGAGGTTGGCCATGCCCGTTCTGTTGGCACGAGGGCTGCGGCCTGATTCGGTGCTTCGCGATGACGATGAGGCCCACATGCGCCAACGTCTACCAGACGCTGCGGTCGTGCACTTCGACGAAGCCGGACACAGCATTCAGGGCGACATGCCGGTGGAGCTCGCCACGACCATTCGCAGATTCCTCGCTGAGAGTGTTGGCTGATCAGCGCCCGAGAGTCCATGATAAGGAATACATCTTCCAAAAGGCCTGGAGCGAGACCTCGTCGTCGCTCCCAGGGAAAAGCAGGTTCAAATGCGTGAATACAATCTTGTTTCGGCTGATAGTCATCTTGAGGCGCCGCCGGAGTGGGCCGCGCGGGTGCCGGTGGAGTATCGGGATGCGGCGCCGCGGATTGTGAAGCTTGAGAACGGTGGTGATGCGTGGGATTTGCGTGATGGTAAGGAACCTAAGCCGTTGGGTTTGCAGGTGGTTGCTGGTCAGCAGTACCGAGAGTTTGTGCAGTCGGGGCGGAGGTTTGATGAGGATATGCCCGGGACACGGTCACCGGAGGGCCGTATTGGGGAGATGGATCAAGATGGTGTTGATGCGGAAGTCATTTTTTGTACGGTCGTTGCGACTGCGTTGAAGGCGACCGCGGATCCAAAGGCGACGGTTGCTTTGGTGCGGGCGTACAACGATTGGTTGAGTGAGTACTGCTCGCACGCGCCGGATCGTTTGTTGGGGATTGGTCTTATTCCAATGACGGGTGTGGGTGATGCTGTAGCTGAGTTGGAGCGTATTGCGCAGATGCCGGGTGTTCGGGGGGCTCATATGTTGACGTTCCCGACCGGTGGTGAGGTTCTTCTCGATGATGATGATCCTTTTTGGGCCGCGGCAGAAGCGACTGATATGGCTCTGGTTGCGCACCACAATTTTGGGGGGCAGTCCGCTGTTGCGTCGCATCCGTTGCCGGGGTTGAAGGAACGGGCGTTAGATATCGACGGTGGCCGTGATTTCGGTTTTTTTGCGTGGTTGTTGACGTGTGATCTGCCGATTCCGACGTTGCCGATCGTGACCATTTTGCAGTTGATGATTTCGGGGACCTTGGACCGGCACCCGAATCTGCGTTTTCATTTTGCGGAGACGGGGATTGGGTGGTTGCCGTATTGGCTTGAGCAGATGGAAGACCGTTACGACCGGCATCGTTTCTGGGCTGAGCTCGATCTGGAACGGCGGCCTGCACAGTATGTGCGCGATCAGTTCACGTTCTCCTTCCAAGAAGACCACGCGGGCGTCGCGTTACGTCACAGCATTGGTATCGATAACATTTGTTGGGCCAGCGATTTCCCGCACAGTGTGAGCGATTGGCCGTGGTCGCGTGAAGTTGTCGCACGTCTGATGAAAGACGTACCCGAAGAGGAACGCCGACGCATTCAGGCCCTCAACATCTTGACCCAGCTACGGGTAATCACACCCGCACAAAAAGAAGACATGGCCACCAAAGGCCTGACCCAAACCGATCCCGAGGACGTACCCGCCAGAGGAGAACGCCGACTGGCGCTGTGACAATGTTTGCTGCACCAGATCGGCCCATCGCTGTCCAAGGCCGACCATGACTTCGAGATCGCGCATCAGTGAGGTCCTCGCGGCTTTTCCCGATGCCATCATCGACGCCGACAACCTCGCATGGTTCGACGGCCTCCTGCACGGCGAGGTCCGCATCAACCGTTGCCGGGCCTGTCGAACATGGCACAACCCACCGGGCTCACGGTGCCCAAGTTGTCTATCTCCATCGCTGGAGGCCGTGGCGGTTACTGGAGCCGCGACCGTCGACTTGGCGACCGTGTTGCACACGGGACCTCCTCGAGACGGCATCGACTATGTCGAAGGTCATCCGGTGGTGTCGGTTTGCTTTGACGAGGTGCCCGCTGTTCGGGTCACAGCGTCAGCCATCGGGTGTGCTCCGGCGCAGATCCGGCGCGGGCTGCGAGTCGTGCCCGAGGTCGTGGCCCGGGCCGGGATACCAACGTTGGTCTTCCGGCCGCTCGAGGAATCACAACGCTGATGGCACAACGAAACCCGGCAAGGGATCTGATCGCGATCGTGGGCGTCGGGTCCGCGGGATACGTCCGTGATGCCGGTCGATCGCTACGTGATCTGACCTTGACCGCGTGTGTCGAAGCTATAGCCGAGGCCGGGCTAACCCCCAGCGACATCGATGGACTTTGTGGGTCGACACACACCATTGCACCACAAGAGGTCCTGGCCGGGCTGGGGATCCCCGAGGTCACATGGCATGCGCAGTTGGTCGTGCCTTTCAGTTCCCACGTCATCGAATCAATGCAGGCCGTGTACTCGGGCGTCTGTGACACAGCGCTGGCCTACCACGCCACCTATCGCGCCGGCGGTACGTCGCGCTCAGCGGGCGACGACCCGCTCCGGGCTCGGTTCGGGGTCCGGGGCGTGAGCCCGAACCCGAATCCTGACTCGATGGCAGGCACTCCCGGGTATGCGGCCTGGGCGCAGCGGTACCTTGACGACCATGGATGGGGCCGCGAGGACCTCGCTCTCGTTGCCCTCAACAGCAGGGCGAATGCACAGCTCAACCCCACTGCCGCGATCCGAACCCCGCTGAGCCTCGACGACTACATGGGCGGTCGATTCATCCGGGAGCCGTTGTGTCTGTTCGACATGGACTACCCCGTCGATGCCGCCGATGCAGTCATCGTTACGACGGCGGAACGGGCACGCGACCTCCCTGGTCCGACCGTGTTGATCCATGCTGCATCGCTCGGGATCATGAACCCGCCCCAAGAAGACCAGATGGTCGACCTCGACCACAGCGGTCTGCAGGTCGTGATGTCCAACCTCTGGCGCCGCAGCGACGTGACTCGCGCCGACATCGATGTCTTCTTCCCTTACGATGGGTTCTCCAACATCGCGCTCAACTGGGTGGAGGCCGCTGGATACTGCGGTCGAGGCGAGGCACCCGCGTTTCTTCGCGACCATTGGGACGACCAGTCCGGTCGGGTCCTCTTGGACGGACGGACGCCGTTGAACAGTCATGGCGGCAGCCTGAGCGATGGCGGGACCCAAGGAGCGGGCCATATTCGAGAGGCAGTTCGTCAACTCCGCCACGAAGCGGGCGAACGTCAGGTGTCCGGAGCATCGACTGCGCTGTTATGTATAGGCGGGCTGTTCCGGAACGCAGGCGGTCTGGTTCTTCGTCGCGGGTGAAGCGTCGTGTTGGAGCGGAGCCCGTTGGCTCAACCCTGTGAAGCGACCGGCAACGTCTCGACGTTGATGACGTTGCGCAAATACTCCCAACCGTGTGCCAGGGTGTGACATGGCAGTCAGCGATTCTTACCACCTAAGTGACAGGTTCAAGGCCGACTCAGGTGAAGTCTTCTTGAGCGGTATGCAAGCATTGGCGCGGGTACCGGTCGAGCAACTCAGAGCCGACGCGCGGGCCGGGCACCGGACCGCTGGGTTCGTCTCGGGCTATCCAGGTTCTCCGCTCGGGGGCTTCGACTCCGCGATGTCATTGGCGATTGATCAGGCGCCCGGCGTCTCGATCGTGCACACACCGGCGCTCAACGAAGAGTACGCAGCGACCGCTGTGATGGGGTCGCAGCTGGTTACGGCGCAGCCAGACTGCACCGTCGATGGCGTAGTCGGCATGTGGTACGGAAAAGCTCCGGGGCTCGACCGAGCGAGCGACGCGATTCGCATCGCGATGGCCGCGGGAACCGATCGGCTCGGTGGAGCTGTTGCGCTCGTCGGCGATGACCCGGCAGCAAAGAGTTCAACGATCCCATCGTCTCGTGCAGGGGTGCTTGCTGACATGCACCTTCCTGTGTTGTTCCCATCGAATCCAGCTGAGGCCCTGGACCTTGGCCGCCACGCAATCGCGATGTCTCGAGCGACCGGTCTGTGGGTCGCGATAAAGATCGTGTCTGACGTCGCCGATGGTACAGGCAACGTTCATCTCGATCCCGATCGGGTCGTCCCGGTGATCCCCACCATCGATGGCCAGGCGTACAACACGCGGCCGAACTCGCGGCTGTTGGCCGCTGAAGGCGTGGAAGCCGAGCGCGACATCTTTGAAGTGCGCGACAAGCTGGCCCGAATCTATGGCGCAGAGAATCACCTCAATCGGGTCACCGTGGACCCAGCCGGTGCCTGGATCGGCATTGTGTCGCCAGGTAGCACCCACGGCGAGACCCGCCAGGCGTTGGCAAAGCTGGGACTCGACAGCGACCGCTCCATTGGCGACGCAGGGATCAGGATTCTGCACCTGCAGATGACTTCACCGCTCGATCGGGACATGTTGCGTCAGTTCGGGAACGGCCTCGAAGAGATCATGGTGATCGAAGACAAGGATCCCAATGTCGAACGCCGCCTGAAAGAGGCGCTCTACGGCATGGCCAATCCGCCGACCATCGTCGGCAAGACCGATGAGCATGACGCTCCTCTCTTTCCGGGGCACGGCACATTGCTGGCCGATGACATCGCGGTCGTCCTCAGGCGCCGCCTGTCCCAGCGAGTGGGCGCCATGCTGACCCCCGAAATCGTGGAGCGCGAGAAGCTACTGATTCCCCTCAGCATCGACCGAACTCCGTTCTTCTGCTCCGGTTGCCCGCACAACTCTTCGACGGTCGTGCCGGAGGGTTCGTTGGTTGGTTCGGGGATTGGTTGCCACACGATGGTGCTGTTGCTGGACGAAGACCGCGTCGGTGACATTGTCGGTATTACCGCCATGGGCAACGAGGGCACGCAGTGGATTGGTATGTCCGACTTTGTCGAGCGTTCCCATTTCATCCACAACCTGGGTGACGGCACGTACTTCCATAGTGGACAATTGGCTATCCAAGCTGCCGTGGCATCGGGCGTGTCTATGACGTTCAAGCTGTTGTACAACGGCGCGTTGGCGATGACGGGCGGACAAACGGCGCAGGGTCAACGGGGGGTTCCTGATGTTGTCGCCCAGCTTCAAGCTGTTGGTGTCGAGCGTGTCCTGATCACCACCGACGACACAGATCGATATCGGCGCGTCGGCCTCCCTGGTGACGTCGATGTCTGGCCTCGCTCCCGGCTGCTGGAGGCCCAAGAAACGCTGGCCAAAGTGGATGGTGTCACCGTGCTTATCCACGACCAGGAGTGCGCGGCCGAGCTTCGGCGCGGGCGCAAGCGGGGTACGAAAGAGACCCCAAAGACGCGAGTAGCGATCAACCACCGCATCTGTGAAGGCTGCGGGGACTGCGGCGAGAAGAGCAACTGCCTATCGGTCCGCCCGGTCGACACCGACTTCGGTCGCAAGACAGAGATAGACCAGACCAGCTGCAACCTCGACATGTCGTGTCTCGAGGGTGACTGCCCATCATTCATGACCGTGACCGAGGCGCAGCCTGGCGTTATTGGCCGGGCCTGGCGGCGGCTTAAGCCCGGCGAAACAGCTGGGCAGGGGAGCGGAGCAGTCCCGATCACGGAGCCCGCCGCTGTCGTTGACTACGACGGAGCGGACCTCGGTGAGCCCGTCATGGTGGTCCCGACCGACGAGTTCGGTGTCCACATCGCAGGGATCGGGGGAACCGGAGTCGTCACGATTTCCCAGACGCTCGGGACAGCCGCGATGCTCGATGGGTACGAAGTACGTGGCCTCGATCAAACCGGGCTCTCGCAGAAGGCAGGTCCGGTTGTCAGCGATGTCCGGATGCGCCGGGCGGGTGTCATCGAGTCGAACCGCCTCGGGCTCGCTCAAGCGGACCTCTTGCTCGCGCTCGATCAGCTGGTCGCCGCTTCTCCCCGAGGTCTCGACGCGGCGGACGAGAGTAAGACGACCGTTGTCGGTTCAACGTCGGGCACGCCCACGGGATCGACCATTGCTCACCCCGACACAGCGGTCCCGACTGTCGAGGAACTGGCCAGTCGCATCGCGACGCAGTCTCGCGTTGATCATCAGTACTGGGCCGATGCGTCGGGCTTGACCACTGCGCTGTTCGGTCACTCGGTCTACGCCAACGTATTTGTGGTTGGCATGGCGACACAGGCGGGCTCGTTGCCAATCAGATCCGAGAGCATCGAAGCTGCCATCACCCTCAACGGGGTTGATGTCGAGAACAACGTGGCTGCGTTCCGGTGGGGGCGCCGCTTCATCGCTGATCCTGAGAAGGTGCACGGTCGCGCCGATGCATCGACTGCCACACCCGTCAAGACGACCCAGCCACTGCCCGATGAATTGGGACGTCGTTGCGACCTCGTTGCCGGTTCCGATGCGGCCCTGGCCACTACATTGCGCCGTCTCTGCGGGGATCTGGTCGGGTTCCAAGACGCGCCATGCGCTGCTGGATTTCTCGACACCGTCGAGCGGGTCACCGCTGCTGAGCGTGCCCTGCGCAGCGACTCGACGGGACTGACCACGACCGTCGCTATCAACCTGCACAAGCTGATCGCGTACAAAGACGAGTACGAAGTTGCTCGCCTCATGGTGGATTCAGACGGACGAGCAGCCGCTCAGGGACTCATGACGCCGGGCGCCAAAGTCTCGTGGAAGCTCCACCCACCCATCCTTCGTGCGATGGGTATGGACCGCAAGATCAACGTGGGGGCGTGGGCGGCACCCGCGATTGGGGCCCTGGCCAAGGGCAAACGTTTGCGTGGGACAGCGCTGGACGTCTTCGGTCGAGCCGAAGTACGACGCGTGGAACGAGAGCTCCCCGGCGAATACCTGGCAGCGCTCGAGGTGATCTTGTCGGACCTCTCAACCGACAACCTGATCGCAGCGGTCGAACTCGCCAACTTGCCGGACATGGTCCGCGGCTACGAAGACATCAAGTTGGCCCGCGTGATCGAGTACCGCTCGGCGCTCGCCAATGCCCTCACCGCCTTCAACGCCTGACCCAGACCACCCCCACTCGCCAATCGTGTTGAGTTGGGGTCTGGGTCGGTTCAAGGGGTCATCGCGACAGCTTGAGTGTAGATGTTGTGGGCGGTGTCCCAGCCGAGGCTGCGTCTGGGGATGGTGTTGATGCGGTGTTCGATGGCTCGTAGT
>CAWKYX010000102.1:0-11043 GCA_963854265.1 Acidimicrobiia bacterium
CAACCACAACCGACCCCACACCGCCCACGGCGACCTCACACCAACCGAGTTCGCCCTACGGTGGACCCACCAGAACAACCAAATGCTCTCATAGCAACTGGTACAACAACCCGGTCCCCCTCAAAGACTCAGCCCAGCGAGGACTTCAGAGGTGTGAATCCGGGTCCCAAAACCGGGGACTGGACGCGCCAGTGGGTATCCCTGTTTGGGGGTGCCCACGGAGCGTCACCCGTCACTCTCGTGGCCAGCCACATTGATCAGGTTCGCACTGATCAGGTTCGCGAAGCCTCGAAGATGCTCCCGATGGTGGCATCGAGCATCGCGTCGAATTCCTGGTCACTCTGCTGGGCTGAGAGACTTTCGGCCAGTGCGCGAGAGAAGCTCGCGATCATGCCGTTGTTGCGGGCAAGCATTCCGTTCGCGTCGTCTCGGCTGTAACCACCTGACAATGCCACGACCTTGAGGACCCGTGGATCGGCGATGAGGTCCGCGTAGAAGTTGTCGACACTTGGCAGGCTCAGCTTCAACATCACCTGTTGGTCATCGCCAAGTCCATCGAGGTTACGAGAGATCGCCGCATGCAACAGATCTTCGGCCTCGGCCTTTTGGGGGCTGTGAATATCGACTTCGGGCTCGATGATGGGCATCAGCCCGCCGCCAAGAATCTGCATGCCTACCTCGAATTGTTGATCGACGACGGCGTCGACCCCCGCGGGGTTGGCCATCTTGATCACGGAGCGCATCTTGGTGCCGAAGACGCCCTTGTCGGCGGCGCGAACCACGAGGTCATCAAGGCCGGGGTTCGGCTTCATGACCTGCGCGCCATTGGCTTCGTCGGCGAGACCCTTGTCGGTCTTCAAGAACGGCACGACGCCCTTGACGTCCCAGAGATAGCGCGCAGAGCCGACGCCCTCGATCTCGCGATCCATGGTCATCTCGAACAAGATGGCGCCCATGACGCGTTCGCCGGTGAAGCTGGGGCTGGTCACGATTCGGGACCGCATCTCGTGGATGCGATCGAACATCTCGTCGTCGTTGGAGTAGGCGTCGTCGCCTACGCCGTAGCCAAGCAGCGCCTTTGGGGTACTGCCGCCGCTCTGGTCAAGGGCTGCGATGAAGCCGTCGTCGTTGCTGATCTTGGCCAACTGTTGGTCGTTCATGGAGTCACGTTCCGTGGGGTGATGGGAAAGGTTTGCTCTCGGAAATGCTTGCGGGAGTGTTGCCAGGGATGCCCGAACCTAGGATAGAGCGCGACGCCTACACCGACGGTGCCTTGAGTGCTCCATTTGGGATGAAATCTTCGGGGCGCCCCGAGTTCGGGTGAAGGCGCGGTGCCCCGATGTTCGGCTCACACACCCTGATCATCGGCACAAGGGTGAGCCGGTTGAATCAATCCGACTCGGAGGCGCAGCGAAAGTCTGGCCACGGTGACCGCGGAAGGGGCGCGAGCTGTGTACATTCGACACGACATTCATCTCGGAGGATCAAGGGAGATTCCCGTGACAGACACCGCACCTCGGCCCGAAGTCCAAGAGCTGGACCGCATTGTGGTCCGGTTCGCAGGCGATTCAGGCGACGGCATGCAGCTGACAGGCGAGCGCTTTTCGAGCGCGAGCGCACTGTTCGGCAACGACTTCGCGACGCTGCCAGAGTTCCCGGCAGAGATCCGAGCTCCCCAAGGCACCCTCGCGGGGGTGTCAGCGTTCCAGGTGCAAGTGTCGGATCACGACATTACGACGCCAGGCGACGCCCCCAATGTTTTGATCGCCATGAACCCGGCGGCGCTCAAGAACGAGCTCCACCGGCTCGAGGTGGGCGGCACGATCATCGTCAACACCGACACCTTCGAGGAACGAAATCTCTCCAAGGCGGGCTACGACTACAACCCGCTCGAAAGTAACGACCTCGACAATTACAAGGTCTTCGAGGTCCCCATGACCTCGATCACCAAAGAGGCATGCAAAGGCATCGAGGGCGTCAAGCCCCGAGATGCCGAGCGGTCCAAGAACTTCTTTGCGCTGGGATTGCTGTCGTGGCTGTATGCGCGGCCCGTCGAGCCCACCATGGACTGGATCAGCGCCAAGTTCGCGGGCAAGCCATCGGTCATCGAAGCGAACGAGAAGGCCTTCAAGGCTGGACACGCATTCGGCGAGACGGCCGAGATGTTCGACTACACCTACGAGGTCAAGCCGGCAAAGCACGAACCCGGTGAGTACACGAACATCATGGGCAACGTTGCGCTCTCGTGGGGTCTTGTCGCCGCATCGCAGCAGGCGAAGCTCCCGATCTTCCTTGGCTCATATCCAATCACCCCGGCTTCGGACATCTTGCACGAGCTGGCCAAACACAAGAACTTCGGTGTTCGCACATTCCAGGCCGAAGACGAAATCGCAGCGGTGTCATCAGCGGTCGGCGCCGCGTTCGGCGGCCATCTGGCTGTCACGACCACCAGCGGACCGGGTGTAGCCCTCAAAGGCGAGGCCATTGCTTTGGCCACCACCCTCGAGTTGCCGCTGATCATCATCGACATTCAGCGCGGTGGCCCCTCGACCGGTCTTCCAACCAAGACCGAGCAGTCGGACCTGATGATGGCGATGTATGGCCGTCATGGTGAATCGCCGATCCCGGTGATCGCCGCTTATGGCCCCTCACACTGCTTCTTCGTCGCCATCGAGGCTGCTCGGATTGCACTCAAGTACCGGACACCGGTCATGTTGTTGTCCGATGGCTACATCGCGAATGGTTCGCAACCTTGGAACCTGCCCGATGTCGCGGACTTGCCCGACATCAGTACGACGTTTACGACGGCTCCTAACCATGTCGACGAAGACGGCAACGAGCACTTCTGGCCCTACCTGCGTGATCCTGAGACGCTTGCTCGCGCCTGGGCGGTACCGGGCACACCGGGCCTCATGCACCGCATTGGTGGTATCGAGAAGCAGGACGGGACGGGGAACATTTCCTACGACCCGACCAACCACCAGACGATGACCGACATTCGCCAGGCCAAAGTCGAAAACATCGCAAATGACATCCCCCTTACTTGGGTCGATGGTGACGGTGAAGCCGACCTTTTGATGCTGGGCTGGGGCTCCACGTGGGGCGCGATTGCCAGCGCAACGAAGCGTGCTCGTGCCGCTGGGTACAAGGTCGATCATGCGCACCTGATTCACATCAACCCCTTCCCCCGAGACCTTGGCGAAGTGTTGGGCCGATACAAGAGAGTGATCTGCCCCGAGATGAACATGGGCCAGCTCTCGAAGCTCGTGCGAGCCGAATTCCTGGTCGACGTGAAGTCGGTCCACAAAGTACAAGGCCAGCCGTTTACGGCGGGCGAACTCTATGACGTCGTTATCGACGCCGCCAGCTGAGCACGAGGAGATCCTGCGATGAGCGAAGCACCAGCAACCACCAAGGCTGACTGGACCAGCGATCAAGAACCGCGCTGGTGCCCAGGCTGTGGCGACTATTCCGTCCTGACCGCAATGCAGCTCATGATGCCCGAGCTCGATGTTCGGCCAGAGAACACCGTGTTCATCTCCGGCATTGGCTGCGCGGCCCGGTTCCCGTATTACATGGAGACCTACGGGATGCACTCCATCCACGGACGCGCTCCGGCAGTGGCGACGGGCATGGCCCTGGCTCGACCCGAGCTTGACGTGTGGGTCGTCGGCGGCGATGGCGACATGTTGTCCATCGGTGGCAACCACCTGATCCATGCGATGCGACGAAACATCAACATGACGATCTTGTTGTTCAACAACCAGATCTACGGCCTTACCAAAGGTCAGTACTCGCCCACCTCAGAGGTCGGGAAGGTCACCAAGTCGACGCCGATGGGCTCGGTCGACGAGCCCTTCAACCCCGTGAGTGTTGCCCTTGGGGCCGAGGCCACCTTTGTGGCACGGACCCACGACATGGACCGCAAGCACATGCAGGAAGTGTTCCGCCAGGCTCACGCCCACAAGGGTTCTGCCCTGGTCGAGATTTTCCAGAACTGCAACGTCTTCAACGACGGCGCGTTCGCACAGATCACCAAGCGGGACAAGCGCGACGCGATGCTGATCGACCTGAAGCATGGTGAGCCTATTCGCTTTGGTGCCGACAACGAGATGGGCGTCATCTCCAATGCTGAGGGCTCCGCTGAGATCGTCAAGATCGCCGACGTTGGACTCGACGCGCTTATTGTCCATGACGTGACCCGCCAGGACCCCAGCTTCGCATTTGCGATTTCTCGCTTGGCGAGCGGTCCATATGAGCCCACCCCTGTGGGGGTGTTCAGGGCGGTCGAACGACCTGAGTATGCGACCATCGCTAGCCAACAGTTGGCCGTGGCCCAAGAACAGAAGGGCCCCGGCGACCTAGCGGCGCTGCTGCGCTCGCAGCCGACCTGGACGGTCAGCTAACGAGCTCGGCCGGTAGGCAGCGATTGTCCGCGTCACTCGGGCGCACATCTTCCGCTCCTGCGCTTCGCTCCATCCGACAGCTCGGATCCCAACAGTCAACCGCCGAGGCAATCGCTCGCAGTTTTAACGATGCAGCCTCGTGTCTCGGCGCGTCTACGCGGTGACCTGCGGGTGGCGCAGTCACCATCGGCGTCGCCTGAAGCGTGGCCGGGTGCGAGTCGCGGGGGCAGGGACGCCGTCGCCAGCACCGCCGGTGAGATCCCAGCGGTAGTAGGCCCGACTCTTCCATGGCTCGCGCCACGCCCTTCGACACAGCGCCCGGATCTGGCGGATCAGCGCCCCAACAATCACGCCGAACATGAACCCGCCTACGTGGGCGCCCCAGGCGACCTGTGAGTCTGCTCCGGTGAAGAACTGCAGGATGAACCACGCCAGAAGGAGCCAAATCGCGCGGATACTAAAGACAAAGAACGGGAAGACATAGGTTCGGATCGGGGCCTGCGGGAACCAAATGAGATAGGTCCCCATGACACCGGCGATGGCCCCGGAAGCCCCGATCAGCGGGATGGCGCTGTCGGGCTGCAACACAACATGGGTCGCAGTGGCCGCGGCACCGGCCAGCAGGTAGAACGCGACGAAGCGCACGGGGCCGAGATGGTCTTCGATGTTGTTGCCAAACAACCATAGGAACCACATGTTGAACAGCAGGTGGAACCAGTCGGAGTGGAGGAACATCGAGGCCAGAGCTGACAACGCAACGGACTTGTTGGGGAAGAGCTGATCGCGGTCGATGCTGTCGCAGCGATCCGTCGACCCTCGGAACAGTTCTTGGACCTCTGAAAAGTCGAGTGCTCGACGTTGGGTGATTTCACAGGGAATTGCGGCGTGCTGGAGGTTGAACTTGTCGCCCTGGGGGATGCTGACTTCGGTGCCGTCGGGGGTGGTGACCCCCGCCAGACTCGGGCCTCGGTCTTGGACGAACGCGAACACCGCGATGTTGATCACGATCAACGCGATGGTCAGGAACGCCACGTGGTGCGTGGGGTTCCTGTCCTTGATCGGGAACACTTTGTCCTCCCCGCGCCGAGTCCGCTGCGTGGCCGCCCTGATCGTACACCCGGTTCGGATGTGCGCGTGAAGCAGCAACAGCGTCGGTAGCCAGCCGCCCAGCGACACAAACGTGGCGTTTGCTCAGCGCCGGTACGGTAGCGATATCGCTTCCCGACATCGCCTCGATACCGAGCTCGTTCGGCGCAACCTCGCATCTGACCAGGATCACGCGCGGCAACTCATCGATGGTCGCGGCGTCCAAGTCAACGGAGCGTTCGCCGACAAGGCCTCACGGCTGGTCGAGCGTGGCGACAGCATCGAGCTCGCAGGCGAGGCTCCTCGGTTTGTCAGCAGAGGTGGGGACAAGCTCGCGCATGCTTTGGACGTCTTCGGCGTGGTAGCGGCGGGCCGGCGGGCTTTGGACGCCGGTGCCTCCACCGGTGGGTTCACGCAATGCCTCCTGCAGGAAGGCGCGAACCACGTCGTCGCTCTCGATGTCGGACACAACCAGCTTCACGAGTCACTGGTCGGGCACCCTCAGGTCACCAACCTTGAACGGACCAATATCCGCCGGGTCACGCCCGAGGCCATCGGGGGGGCGGTCGATCTCATCGTGGGCGATTTATCGTTCATCTCGCTGCGGACCGTTCTTGACGCGCTGGTGGGGGTTGCGACGTCTGGCGGCGACATCGTGTTGTTGGTGAAACCACAGTTTGAGGCAACGAAACAGGAAGCCAGCAAGGGTCGTGGGGTCATTGTCGACCCGGAGGTCTGGCTCCGGGTGCTCGACGAAGTCGCTACCGCTGCGGGCATCGCCGGCGCACCAGCTCAGGCCGGCACGGTCTCGCCGATCCGCGGCGGTCAGGGCAATGTTGAGTTCCTATATCACCTCGTGGTTGGCGAGGGTGACAGCGTGGTGGATACGGCTGCGCTGGTTGCTTCGGTCGAACCCAAACGGTGATGGCGCGCGGACAAGCAGTCTGAGCAATACGCTGTCGCGGTGGCCCGGGTAGCGATCTTTCTGCATGCACAGCGTGAGGCGGCGGCGGCTCAGGCAGTCGACATCATCGAGTGGCTCGGATCTCGGAACCACCAAGCTGTCCTACCCGACACTGATGCCGGTGCGGTGGGCGAACCGAGCCTCGGAATACCCGAGGGTGAACTCGGGCCTGGGCTGGACCTGGCCATATCGCTCGGCGGCGATGGCAACATTCTGCGTGCGGTCCGGGTGGTAGCCGATCACGATGTCCCGGTTCTGGGTGTGAACTTCGGTCAGCTTGGCTACCTCACCGAAATCGAGCCCGAGAGTACGCTCAAGTCGATCGAGAAGTTCTTTTCGGGCGACTACCTCGTCGAGGAGCGGATGCGC
Organism: Acidimicrobiia bacterium; assembly: GCA_963854265.1. Taxonomy (GTDB): domain Bacteria; phylum Actinomycetota; class Acidimicrobiia; order Acidimicrobiales; family UBA8592; genus CAWKYX01. The sequence continues at coordinate 6,826 of CAWKYX010000102.1, forward strand.
CTTGAGGTCACCAACGAAGGTGGCGAGACGTGGCGGGCACTCAACGAGGTCGTGGTCGAAAAGGTTGACTCGGGTCGAACAGTCCGCGTGTCGGTCGACCTGAACGAGGACTTCTTCACCACCTATTCGACCGATGGTCTCATCGTTGCCACGCCGACGGGGTCCACGGCATATTCACTGTCAGCGCGGGGTCCTATTGTCGATCCCATGCACCGAGCGCTGTTGTTGACCCCCGTCGCACCCCATTCGCTCTTCGATCGGACTTTGGTGCTCTCTCCCGATGATGATGTCCGTATTCGCGTGCTCGCAGACCGAGAGGCGTCGGTTGCCCTCGATGGCCGCATAGTCAGTCGGCTCGATGTTGGCGAATCGGTCACGTGTTCCGCCGCGCCCATCCCGGCTCGGCTGGTGTCATTTGGGGGCAAGGACTTCCACCGAACGCTCAAGGCGAAGTTCGGGCTCGCCGACCGATGAGCCAGGGCGATCAGCTGCTGGAGTTGGCTGCGACCAACCTGGGTGTGATTGAACACCTGAGCTTGGTATTCGGCCCCGGCATGACCGCCATTACGGGCGAGACTGGTGCCGGTAAGACCCTGGTCGTCACCGCGCTCGATTTGTTGATCGGAGGACGAGCCGAGTCCACCATGGTTGGACCCCACGGTGACGAGGCTGTGGTCGAGGGGCGATTTCTTCACGCTGGCGAGGAGCTGGTGCTGCAGCGGGTGATCCCCCGAGACGGGAGATCGCGCGCTTATGTCAACGGCCGCCTGGCCACGGCGTCGACACTGTCAGAACACGGAACGCAACTCGTCGAGCTCCACGGCCAACACGGTCAGACAGCGTTGACCGCCTTGTCCGCGCAGCGCGCAGCTCTCGACCTCTATGGCGACGTTGATCTGGCGCCGCTGGTCGAGGCCAGGCTCCACGAACGGGATCTGCTCGAGCAGCTGGCAGGGTTGGGCGGCGACGAGCGGGCGCGTCTGCGCGAGGTCCAGCTCGCCCGCTTTCAGGTTGAAGAAATCGACGAGGCCAGGATTGAGTCTGCTGAAGAGGACGTGCGACTCCAAGAACAGGAGTTGTTGCTGGCAGGGGCCACCGCACATCGCGACCATGTCGAGCTGGCCGTCCAACTCTTGGGTGGCGACGGTCCTGCCGACGAGGCAATCTCACAGCTTCTGGCAGCCATCGAGGGCGCTCCTGCACTCAAGAACCTCACCGAGCGGGTCCGAGATCTATCCGCAGAGCTCGGCGATGTCGCAACCGAAGCACGCGCACTCGCCGACAATCTCGAGGCCGACCCCGAGCTTCTTGCGCAGCTGCAGGAGCGTCGCCGGCTACTCACTGACCTCCGCCGCAAGTATGGCGACACGTTGGCTGAAGTACTCGAATTCCAGTCGATCACCAACGCCCGACTCCAAGAGCTTGAGGATCGCGACCGGTTGGCCGCAGAGATCGACGGCCTCTTAGAGCACGCCAGGGCCAAAATGGCCAAAGCCGAAGCCAAAGTTGGTAAGGCAAGGCGCAAGGCTGCCCCAAGTCTTGCCAATGTTGTTGCCCTCCATGTTCGAGAGCTCGCATTGCCCAAGGCCGAGGTCGAATGTCACGTCGGCGACGACCCGGGCGACGATGTCGAATTTCGGGTATCGATGAATGCCGGAGCACCGCCGCAGGCGCTGGCCAAGATCGCGTCTGGCGGGGAGCTGGCGCGGACCATGCTGGCACTACGTTTGGTCTTGTCTGCAGACCCGGCGACCATGGTGTTCGACGAGGTCGATGCCGGCGTCGGCGGAGCCGCGGCACAAGCCGTAGGTGTGGCCCTGGGTCGCTTGGGTGCGGCGCGCCAAGTCCTGGTGGTCACCCACTTGGCTCAGGTGGCTGCCTACGCAGACAACCAGATTGTCGTCGCCAAGAACGACGACGGCGGCATGGTCTCGGTCGAGGCTTCCGCGCTGGACACCGAAGCCCGCATCGTCGAATTGTCGAGGATGTTGTCCGGATCGCCGGGCAGTGCATCGGCGCGTGAACACGCCGGCGAGTTGCTCACCGACGCCGCGGCACAAAAGGCTGCGAAATGACAGCTCATCACGGGCGTTTGTCTCATGCCGTAAAACTTCCGCGAGACCGTCCGTCGCGCGGGTCCTCCGAAGGGATAGGTTGACGTTCCGTGACCAAGCACATATTCGTGACGGGTGGCGTGGCCAGTTCGCTGGGGAAGGGCCTTACGGCTTCCTCACTTGGACGGCTCCTGAAGTGTCGAGGCCTACGGGTCACGATGCAGAAGCTCGATCCCTATATCAACGTGGACCCCGGGACCATGAACCCCTTCGAGCATGGCGAGGTATTCGTCACTGACGACGGGGGTGAGACCGACCTTGACCTTGGTCACTACGAGCGGTTTATCGACGAGAACCTGTCCCAGGGCAGCAACGCAACGACGGGCTCGATCTACTCGTCGGTTATTGCCGCCGAGCGTCGCGGGGACTACTTGGGCAAGACGGTGCAGGTCATTCCCCACATCACCGACGAGATCAAGCGCCGCATCAACCAACTGGGGGGCGAAGACGTCGATGTAGTGATCACCGAGATCGGTGGCACTGTTGGCGACATAGAGATCTTGCCGTTCCTTGAAGCGATTCGGCAGTTCCGATTGGATGTCGGTCGCGACAACGTGGCATACGTGCACGTCACGCTGGTCCCGTTCATCGCACCATCGGGTGAACAAAAGACTAAACCAACACAACACTCGGTTACCGAGCTCCGAAGCCGCGGTATCCAGCCCGACGCGATCGTGTGTCGTAGCGAGAAGCCCGTGAGCGATGCGCTTAAGCGCAAGATCTCCAGTCTGTGCGATGTACCAGTGCCCGGCGTGATCAATGCCGCGGACGCCGACAGCCTGTATGAAATTCCGCTCGTTGTGCACGACGAGGGCCTCGATACGTTCATCTGCGACCTGTTGCGTCTCGACCCGGTCGAACCCGATCTTGTCGAGTGGCGAGAGTTGGTGGCCAAGGTCGAAGCTGCAGACACCCCTGTTCGGGTGGGCATCATTGGAAAGTACGTCACGCTCGTCGACGCCTATCTTTCGGTTGTCGAGTCACTCCGCCATGCCAGCATCCACGAGGGTGCAAAGGTCGAGATCGACTGGATCCAAGCCGAAGAAGTCGAAGGTCTCTTGGCCGCCGGTCGGCTCCGTGACCTGGACGGCATCGTCATCCCTGGCGGGTTTGGCGAGCGCGGTGTCGAGGGAAAGATCGCCGCAGCCTCCCACGCCCGCGAGAATGCCGTCCCTTGCCTCGGGTTGTGCCTGGGAATGCAGGTCATGACCATCGAGTACGCCCGCAACGTGTTGGGCATGGCCGGAGCCAACTCCAGCGAATTCGATCCCCAGTCGCCGTTCCCGGTCATCGACCTGATGGAATCACAACGCGATGTCACCGACATGGGTGGCACGATGCGTCTTGGCGCCTACGTGGCCGAGCTCCGCGACGGGTCACAGGTCGCCATGGCCTACGGCCGCACGATCGTGTCCGAACGCCACCGTCATCGTTATGAGTTCAACCCGAAGTACCGCAGTCGATTCGATAACACCGACTTCATCTGCTGCGGTGAGAGCCCCGATGGTCGCTTGGTCGAATTCATCGAACTCAAGGGGCACCCTTTCTGGGTAGGCACCCAGGCTCACCCGGAGTTCAAGAGCCGCCCAGATCGGCCAGCGCCGCTGTTCGCGGCATTCATGAAGACTGCGCTCAATCGTCGTGAGGGCCGCAACCCGCAGCTCATCGACCTCGATCGACCGCAGCCGGTTTCCTAGCAGTCCTGTGCCTGGGTTCCGTCAGCTCGACGAGAAGGTCATCCATAGCGGACCAGTCTTCACGGTCAGCATCGGCCGGGTCGAAGCGCCCGATGGCGAGATCCTGACGCGCGAATATGTCCGCCACCCTGGCGCGGTCATGGTGGTGCCAATCGTCGACGGGGACGTTGTCATGGTGCGCCAGTACCGTGCAGCCATCGATGAAGAGCTGCTCGAGATCCCTGCGGGCAAACGCGACGTCGCGGGCGAACCACCCCATGAAACGGCGGCACGTGAATTGGGTGAAGAGGTAGGCCTTGTTGCAGCTGAGCTCACCTTGTTGTCCAGCTTCTTCAACGCGCCAGGGTTCAGTGACGAATATTCTTATTGTTATCTCGCTACGGATTGCAACCAGGTTGAACTGGCAC
>CAWKYX010000103.1:0-10842 GCA_963854265.1 Acidimicrobiia bacterium
CAGGAAGGACACTGACTCATCCTCGGCGACGAGACCAAGGATTTCGCCGTCGAGTACCAGCCGTTCAGCGGGGAACGCTGAGACGACCTCGACGATCGCTGGGAGCCGAGATGTGATCTCGTTGAGGTTCCGTGTCCATATCCGAACTTCGTCATGATCGCGGTGGACTTGGGTTCGTGCCCCGCCGAGTTTCCACTCGACTGAACACTCACCCAGGGCCCCCAGTGCCTCGCCAACATCGGCCGCAGTTGAAGCCAGCATCGGGCGCATGGGACGCCCAAGGCGCAGCCCGATTTCGGCCAGAGCGTCAGACCTCCGGTCATCGCAGCTGTGGTCACGAGTCCCAGGTCGCCGGACAGCATCACGGCACGACGCACGGTGGCAGCTTTGATTCCGGAGGCCTTCGCGAGGCCTTCGACGACAAGACCTTCGTTCGCCCCCTGTCGCAGTTCACCCAACAACAGCCGTTTGAGGAACTCCGCCTCGGCCTCGGTCGCTCGTGCTAGGAGGTCGCCCAAGATGACAGATCGAGCACGTGCCGAGCCCTCACCGGTTGCAGCGGCGATCGCATCCAGCGCAGTATCGATGTCCTCGATGGACAGCGAAGATTGTGTTGCATGTGCGCTTGCGACGCGGTTCAACGTCGCCCAACCGATGCCGATTCGGCCCTGGCGCGGGTCGCCCGCCAGCAAGGAAACGACAAGTGCTGCCTCCTCCGGCGTGGCCGCAGCCAATGCAGCGGCCAGCGACGCGGTCTTGTCCTTTCGCGATCGCGTCGCTGCGACCGCAGCCGATGTTTGCACCACGGTCGACAGCGGAAGCGATTTCACCCGCGCAGCGTGACCCACCAGGCCGGGACTTCCTCACTGTGGTTGCGGCGGTAGGTGTTCCAGAGGTCGCCCTTTTCGGGGCGCTCCTCGCCGCTGGTGGTCGATGCCACGAGTGGGGATGCCCCTTCGATGGGATCGATCCACTCGAGCTTGAAGTCCTCGAAGCAGTCGCCGAACGGTGCGTTGTGGTGGTAATCGGCGATCTGATGCTCCATGAAGCCGTCGAAGTCATCGAAGGACAACAACACGTAGTACGTCCTTGGATCCGAGCCGCGCCAGTATTCGTACCGCTGCATCGCCTTTTCGTTTGCATGAGTAGCGGCGAAGACCGTGCGGGCGATTTCTTCCCAGTGATCTTCCTTCCCCTCGGTGACTTTTACATGTGCCAGAAGTGTTGCCATGGGCCAAGTATCGTCGTTGGGAGTCAGTGCGTCATCTACGCCGCCCGTTTCCTGGCGAGATATGGCACCACTCGTGGAAGGATGACGGGTTCTGGCGGGTTGCCACGGTCTCGTTCCTGAGCAGAAGCGACGGTCTTAAGGAGATACGTATGCAACTGGGAATGATCGGCGCAGGCAGAATGGGTGCCAACATGTCGCGGCGGCTCGCTGTAGACGGCCACGACGTGATTGTGCACGACGTCAGCCCGCAGGCCCTGTCCGTGGTGGCCGAAGAGGGGTTTGAAACTCATACCGACCTGGCAGACTTCGTCGGTGCGCTCAGCGCACCCCGGGCCCTCTGGATGATGATCCCCGCCGCATATGTGCAGGCCACGATCGAAAAAGTCGCACCGTTGCTCGAAGCAGACGACGTGCTGATCGATGGCGGAAACTCCTGGTACCGCGACGACATCGATCGGGCTGAGCTTTTGGGGTCCAGCGGCGTCCATTACCTCGACTGTGGGACCTCCGGCGGCGTGGCCGGCCTGGAACGGGGCTATTGCCTCATGATCGGGGGCGACGCCGGGGCCGTGGCCAGACTCGATTCCGTCTTCGCAAGCTTGGCGCCGGGGGTGGAGACCGCCGAGCGTACAGCAGGGCGCGGTGGCGATCCCAGCACCGCAGAGGACGGCTACCTGCACTGCGGCCCGTCGGGGGCTGGTCACTTTGTCAAGATGGTTCACAACGGCATCGAGTACGGCATCATGGCCGCATACGCCGAGGGACTGAACGTGCTGAGCCACGCCGGCATTGGCCGCGGTGACCGTGATGTCGACGCCGAGACCACGCCGCTGCGCGACCCGGCAGGCTTCCAGTACGACATCGATATCCCAGAGGTCACCGAGCTCTGGCGCCGGGGCAGCGTTGTCGGCAGCTGGCTCCTCGATCTCACCGCCCACGCCATGAGCGAGGACCCGACTCTCGACGCGTTCGAGGGGCGGGTGTCGGACTCGGGCGAAGGCCGCTGGACCGTGCAGGCCGCCATCGACGTCGCCGCGCCGGTCCCGGTGCTATCGGCAGCGCTCTATTCGCGATTCGAGTCTCGAGGCGAGGGCGACTTCGCGGGCAAAGTACTGAGCGCGATGCGTAAGGAGTTTGGCGGCCACAACGAGAAGGCCGAGAAGGCCACCTGATGCTGTCCGACTCGGTCATTCTTTTTGGCGTGACCGGCGATCTGGCTCGCAAGAAGCTCCTGCCGGCGCTCTATCGGTTGTTCGGAGACGAGGGGATTCGTCTCCCCATCGTGGGTGTCGCTCGATCAGATTGGAGCCATGACAACCTGCGTGACCGCGCCCGTGCGTCGCTGGTCGAGTCCGACGAGCCCATCGACGAAAGTTTGTTCTCCGACTTTGCTCAGCGGCTCCGCTACGTCCGCGGGAACTACAACGACCCCGAGATGTTCGCTCGGCTCGACGCGGTGATGGACCAGGCCCGAGCCCCATTAGCGTTCCTTGCCATCCCGCCGTCAATGTTCGGCGTTGTTGTCGAGGGGCTGGCTGCGGTTGGGCTCGATGAACACGGGCGCGTGGTCGTCGAAAAGCCCTTCGGGCGCGACCTGGCGAGCGCACGCGAACTGAACCAGATCTTGCTATCGCACTATGACGAGGACGCCATCTTTCGGATCGACCACTTCCTGGGCAAGGAGCCTGTCCAGAACATCTTGATCACACGCTTCGCCAACGGCATCTTCGAGCCATTGTGGAATCGCCATCATGTCGCCAGCGTCCAGATCACCATGGCCGAGTCCTTCGGTGTGGAGACATGGGGCGCGTTCTACGAGGGCGTCGGGGCCATTCGCGATGTGGTCCAGAATCATCTGTTGCAGCTGGTTGCGCTCCTGGCGATGGAACCACCCGTCTCAGAGTCGGCAGCGTCGCTACGCGATGAGTTGTCGAAGGTCATGCGTGCTGTGCAGACGGTTGAGAGTGACAGCCTGGTTCGAGGGCAATACGACGGATATCGCAGCCACGATGGAGTTTCATCGGACTCAGAAACCGAGACCTACGCGGCGATACGGCTCCAGATCGACTCGTGGCGGTGGGCAGGTGTGCCGTTCTACGTCCGGACGGGCAAGGGCATGGCGGACACCGTCACCGAGGCAGTGGTTGAGTTCAAGGCGCCTCCCCGCCCATTGTTCGCTGCGGCGGGCGAGCCCCCGCACCCAAACCACCTCAGGTTCAGGGTCAAGCCCGATGATGAGACGTCGCTCTATTTGCAAGCCAAATTGCCCGGAGACCTCTTGGTGGGACATGGGGTCGAGTTGGAGATGTCGGTTGCTGAGTCGTTGGGGGAGGGCGCCGAAGCCTATGAACGGCTGATTCACGATGCGCTCGAAGGCGATGCTCGGCTATTCGCCCGGCAAGATTCTGTTGAGGAGGCCTGGCGAATTTTCGACGATGCGATCAAAGCAGCGGCCCCGGTTTCGCAGTACGAGTTCGGTAGCTGGGGTCCAACGGCGGCCGACCGGCTACTGGTTGGCAACGACGTCTGGCACGCAGAACACGGCATGCGCGGCCACCACAACGAGAGCCACCAATGACGCTTGGCCGGCACTGGCAGTCGCGGGTGAAGCGATTGTTGCACCATTGAAGGTCGTGACCTCAGCCAGTGTCGATGCCAGCGCTGCCGCCGCAGCGGCCGACATAGCGACCCATCTCGGGGAGGCCCTCGTACTCCACGGCCGAGCAACGCTCGCGCTCAGCGGCGGCACATCTCCCCTCGGGCTCTATGCCGAGCTCGCGGCGCCGGGCCTCGATTGGCCTCGGGTCGAGATCTTTCAAGTTGATGAGCGATGGGTCCCGACAACCAGCCCCGACCGCAATCTGGTGTCTATCGCCCGGGTTCTAGGACCAACCGGTGCATTCATCCGTGGTTTCTCGGTTCACGAGGCCGCCGACGCCGCCCAGCGCGAGGCCCTCCGTCGTAGCGACGAAGCAATGGTTGGTCGTGCCATCTTGGCCGGCGTCGCGTTCGACGTCGTGCACTTAGGCCTGCGATCGGACGGCCACACAGCGTCGTGGCCGCCGGGTCAGGCCGGGGAGGGCCTACGCGAAACGCATGAAGCCGTGGAGCTGGTGAACAGCTTCAACGGGCCCGATCGAACAACGCTGACCCCACGCGTCGTGAACCAAGCTCAGGACGTCCTGTGGTTCGTTCACGGGGTCTCGAAGGAGCCCATGCTGGAGAGACTGGTGGCCCGAGACGAGACCATTCCGGCAGGCTGGGTCCGGCCGGACACCGCCACGGTGTTCACGGACCTCGCGCTCACCTGACAGGATCCAGCAGCGCGGTGCGGCTTGGCTTTCAGACATCGCTCGAGGCCTCTTCGCCCCCTGCGATCACTTCGGGGAGCAGCGTACTGACCTCGGAGATAGCCGCCCGAAGGTCCGGTATCGATCGGGCCACGGCGGTCTCGGGGCCCAGGAACAGCAGGATCGCGTCCACAACGGGCTGGTCGGTGGCACTCTCGAGTGCTGCAGCGTAAGCCGCGGCCTGGATGCGGTAGTGCTGCACCTTGGCGTCGAGATCATGCTCGCTCTGCCATGCATCAGTCTTGTAGTCAACGACAACCAGACCCTCGTTGGTCTCGTACAACAGATCGACGTAGCCCTCGAGGAGCCGGAGGCCGATTGGCGCGGCCACGAAAATCTCACGCCAATGTCGCGCCTTGGCCGCGGCGATGACGACGTCGCTGGCGAGTGCTGACCGGCAGCGGGCTTCGATTTCAGCCTCAGCGCCAGACACACCTTCCGAGGCCGCTTGGGCCGCAGCAGCCCCAGCGAGACCCGCGGCCGAGGTGAGGTTGATGGTTTGCAGAACGCCATGAACAGCGCGCCCGAGAGACGTGCCGTAGCGGCCCTTCTGCCAAGGTGGCAGGTCGAGGTCTCTCGCCGCTTTCTGAAGCCCGGGGTCGTGGCGTCGATCTGCCGCGATCTTTGCGAGCGTCGTGGCGGCGACGGTCCGGGTGGTGCGCGCAGCGTGGACGGCGACGTCCCGTTCGTGTTGCCAATCGGCGGCCGTTGGAAGGATCGCCATGGACCCCGAGCTCGGAGTTTCGACAGCATGGGGGGGCTCGGTACGTGGTTCGTGATCGGCTACCGATGCAATCATCTCGGGCGACAGCGCAGCACTCGCGACTATTTGTGCCAGCGTTTCGGACTTGGCTTGCTCGGCTCGGTGGGTCGATACGACGAGGTGGTCGCTGGCTCGTGTGCAGGCCACATAGAGCAATCGCAGCCGTTCGTGGCGATCGAGCTGCTCGTCGAGCGGGGTGAACTGGTCGTACTCAGGGGTCGTGTTGGCCCGCCCGACTTTGTAGCCAATCGTGCCATCGGGCGGCCACACGACCCGAACGTCGCTGGCCCGGCTCTGAATCTGCGTGGTGAGCCCCGACACGATGGTGATGGGGAATTCCAGGCCTTTCGAGGCATGGATAGTCATGATTCTCACTGCGTCGGTATCGGTTTCGGGAAGCACGGTCTCTGCGACACGGGCCGAGTCTGATCCCTGCAATCGAACCCAGCTGAGGTACTGGCGGAGGTCGCCGCCGGTCGTGTCTGTCCACGCTCGAGCTTGGTCGATGACAAATCGCAGTCGCCGCCACACCTCGCGATGTCGGCTCTGGAAGACGCCCAGTTGCAGGAGCTGTCGCTCGCGGGTGATCTGGTCGAGTAGCTGGGCCGGCGACATCCATGCTCGCTGTTTGTGAAGATCCGACATCCATTGCATGCCCGCCACAACGATGTCGTCACGGGGCAGGTCTTCGCTGAGTCGCTGATGGTTCCAGCCGCCTCGGTGGTTGATCTTGTAGCGGTACAGATCGTCGTCGCCGCAGGCGAGCGCCGGCGTTCGCAAGGCTGCGATCGCAGCGAGTTCGTCGGTTGGGTCATCGATAGCGCGGGCCAGCATGAGCAAGTCACGAACCTCGGGAGTCGCGTATACGAGGCTGGCGGTCTCGGCCCGGTAGGCGATGTTGGCGTCTTCGAGCGCTTGCTCGAGCGCGGGTAGCGAGGTTCGGGCCGGCAGTAGGATCGTGATATCGCCGAGTTCGGCCGGGCGTTCGACACGTTCGCCCCGGGCGTTCTCGGCGACGACAGACCAAGGCTGGGTGAGGGCATCAACGATGGTCGCCGCGACGTCGTTGGCCTCCGCTGCGCGCAACTCTGCGGCGCTCGGTGAGCCAGCGTGGTCGGCAATTCCCAGCAGCTGCACCCCTGGTCCTCCAGACACTGCTGCACGAACACTGGCCAACTCGGCGTAGGCGGGTTGGCTTTCGGGGTGAGCTTGGATGAGTTGCCCGAAGACGTCATTGACCCAATGCACGACGGGTGCCGCCGAACGGAAGTTCGTCGTAAGGGCGACGTTGCCGTTGTCGGCACCGAAGCGGTCCTGGGCCCCGAGGTACGTCGCTATGTCGGCTCGCCGGAAGCGGTAGATGGATTGCTTTGGATCTCCCACGAAGAACAGGCGGCCAGGCGTGACCGAGATTGCGTCCCAAGCTTGGTCCACGTTCGCCGACGGCTCGGCTGCGATGAGGGTGGCCAAGTCCACCTGGATTGGGTCGGTGTCCTGGAATTCGTCGATGAGTAGGCGCCGGTACCGGTCTCGCAGGCTCGCCCGGACCTCACTCCCGTGTTCGGGGCTGCGCAGCACGTCTCGTGCGAGTACCAGGAGGTCATGGAATCGCAGGCGGCCTTCTGACCGGCGCTCGTCGACTGCGTCGAGCACGAACTGCCCGACGTGGCTGGCGAGGTGGGCTAGCACCTGCTGGGTCAGGCTGGATCGGAGCTCGTCGCGTTCTTCTCCGGTTGACCAGAGGTCGAACTTCAGGTCGTCGAGGTCATAACCTTTTGGCCACTTGGTCTTGTTTCCGAGGACCGCATAGGGCTCACCTTTGTCGGTGGCCAGCTTTGGTGTCGGCGCAGCGAGAAGTTCGGCGAGGTCGACGATGCGATCGACCTCGCTCAAGCTTGTGTCTCCGGCTGTTCGGCGAAGCGCATCGCCAAGCCGGGCCACATCGTCGAGTCGGTCGACCATCTTGTCTGTGTCATCGAGCGCTTCGTGTCGTTGGGTCGCCATCTCGGTGAGGCGATGGGCGAAGGAGGACACATCGATCGAGATGGGGGCCGGGTCGATTGACAGCCGGCTGCGCAACAGGTCCCAGTTGTTCTCGAACTGCTGCGCCATCGATCGCAGTGCCGCAAGAGAAATGCCCAGGACGTCACCGGCCAGCAGAGGCGCTGCCGCGGCCGCATTGCCCAACAGGGTGGGCAGGAAGCTCTCCCAGCGGTCATCGAAATCGACTTGGGACCCGAGTTCGTCGAGCACTTCGACACCTGGCGGAAGTCCGGCTTCGATGGGATGCTCGAATAAGATGCGTTGGGCGAACGCATGCAGTGTTGAGATGGCAGCACTGTCGAGTTGGTCAAGCGCTCGGCGACTACGTCGATTGGCGTGATCTCGGAGGTCATCTTCGAGACGTTCACGGACACGTTGGCGAAGCTCGGCGGCAGCCTTTTCGGTGAAGGTTATGGCCGCGATGTGTTCGAGTTCTACGCCCGAGTTAACCAGCGCGGCAATGCGGTCGACGAGAGCGGTGGTCTTGCCCGATCCTGCACCGGCTTCGACGAACAACGTTGTGTCGAGGTCGGTCGCGATCTTGACGCGGTGGTGTTGATCGGGCGGATCGATATTGGGTGGATCGATATTGCGGGGCGATCCCTCGGAGTTGTCGTCGAGAAAGCTGAGTTGCTCAGTCATGGGTGCTCGTAGGTGCCACGCCGGGCAGGGTGAGGGCTTTCGCCAATTTGGGTTCGGCCAGGGCCAGATAGTCCCCGAGGAGCGGGTCCTCTGTCATCCGTACGAAACGGCGTCGGGCCTCGGCGACGCCCAAACCGTCGGGGTCGCAGTAGTGGCAGCTGATCCAGCCGCCACGCGTTGAGGGGTCGGGATGGTGAGGGAAAACGCCCTGCTCGATTCCCGACACAATGGTGGCGACCGCGCGTAGTACCTCGACTTCGATGGCAGGGGTGACGCCATAGCCGGCTTGGCGGTAGCCATCGGCAGCGCGCAGGTGCCAATAGCTGCTGTCAACGTCGGCGGCCGGCCGGTCCAACACCTGACGCGCTGCCAACGCATACAAAACAAGTTGCAGTTTGGTGCCGTTCTTGTGCGGGTCCTTGGGGCTGATTGGTGAGCGCTTGCCAGTCTTGTAGTCGACGATCACCAAGTTGGCCTCGGGAGTCTCGTCGACGAGGTCGATCGAGCCACGGACCCCGATTTTGCGCCCATCGGGCAAGAGGATTCTGACTGCCCGCGCACCGTCGAGGCCAAACGCCAACTCCGTGTCGATAGGGCGCAAGTCGCCGTCGAGGCGCCGATCCGAATCGAGGGAGAGAAACGCACCGAGGTCTCGGCGTAGTAACACCTGGTCGCGTCGCCAATAGAGGGGCTCGCCGGTGAGGCCGCGAGATTCCACCGTGGCAAAGGCGGTGTCTGCGATCTCGTGGAGCCTTCTGCCATCGTCGGCATTCCATGCGAGCCTCTCGACGTCGGTATCGGCGATGCGATGGCGGACGAATGCTTCCAGGATCTCGTGAACCAGTGTCCCCTTCGAGAGGGGGTCGATCCGCAACCGAAGCTCGGGCGTTTCGAGTGGATCCACGCCTAGCAGATACCGGACGTAGTACTGGAATGGGCATCGGGCCCAGGTCTCAAGCGCCGTCGCTGATGTGGCCCGAGCTCCCGTGCCGGGCGCCTCTATGGGGACCGTAGAAACGTTGCCGTCGAAGCGGGTGAACCGCCCGGACAGGCGCAAGCGTTGGGTCCTGGCGGCGTTCGCGAGCTGATGGTCCTCGCTGAGGAGCTCGTGGTCGTCGATCTGGCCGTGCGCTCGGAGATGAGTGACCAGGCTCGCCAGCTCGAATTCTTGGGAGGTGGCAGGGAAGGCGGTTTCAGTCACGCCGGCGGTGAATGAGGCACTGTGCTCAATCCAGTCAGCGGACACATTGGCGATGTCGGACCCGCTGAGACGATCGTTTCCCAGCCGTTGTTGGGCTATGTCGACCAACCAACGGCTGGGGACTCGCTCGTTGGACTGGCGGAGGTCTCCGCGCGGGTAGAGAAGGTGTGCAACTCCGTCGGTGCCGACCGAGGCCAGTGCTGCTCGGAAGTGTCGATGTTCGTCGCCTGTTCTGTCGCTGCGGAGCCGCAGGACACCGATGCCTTGGCGCTCTCGGTCGGGGAGTAGTGAGTCGTCGCGTGGTCGGCTCGGGAAACTTCCCTCGCTCATGCCAAGAATCCACACCCGATCCAGCCGCAGGCCCAGGGTCACGCTGGCCGGGCCGACCAAGACCCCGTTGCCGAAACTCCCCACGCGTCCGAGGCCACCGTCGAGTTCGAGGTCCAGGCTCCGACGGAAGATGTTGAGGGACCCACCAGGCTCAACGGCGTCGAGTGTTGCGAGGCGATCGAGGACCAGGTGCACGTGATCGAGCGCCAGCTGTTCTGATGCTGGCCAGTCTGTCGACGGACCGAGGAAGGTATCGAGGAGGCCGCGACACCACTTTGAGCGGCGTTTCCACGACTCCAGCACGACTCCGCGCCCGACGGATTCAATCAAGAACGCCATGAACGTCTGCAATTGCTTCGCGGTGGCGCCATCTCGGCGGAGCCGGCGGACGCGTGATTCGTATTCGGGGTCGTCGCCGAGGTCGGCGGCGGCACCCAACGCGTCATCCATGAAGGTCTGGAGGCGCAGTTCCCAATCGCGCTCGCCTTTGACGACTCCGGCGTTGCGAGAGACCTGGTCCCATGCTCGGGCGGGGACGGTGGCCCCGTTCCATATCAGCGGTGACGACGAGACCGTGGCCATGACATCTTCGCGCCGGTACAGGCGGCCGGGTAGGGCCAGGAGGCGCAGTAGGAGTCGGCCCGCGGCACTCTCGGCAAGGGTCTGGACTGCGCTGCCATTGAGGGGAATGCCGGCGGCGCCGAGATGATCGTGCAGGAGCCGCACGTACGGTTGGTCAGTGGCGTAGACGACGGCCATCTGGTCGAACGCCACACCCTCCCTGGCAGCGTCGACAATGCCGCGGACGACACGTCGGACCTCGTCGTCGGCATCGGAAACACTGGTGACGGACAGGTTGGCCGGCGTGGCGACTCTTTCCACCGGCGCAGGTTTGACCCGAAGCTGGTCGAGCGTGGCGCGCACCACCCGGTCAGCGTCGTCAATGCCGGTTAACGCGGCGACGATGGTGGTTGGCCTGGACTTGGTAGCAGCGAGGACCAGGCGGATGCGGGCGGGGGCCAGGTACTCCGGCAGGAACAGGAACAGTGTGCCCAAGCTGTCCAAACCAGACGGGTTGTGATCGAACTGATCTATCGCGGCTTCAATCAGATCGTGTTCGTTGTACCAGTCCGTTTGGAGGCGGGCCTTGACCGCGCGGTGGATGCGAACTACCTCGCTGGCTCTGGTGCTGCGCTCGGCCAGGGCTTGCAGTTGGGGTTCGTTGAGGTCCGACAACTCTCGGTACGCGCCGACAAGGCGTCGCTCGGTCGTTGGGTGCTCG
>CAWKYX010000104.1:0-10761 GCA_963854265.1 Acidimicrobiia bacterium
CACCCACGTTGCCGTGATCTCCGGCCGGTCGCTACGCGACCTCGCCGCGCTTAGCCGCCTCCCATCAGAGATCCACCTGGTCGGAAGTCACGGCTCGGAGTTCGACGCCGGATTTGTTCGCGACCTTGATGCGCACCAGATCGAATTACGCGGCCTCATCACGGCCGAACTCGCCGACCTCGTAGCCAGCGGAGGCGAAGGTTTCACCATCGAGAAGAAGCCGGCAAGTGTCGCGTTCCACTATCGCAATGCCGATCCCGACGAAGCCAAGAAGGCAGTGCAGATCATCCTTGACGGCCCCGCCCGCCGACCCGGCGTGCAGGTCAAGACCGGCAAAATGGTGATCGAGCTGGCGGTGGTGGCCACCAACAAGGGCACTGCCGTCGACACACTCCGGCGCCAAGTCGCCGCGGATGCCGTGCTCTTCATGGGAGACGATGTCACCGACGAGGACGCGTTCGCGATCCTCACCGGACCCGACCTGGGCGTAAAGGTCGGCGAGGGCGAAACCGCCGCTGCCGCTCGGCTGGAGGACACCGAAGCCACGGCGCGCAACCTTGCGTTACTGTGCGAGCTCCGGCGGGCGTGGCTCCAGGGCGAGCACGCACCAGGGATCGAAGAACACTCGATGCTGTCGGACCAGCGAACGCTCGCCCTGATCACGCCCGATGCCCGGGTGACCTGGCTCTGTCACCCTCGTGCAGATTCACCGGCTGTGTTTGCCGAACTGGTAGGCGGCCCACACGCCGGCTACTTCGCCGTTGGGCCAGAGAGCGACGCTGCGCCGATCTCTCAGCGCTACCTCCCTGGCACGCTCATCCTCGAGACCCGCTGGTCCGACCTGATGGTCACCGACTACATGGACGCATCATTCGACCGGCCCAACGAGCCGGCCGGCCGTACCGACCTCGTTCGGGTATTGGAGGGGCGTGGCCGTGCGGTCATCGAGTTCGCCCCGCGACTGGACTACGGCCGAGCTCCTACCCAGCTCGAGGCGATCACGGGTGGAATCATCGTCCGCGGCGTCCGCCAAACAATCCTGCTCCGTTCGCCCAACGTCGATTGGACCATCACCGGCGATGGCGTCAACCAAACGGCTCGAGCATCGGTCGAGCTCGACGGCACGCCCCTGGTCGTAGAACTGAGCTTCGACGAAACCGATCTCCCGGCTCACCCCGAGGCAGCACGCCGATCGGGAACGTCAGATCATTGGACCGACTGGGCCGCGTCGCTTAACGTTCCCCCGATCGCCAGCGACGCAGTTCTGCGAAGCGCGCTGACCATCAAAGCGCTCTGCCACCAACCAACCGGGGCGATGCTTGCCGCAGCCACCACGAGCCTCCCCGAAGTCCCCGGCGGCGTCCGAAACTGGGACTACCGATACTGCTGGCCCCGCGATGCATCGCTCAGCGCATGCGCACTCGTGGAGTTGGGGAGCTTCAGCGAAGCACGAGCGCTCTTGGCGTGGATCCTCGACCGGGTATCGCAGTTGCCCGGGCCCGAGCAACTCCGCCCGTTGTACGCATTGGCCGGCGATGAGTTCCTCCCCGAGGCAGTACTGCCCACACTCAACGGCTACCTCGGCAGCAGGCCGGTTCGCATCGGTAATGCTGCCGATCAACAAGTTCAGCTGGACGTCTTCGGGCCTGTAGTCGAGCTCGCACATCGGCTCGCGCTCCACGGTGACGAGATCACCGACAGCATCTGGCAACTGGTGCGAGACATGGTCGCTGCCGTCGCTCGGCGTTGGCACGAGCCAGACCATGGCATCTGGGAAGAACGCAGGCCTCAACGCCATCACGTTCACTCGAAGGTGATGTGTTGGGTCGCCATCGACCGAGCCATCCGGATCGGCCAGCTCACGGGCCGCCACGTTCCAGTGAGCTGGGCGCCGCTACGCCACACCATCGCCGGCGATGTCGTGTCCAAGGGCTGGAACGAGAAGGTTGGTGCCTACACCATCGCCTACGAGGACGATGAGCTCGATGCCGCTGTGTTGTGGATTGGCTTGTCCGGCCTTCTCCCCACCACCGATCCGCGTTTCGTCGCCACCGTAAAGGCCATCGAACGCGAGCTCCGAAAGGGGCCGATCGTCTACCGGTACCGCCTCGACGACGGCTTGCCGGGTGACGAGGGAGGCTTCTTGATCTGCACGGCGTGGCTCATCGAGGCCTACGTGATGATGGGCCAGCTTGAAGACGCCCGAACCCTCTTCGACCGCTACGTCGATTTAGCCGGCCATACCGGCTTGCTGAGCGAAGAATACGAACCCAGTACACACCTGATGCTGGGCAACCATCCCCAGGCGTACTCCCACCTCGGCCTCATCAACACCGCGCTCGCTCTGCACCGAGCGCGACCAGCCCATTAGCACCCATCCTCAGGGGCCCACCCGCCCGGGCCAGGGCCGCGCAGGTCAGCCCCGCAGGCGAGCGTGTTCTGACAATCGTGCGGCGATCGCGTCGACGTCGTCTTCGATCGCGAGGAGTTCGCCGTAGTCGTGGCCGTCCGCGAGCTGGGCCAGCAACGGATAGACGGGCTTGTCGTGGGTCCAGTAGTCACGACCCATGAACACCATCGGCGACGCAATGCCGAACGACTTGTAGTGGTTCTGCGCAGCGTCTTGGAACACTTCCTGGATGGTCCCAGCGCTCCCTGGAGCAAACACCACACCAGCCAACGCGATGGCCAGCAACCCATCCTCACGGATCGAGTTCGCGAAGTACTTGGCGATATGGCTCGCAAAGACGTTGGGGGGCTCATGGCCGTAGTGCCAGGTCGGGATCCCCAAGCTACTGAGCGTGCCATGGGGTAATGGCCAACGCAACCGCACGTCGAATGCCGCGTCCAGCCAGTCGGGAACGGGTTCGAAGGTCGGCGCCGCGGCCAGCACGGCCAGTGCCTCATCGAGCGCACCGTCAGCGTGAGTCGCCATCCATGCCCCAAAGTTGGTGGCCTCCATTGCTCCGGGCCCCCCGCCGGAGGCGCAGACAAAGCCTGACCGAGTCAGCTGGCGTGCCAACCGAGCGACAGCCACGTAGCTTTCCTCGTCGCGTCGCATGCCATGGCCACCCATGATGGCCACCACTCGGTCCCGCGTGCCGTCGTCGAGCACATGCTCGAGCGCATCGTCAATGGAATGGTCGTGGACGCGCTGAGCCAAGAGATCCACAACGTTGTGTCCTTGCCGGCTTCGATCGAACCATCGGTACACCTTCGTGTCGAAGGCTGCCTCGAAGCTGTCCTTGTCACCAGGGGTGTAGCCGCCAAAGAGCTCATCTGCGTCATAGAGCTCTGCGCGAAACGCGCGAAAGGGGAGGTTCGGGAAGCGTGGAAAGACCGTGGCATCGCGGATCAGCCGGCGCTGGGCCTCAGGCTCGACCACACATCCCATGAACACCGCCCCATCGACGCTGATCGTGAGCAGAACCTCGGAACGGTCACACAGGTCGAGGGCCTGGACAGCGATCGAATCCAAGGAGTCATGCTGGTCGACGTGGGAGTCAAAGTCAGCGACGGTTTCGAGCTCAATCATGGCCGCAGAGTAGTAGCCGCGCCGGACAAGTTGGGAATAACTCGCAGCGCCGATTGGTTCTACATCCTGCCGGCTGCAGAAGATCTGGCCGGTCACAAGGAGACACCGATGAACACCCAAAGACCCCTCGATCGAGCCGCCCACCTTCGCACTGAAGCATCAGCGCTGCCTGGCCCATTGGCCAGCGCGTACAAGCGTCGGGCTGCCGAACTCGAGCTCCAAGCTCACCTGATCGAAGCCTACGAAAGGGTTGCTGTCGCAGCCTGATCACGCACCTCTCTGCGAAGCCCGGTCTCCCCCTCCCTGGCTTCGCAAACAGATAGCGGCGACCCATTCGGGTCGCCGTTGTCGCGCCCGGCCAAATGTCCGCTGGCACGCGCCGGCAAAGCAGACCGCACCGACCTCAACAGCAACCAAGCGCGAAACTGCCCACGTTCTCGGGAACGTGGGCAGTGGGTATGTCAGGCCACAACGGTGGCCCAGGAGCGACGATCAGGTGAGGCGGCGGAGCTCTTCGAGACGGTCGAGCCACCAGCCGTTGGGCACGGTGGTGACACCGGGAACACTGCGGAGGAGCTCGTCGACTCGTGCTTCGAGCTCGCTGAACTCGGGCGCTGCGTTGCGGAGATCGAGCAAACCATCGACCACCCGTGAACGGGTGCTCAGCTCGCCGTCGACATTTTCGAGTAGCTCGAAAATGACCTGGCGGGCTTCGGGTGTACTTTCGATCGTGCTGTTCATAGGAACCTGCTGTTCGTGGGAATCTGCTGTTCGGACAGGTAGCGGCACTTCCAACCCGACAACGCCTCATCCGCCAGAGGCATTCCCGGTTTCGTGACCAACCAGAGCGTGGCAGGTGACAACAGCGTGCACCATACTCCGGCCTTGAAAGGGCCCCGAGGCCCACGAGATCGCGACCTCAAACCGGGCACTTCTCCCCTTGCGCCGCACACAATCATCCTTTCGGAGGATCAATCGGCGCTTCGCGTGCGACTACCGTGAACCACGAGAACCCCCCGAGGCGACAGAGCACTGCCGCTTTCCCATCTCGATACACCAGTCCCCATGACCACGCTCCCCCCATCCACCCTCCCCGGCGCCGCACCAATCGGCCTGCGCTCGGACATCATTTCGGCGCGCAACGTGGCCAAACACTGGGGGCCGAACGTTGCCTTGGCCGATATTGATATCGAGCTCGAACGCGGAGTCACCGGCTTGTTGGGCTCCAACGGTGCCGGCAAAACCACATTCATGAGCCTCGTGCTCGGTCTGCACGACCGAACAGCCGGCGAGATGACCGTGTTGGGCCACGACCCCCAAACCGAGGGAGCGAAGGTTCGCGGACGCATTGGGTATGCGCCCGAGCACCACCACCTGCCACCAGACGTGCAGGCCAACGACCTGGTGCGGCACCTGGCGCAGCTCCACGGGCTCCCCAAGCGCGCCGCCACCGAGCGCGCCAGCGATGCCATGTGGCAAGTCGGCCTCGGCGAAGAGCGCTTCCGGCCGATCGGCACGATGTCGACCGGTCAACGCCAACGCGTGAAGTTGGCCGGGGCCATCGCCCATGACCCCGAGTTGATCTTGCTCGACGAGCCAACCGACGGCCTTGACCCCGTGCAGCGCGACGACATGTTGGAGCTCATCGCCCGAATCGGCGGCGAATTCGGCATCGACATCTTGTTGTCTTCACACTTGCTCGACGAGGTCGACCGCATCTGCGACAACGTCGTGATCTTTGGTGGCGGACGAGTGACGAGATCGGGGCCGCTGGCTGCGCTGCGCGGCGCAGTGACTGGCTTGACGCTCGAGGTCGACCACGACGCCGATGCCGTTGCCCGCGTCTTGGTCGCCGCCGGGTGCTCTGTCGACGTCGACGGTCTGAGACTCACCGTGACAGCCGAAGACAGCGCACAGCTACACGACCTCGCCCGCGACGCTGTCGCTGATACCGGAGTGGGGCTGCGCCAGCTCAAGGACCGTCAGGTCACCCTCGAGGACGTCTTCCTCGAGGCCAACGACGCGACCGACAACGCATCATGAGCGCCCAGATCCACGAGCTTGGATACCGCGAGTATGAGGGCGAACGCGCTGGCACGGGCTGGGCCATGTTGAGCCTGGGCCTCCATGCGGTCCAACGTGTCCTGGGTCTGAAGCGGGCCGCAAGGCACAAGGTGCTACCCGCGATCGTGATCTTGGTGGCGTTCGTGCCGGCCATTGTGTTCGTCGGCCTTGCCGTGTTGCTCCCGTCGGAGCTCACCGATGTTCAAGGAGACTATGGCGAGTACTACTTCACCATCGTCTTGGTGATCGCTTTGTTCACCGCATTTGTGGCACCGGAAGCCATCTGTACCGATCGTCGAACAGGGATGCTGGCTCTGTACCTGGCCTCTCCTTTGAATCGGACGACCTACGTGGTTTCGAAAGTGGCAGCCGTGTCGGCCACGATGCTCGCGGTCACGTTGTTGCCACAGCTCTTCCTCCTCCTCGGTTACACGATCGTCGGGGAGGGTCCCGACGGCCTTGTCGATGGGGTCGAGACCTTTGGGCGACTACTCATCAGCGGGGTGCTCATCGCGGTCTATTTCGCCAGCCTCAGCGCGATGGTCTCGTCGTTCACCCCGCGCCGATCCATCGCCAGCACGATCATCACGATGTCGCTCCTTATCCCCATTTCCATCTCGGGGGTATTGATCGAACAAGCCGACGTCGACGACCGTCTCTCGTTGATCAGCATCCCTTTCGTGCCCATTCGGGCCGCCTTCTACCTACTCGGGGAACAGATGGACAGCGGCGATTCGGGCATCGAGCAGGTTGCAGGGTCGCTGGCATTGCTCACCACGGTTGGGCTCATCGTGATCTGGAGTGCGATCACGTGGTGGCGATACCAGAAGATCAAAGTCGATCGATGAGCGGACTACCTCCCCCCCCACCGCGACCGCCAACCGGGGTGGGACCCGACGCGCCCCCGCCTCCCCCGCCCCCGCCCCCGCCCCCGGCTGAGATCGCCCCAGCACCGATCCCGCCCGATGCGCTCGTGGTCGTGAACAACATCTCGAAGTGGTTCGGCGAGTTAGTGGCGGTCAGCGACGTTTCGTTCGTGCTCCAGCCCGGTGTCACGGCGCTGCTCGGACCGAACGGCGCCGGCAAGTCCACAGTCCTACGCATGTTGTGCGGTCTCGCTACCCCGTCGAACGGCACTGTCGAAGTAATGGGGAGGAACCCCAAGACCGACCCGCGGGCGGCCGCGCTGATCGGGATCGCTCCACAACAGGAATCTGTCTTTGAGATGCTTACTGCACTCGAGTTCGTCAAGATCTCCGCGACCCTGCAAGGCATGAGCGACCCAACCGCGGCCGCCCAACACGCACTCCAGACCGTCGAACTTGATCCGGCGGATCGGCGCAAACTTCCGACGTACTCCAAAGGCATGCGCCAACGAGTCAAGCTTGCCCAAGCCATCGTGCATGAGCCCAAGATCCTTCTTCTCGACGAACCCCTCACCGGTCTCGATCCCCGACAGCGACTCCAGATGGTGAATCTGTTCCATCAACTCGGTAACGAGGGTCGCTGTGTCGTGGTGTCCAGCCACGTGCTCGAGGAGGTCGAGAAGTTTGGTTCGAATGTCCTGGTGATCGCCCAGGGCCGGCTGGCCGCTCAGGGGGACTTCCGCGCGATTCGCGAGCTGATGGACGACCGGCCTCATCGGGTGCGTGTCCGCACCGACAAGCCGCACATCCTCGCCGGCGCGCTCGTGGCATCAGGTGTAGTCAGCGGAGTCCGCATGGAGGGAGACCAGGTCGAGATCGACACCGCAGACGTTCGGGGCCTGGCAAGGGCCATTGCCCCGATTGCTCGCCGGGAATCCGCTCGGCTGTTCGAGGTTCGAGCGCTCGACGAAGACCTCGAGAGCGTCTTCAAGTATCTGGTGCAACGATGAGCGACCAACTCACGACCAAGCCTCCCACCGCAGCCACCGCGCTGATGATCACATATCGGCTCTTCCTGCGAGGCCAGCTGACCCGGGGCCGGGCCCTTGGCCTGCTGGTGCTCGGAGCGTTGGGCGTCGTGCTGACTGCGGTGTTCCGCACCAGCGACGACCCCGTCGAGGCATCAACCACGGTCATCGCCGAATACAGCCTGGCGGTGATGATCCCGCTATGCGCGTTGTTGATCGGAGCGTCGCTGATTGGCGACCTGGCCGAAGACAAGCTCCTCGTATACCTCTGGCTGAAACCGATCCCGCGCTGGATCGTTCCAACGGCGGCGATCATGGCGTGCTTCACGATCCTCGTACCGCTCGCAGTGGTGCCCATTGTCATCGCAGCGATCGTGAGCGGCGTCAGTGACCTCATCGTTGCATCGCTTGTCGCCTCGCTCCTGGCGGTCGCGGGCTACAGCGGCCTGTTTGTGGCGGCGGGGGCGCGGTTCAACCGGGCACTCGTCTGGGGCCTCCTCTACATCGTGGTCTGGGAACAGCTCGTCGCCCGAATTTCAGACGGCACCGCACGGCTCGCGATTCGGAGCTACCCGGCATCGGTCGTTAGCCGGGCCACTGGCGTCGACATCTACTTGGCGGATCGCTCGACCGCGGCAAGCTTCATTGTTCCAATCGCAGTAGCGGTCTTCGCCGTCATCTTGTCGACTTGGGTCCTAGGCCGCCGCGACATCGACTGATATCACGAGCTCACCGGTGCCCTGACCAGCGAAAACGCTGGCATTTGACGCTTTGGGTGCCTGAAGTTGGCTTGACGGTCACAATCGCGGTCAATGACAAGTGCCAACCAGGGTCCCGCCCGCGTCACAATCGCCCAAGGATGGACATACCGTCGCGTGGTCTAGCTACCCGTCGGTAACGAACGGGAAACGTCGCCCGACGGGACAATGCTGGAACAAGCCCAACGATGAGGGGTTCTTTTATGCGTTCCTATTGGTTGAGGTTGGTGGCAGTATTCTTGGCCCTCACCCTGGTTGCTGCCGCTTGTGGCGGCGACGACGATGCACCGGTTGCGACCGGTGATGAACCCGCAGCTGAAGAACCAGCGCCCGAAGAACCAGCGCCCGAAGAACCGATGCTGCCAACCGAGCTCACCGGTTTGACGGTCGTGGACGACAAGACGTTCACCGTCTCGCTCACCGAGGCAGACCCCGAATTCCCGCTACGCCTTTCTTACACCGGCTTTGCGCCGCTGCCATCGGCCTTCTATGACGACCCGGTCGCCTTCGAAGAATCACCCATCGGCAACGGTCCGTTCATGCTCGATGGCTACTGGGAGCACGATGTGCAGGTTCGCCTCGTACCGAACCCAAACTACGCCGGCCCCGTGCAGCCGCAGCTCTCCAGCCTGACCTTCAACATCTACGAAGACGTGTCAACCACCGGCTACCTGGATACCCAGGCCGGCGTTGTCGACGTCTCCGAGACGGTTCCTGGCGACGCAGCCGCAACAGCACCGGATGAGTTCGGCGATCGTTACGCCGAGTCGCCCGCGACTTCGTTCTACTACTACGGCTTCCCGAGCTACCTCAACGATCAGTACCCGCTGGACCTCCGGCGTGCGCTGTCGATGTCGGTCGACCGAGAGCTCATCAGCCAAGTGATCTTCGATGGAACAACGCTTCCCTCGAACGCTGCAGTTCCTCCCTCGTTGGCCGGTAGCCGCACCGATGTGTGTGGCAACTGGAACTACGATCCCGCAGGTGCCCAGGCTGCATTCGCCGCCTACGGTGGCCTTGAAGCGCTGGGCGATCAGCAGCTCATCGTCTGGCACAACACCAGCGAGACGCTCGGCATCAGCATCGACAACATCTCGTTCGAGAACCTCGAGTTCAGCGAGTACTTGCCTCTGCTCGACGAGCAGGGTGTGACCGGTCCGTTCCGTCTCGGGTGGGGCGCCGACTACCTGTCGCCGCTCAATTTCCTGGAACCGCTGTACGCCTCGTACTCCCAGCGCCCGGTGTCGTCGAACTCGAGCTTCTACGACAGCGAGGTCTTCGACCAGGCCCTGGCCGACGGGAAGGCAGCATTCGCTGCTTCGAGCGATCTCAACGACGCCATCCCGTTCTACCAAGCAGCGGAAAACGACATCTGTGAGAACGTCGCGATTCTGCCGATTCACTTCGGCAAAAACACCTACGCATGGACAGACAACATCGACAACGTCTTCAAGAACGCTCTTGGAAACATGAACTGGGACGAGATGGTCGGCGGAGATGTTACCGGCGCCATTGGTGAGCCCGAACACCTTGCTCCCCCACTCTCCAACGAGTCCGAAGGCATCGAGGTCCTCGAGGCTGTCTTCAGCCAGCTAGTCGAATATGATCACCGCACCAGCGAGCCCGGCAACGTCGTCGCCGAGTCGGTCACCACCGACGACGGTGGCAAGACGTGGACCATCGTCGTCGCTGACGGCTGGACCTTCCACAACGGTGAAGCCGTGACAGCTTCGTCGTTCGTTGATGCCTGGAACTGGACCGCTACCGGCGCCAACGCAGCCGCGAACAACGGTTTCTTCGGCGTCGTCGACGGTTGGGACGACATGAACCCACCCTCAGACGAGGGCTGACCCCTAAGCGTCGTACCAACATGAAGAACTGACGGAGCGGGGGTGGACTGTGGTCCACCCCCGCTTCTTCTTTTCGGCGGGAGCGTGTTGTGTTCCCATGCGATCCAGCAGCTAGATCCCGGTTAGTCAGCGCACAGGGGAGGGCTCTTGGGTCGTTATATGATCAGGCGAAGCCTTCAGTTCATACCCGTGTTCTTCGGGGCCACCTTCCTCATCTTCGCCATGGTCTTTGCCCTGCCCGGTGACCCGATTCGTGCGCTGTCAGGCGAGCGACCTCAGCCCGAAAGTGTCCGGGCGGCGCTGACCGAGCGCTACAACCTCGACGACCCGTTGATCGTCCAGTACAGCAAGTACATCGGCGTGTACCCGGGGGAATCTGGGATCTTCCAGGGCGACTTTGGCACCGACTTCCGCGGCCGAGAAGTCCGCGAGATCATGTCCGAGCGCATCCCCCGCACGGCACGGCTGGCCCTCATCGCGTTCTTCTTCGAAATCGCCCTCGGTCTCACCGCCGGCGTTCTCGCCGGGCTCAGACAGAAGGGGTTCATGGACAGCCTCGTTCTGATCACCACGCTCACGGTGATATCGATACCTATTTTCGTTTTGGGATTCCTGTCCCAGATCTATCTGGGGCTCGAACTTGGTTGGTTCCCGATAGCG
>CAWKYX010000105.1:0-10731 GCA_963854265.1 Acidimicrobiia bacterium
CAACGGCATCAACCTCACCATGCGCCAGCTCGGAGCAGCGACCGGCGTGGCAGTGGTGATCGCCGTTGTGGGCAACGGCAGTAACGCCGGACCAGACGCGTTTCGCTTGGCATGGCTGATTGGGACCATTGGCCTGCTGGCTTGCACCGCGACCTTGGTGTGGGCGTTTCCTCGTCGCAGCTACGTTCACGCGACGAGTACAGCGCCTGGCTCTTAGAACAACGAAGCACCGCTGGCTCGTTCGGGCGACGATGGCCGTCGCGCAGGCGCTATTGCCTCGGCTCGAGCGGAGATGGACGCATGCGCACTCACCGGACGCAGCGTGGGTCGCTGCCGCTTGAAACCGTCCGCGTGCAAGGCAAACAGGCGGTTGCATGCGTCTTTGACCGCTGATTGGGGATGCTTCGTTGCCATGACCGACTCCTGGGTCGCCGCACCCCACTGCACCGGGGTGGGTTTCCATCGGCGGGAACGGTCGACGTGTGAGCGTTGGTCAGGTCACTGGCTGCAGGGGGTTCTCGGGCCAGTGTGCGGCGCGCCCGTTAGGATCCTGTCGTGCCGCAACGGTCGCTTACGCCCCTCTACCTGCTGACCGGAGTACTGACGATGGGTTATGGCGTGGTCTTCACGCTGTTGGCCGAGCTCCGCCAAATATTCGGCTTCTCGGAGTCTGAGGTAGGGCTGATCGCAGCCTCTGGGTTCTTGTCGGGGTTCATCAGCCAGGTGACGTTGGCGCGCTACGCAGACCGGGGCCATACGAAAGTCCTCGTGCGGATGGGGCCTGTCGTCGCGTTCGTGGCGATGGTCTGGCTGGTATTTGCCGCGTCGTTGTGGGCCTTTGTGGCCGCTCGGTTCGTCTTCGGGCTCGGGTCGGGTGCTGTCCAGCCGTCGGTACGGCGGATCGTCATCCTGCGCAACCCTGACTCGATGGGGGAGAGCCTGGGCCGGCTGACAGCATTCGACATAGGCGGATTCGTTTTTGGTCCTTTGCTGGGAGTCGTTGCACTTGAGCTCGGCGGAATCCGTGCCCCATTCGTTGTGCTGGCCGTCCTGTACGCAGCAGCGATCGTGATGACGTCGAGGATGGAGGTCGACAGCGCGGCCGCGCCTCGGGTCGATTCCTCGGTCCGACGGCTGCTACGCAACCGGGGGATGCAATCGGCGCTTGGTGTGGCGCTCGCGTTCTACCTGACGGTCGGGAGCTTCGAGGCCCTGTGGGCGCTGTTGATGGATGATCTTGGAACTGAAACCTGGGTGATTGGAGTCACTTTGAGCGGCTTCGTCATCCCTATGGTTCTGATGGCATCATTCGGCGGCAGAACTGCACAACGGATGGGCGCGGTTCGTCTCTGCCGCTTCAGTATTCCGGTCGCCATTGTGGCGATGGTGCTCTACGGAGTCGTGGGCGAGCAACGCGACGGATCAACGCTGGTGTGGGGAATCGTCGCGGTCAGTGCTGTCGTGAGCGTTCATGCCATCGCAGACGCGTTCACGATGCCGGCACTGCAGGTGGCCGTTGCGCAAGCGGCTCCCGCAGAGTTGGCCGCTACCGCCCAGGGTGTGCTGTCGGCGTTCGGGCTCCTTGTTGCGCTGGTTGCCTCGCTCGGCGGCGCTGTGCTCTATGACAAGGCCGGGCCGCTGGTGGGGTTCGGCGTGCCGGCCGCGCTGATGTTGGTGGGGTTGTTGATTGGTCAGGCGCTCGATCCGGCACGCGTAGATTCTTCGACCGACGATCCGCCCATCGCTGTCAGTCAACTGTCCTGACCGGAACCGACCTCGCGCTTCCTCAAGGCCTTCTGACCTGTGCCGATGGGACTAGGACCGGCGGATCGGGACAGCTGTGTCTCGAGCCGGCGGCGAGTGCTGCCGATGACCTCTGTCAGGAGACCAATTCATGCTCACCGAAACCGTCATTAAAGCGCAGACGGGTAGCGAGACGTTTGCGAAGGCATTCGCCCAGGCGTTGCGGGGAAGACGGCGCACCGTTGGCTTGACTCTCGAGCAGATGGCGCAACGCGTCGAGGTCGAGGCCGGTTGCCCGGTAGTCCCCTCCCTTTTGACCGCGCTTGAGGCTGGCACCCTTACCGAGCAAGATCCCAAACTCCTTGCGGCAGTCGCTGCGTCCTATGACGTGGACCTCACGGACCTTGGACGGGAACGAACACCGATCGAGATCGACGGTGCGGCGTTTGTCGTCGGCGACGTCCGTTGCGAGTGGGCGTCGGAGGATATCGATGATGTGCTCAGTGCTTTCTTGCAGATTATCCGTCAGCTTCGGCGTGACACCGAGGCTGAGGTGTCACGATTCCGCAGAGTCGACATCGACGTGGTGGCCGCCCATCTGGACGAAGACCCAGAATTGGTGGTTCGTGGCCTCGCCGAGTTGCTCGGCACCACCGATGCCCGACCGTCGGCGATAGCGAGTATCTACCTTGCGGGTGCCGACGTGATCCCGACCGGAGCCGACCAACACTCGGCGGCTCAGAGCAGCCGCTTGGCGCGTCTGCTGTCAGCTGCGAAATAGCACCTGCTGAACGGCTCTTGTTCAGCACCGTACCTGTTCAGGATTGTGCGGCGTTGATTGCGTTCCACACCGTCATTGCGGTGAGGGGCATATCGATGTGCTCAACACCCAGATGCGAGACGGCGTCCACTACGGCGTTGTGAATGGCTGGCGTGGAGCCAATCGTGCCTGACTCTCCGATGCCCTTTGCCCCCAACGGGTTGCGCGGACTCGGTGTCTCGGTGTTGAGCGTTTCGAATGAGGGGAGCTCGGCAGCGGACGGGATCCCGTAGTCCATGAGGTTGCCGGTCAGCGGGTTGCCGTCGTCGTCATAGAAGATGCCCTCGTACAGCGCCTGGGCGGCACCTTGGGCAATCCCGCCGTGTTGCTGGCCGGTGACGATGAGCGGGTTGAGGATCCGACCGCAGTCGTCTACCGCTATGTGACGGAGGTAGTCGACGCGGCCGGTCTCGGTGTCAACCTCCACCACTGCTAGGTGAGACCCGAAAGGAAAGGTTGCATCGGTGCCGTCGAAGTCCAACTCGTGGGCTAACCCGGCATCCATGTTGGCGGGACGCAAGCTTGCGTCATTCGATGCTTGGGCCAGTTCGCCCCAGGTGAGGACATTCGCAGGAACACCCGCCACATGGAGGCCGCCACCGCCGGTGACGATGTCAGAAGCACTTGCTTCCAACAGGTGAGCAGCGAGTTCCTTGCCCTTGGCGAGGACGGTCTTGCTTGCGACATGGACAGCGGAGCCAGCGGTCTGTAGTGATCGTGAGCCGATGGTGCCCGCTCCACGCGGGATCTCGTCGGTGTCGGACTGGAGGATGGTGACGTCTTCCATCGCCACGCCCAACATGTCGGCAATGATCATGGAGAACGAGGTGACGTGGCCTTGGCCGTGGGCGCTGGTTCCGACCCGGGCGGTTACCTTGCCATTGTCGGCGACCTCCACCGCGCCGAACTCAACATGCAAGCCTCTCGGAGCGGTGACCTCGACATAGGAGGCGACGCCGATGCCGATCTGCTTTGAGCTGCCTGAAGCGCGTCGTTCTGCTTGGTCGGCAAGGAGTGCCGCATAGTCCGATGCTTCGAGCGCAGCGTCGAGGGTCGATTCGTATTCTCCGCAGTCGTAATTCGCTCCGCCAAGGGTCGTGAGCGGAAACTCGTGGGGTTGCAGGAAGTTCTTGCGGCGGATCTCGATCGGGTCGATGTCAAGTTGATCGGCGGCGATGTCGACAACGCGCTCGAGCATCTGGGTCGCCTCAGGGCGTCCTGCGCCTCGGTAGGCGCCAGTGACTGTCGTGTTCGTTGCCGCTGACCGAGCGTGATAACGCACCTTGGGAATCCGGTAGACCCCTTGGATCATGGTCTGGGTGAAGGTCGTCAGGAAGGCACCGATGCCCGGATACGCGCCGGCGTCGGCAACAATATTTACGTCGAGTCCGGTGATGACACCATCGCTGGTGAAACCCATCTTGGCGTACATGGTCATTGCTCGACCGTGCATGAGCGCCAGCATGTTCTCGCTCCGCAGCTCGGTCCACTTGAGGGGACGGTCGAGGAGTCGCGCGAGGTGCGCGGTGATGATCATCTCGGGGTAGGCACCAGACTTGGGCCCGAAGCCACCTCCGACCGCCGGCGAGGCCACGCGCAGGTCGCCTTCGTCCATTCCCAGCGCCGCAGCGAGAGTCCCGCGGACCGTGATGGGGTTCTGGCTCGGGATCCAAACGGTGAGCTTGTCACCGTTTGGGATCGCGATCGCTCCATTGGGTTCGATCGGAACAGCCGCAAGTCGTTGGTTGACCATCCGCAGCTCGGCAACATGTTCGGCGTCTTTGAGGGGATCACCGTCTTCGAGGCCGATGCTGGTCTCGAAGGACATATTCGACCCATGCTCTTCGAACAACAGGGGAGCGCCATCGGCTAAGGCTGCCTCGGGGTCGGTGACCACTGGGAGTTGATCGAAGTCCATCCAGACGGTCTCGGCAGCGTCGGCCGCGATCGCTTTCGAATCGGCGACAACCACCGCAATGATGTCGCCCACGAGGCGCACCTTGCCTTTGGCTGGAAGCGGCATCGCGAAGATAGGCGGCCACATTGGGAACCCGAGGTGCGGTGCGAGCGAGAGGTTCTCTGACGTATAGACGGCCACGACGCCGTCCATGGCTTCGGCTTCGCTGGTGTCGATCGAGTTGATCGTGGCGTGGGCCACGCTCGATCGAACAAAGTGCACATGGCCGACGCCATCAACCGGCATGTCATCGAAGTATTGATCGTCGCCACGCAGCAGCGTGTGGTCTTCGCGCCGCAGGACGGCGTTGCCGAGAATCGAGCCCTGAACTGCGGTCATGGAGCCCGCTCCCCTTCGATGGTTGGGTGTAGTCGGCCAGCAGTCTTACACCTTTCGGTGGTGTGAACGAGAAGTTCGCGCCGGCTCGCGACCACCGTCACAGCCCGAATGGGTTGGGGCGGACTGAGCAGGTTGAGTGCCAAATGACGATTCGAGTACTGCACATTTCGGATTCTCATGTCAAGGCAGGCGTGCCCGCATTACCGCCGGAGTCGTTGGCCGACGGTGTGGCCGCACTGCGTGGCCGCACTGCGTGGCGAGACGACGTGGGAGACGCTTCGCTCTGTCATGCGCCATGGGGAGGTGGCCCATGGCGCATTCGACGTTGTTCTCCACACGGGGGACGTGGTCGACGTTGCCGAAGCCTTGATGTTGGAGATCGATGGCAACCCCTATGTGCGTCTCGTGGTCAGCGGCCACTTGCATGGCGCCGGCGATGTCGAGCGCTCCGACACGACCTATCTGCTCGGACCTTCGACCTGTATCCAACTCGTGCACCAGCATCCGCTTCAGCAGCACAACAGTGAGGTCACGCCCATTGGTGCGCGGTGGCTTGAGCTTGACCCAGACGGCTCGTTCCGGACAGGTCTGGGTGGCTCTGATGTCGAGCGAGCGTCTGACAGCACCAGAGTCGAATTGATCGATCGGTCAATTTGTCAGCGGGTCTACTAGATTGGGCCACAGCGATGTCGATCAGCCAGAGCTGGGGAGCAACCCGATGACCACCACCGACGAGCCAGGAACCGCGCGGTCGCCTGGCCTCACCTACCAGCAATTGCTGGATGCGGACACCCACCCGGTCCCCGACGTACTCCGACTCGAATCCAACACCTACACCGGCAGCGCGGACTTCAGCATCGACCGTTACACCTCTCGTGAGTGGCACGAGAAGGAAAAGGCGAACCTCTGGAGCCGCGTCTGGCAATTCACGTGTCGCGTCGAGGAGATCCCCGAGGTCGGCGACTACTACGTCTATGACATCGCGGGGCAGTCCTACATCGTGATGCGCTCGGGCGCCGACGAGTTCAAGGCCTACCCGAACGCGTGCTTGCATCGTGGCCGTCGCCTCAAGGACTACGACGGTCACTGCTCCGAGATCCGCTGCCCATTCCACGGATTCGCGTGGGAAGTCAACGGCACGTTCAAGGGCGCGCCGGCGGAGTGGGACTTCCCCCACGTCGAAGCTGAGGCGTTTGCCCTTCCCGAGTGTGCCGCCGACGTCTGGGCCGGGTTCGTCTTCATTAACCCCGACCCCGAATGTGCGCCGCTGTCGGAGTTTGTAGCCGAGATCGACGAGCAGTTCCAAGTGTGGGATCTTGAGAACCGCTACAAAGAGGCCCACGTCGCCAAGGTCATTCAGTGCAACTGGAAGATCTCCCAAGAAGCGTTCTGCGAGGCGTACCACGTCAACGCCACGCACCCCCAGATCATGGGCTACCTGGGCGACACCAACAGCCAGATCGACGTCTGGGAGAACTGCTCTCGGGTGATCAGCCCCGGCGGTACCCCGAGCCCGTTGCTTGACTATGAGCTCACCGATGACGAGATGATGGCGACGATGCTGGACATCCGCCACGACATGGAACTGCCCATCCATGTCCCTGAGGGTGACTCCATGCGGGCCTACGGCGCAGCGCTGTCGCGCGAACGCTGGCGTGAGTTCGCCGGTGACATGGTCGATGGCATGTCCGACGCAGAGATGATGGACAGCATTGATTACACGCTGTTCCCCAACTTCCATCCATGGGGTGCTTTTAGCCGCATCGTGTATCGCTTCCGGCCCAACGGCGACGACCATCGCAGCTGCATCATGGAATGCATTTTCGTGTCGCCGTTCCAAGGCGAGAGGCCGCCGCCGGCGCCGATCCATTGGCTCGAGGAGCACGAAGGTTGGTCTGATGCGACCGAGCTTGGCACGTTGGGCAAAGTCTTCGATCAGGACATGTTCAACATGCCCAAGGTTCAGCTGGGTCTGGAATCTACGCGCAAGCCGGGCGTGACACTCGGCAACTACCAGGAATCAAAGATCCGCTGGTTGCACACCAAGTTGGACGAGTGGGTGGAGCGCTGATGCCAAAGGGACTTCATCACCCGTTTAGCCGGGCACTTTACGAACAGCACGAGGGCGGCACGATCCTGGTCACCGACGGTGACAAGCAGGGCGTGTTCCGTCGCGACGGCAGCTGGATCGAGGGTGAAATTCGCGAGTGCGATCCGCAGCTCTGCAACTGGATCGGCGGACCAATCGTCGCGAATCACCGCGTCGGCCACAAGCCAACTGGCGACACCCACCGGGCCGAATCCTGACCGAATGCGCCACCGCGCCGTCACGTTTCTGACGGCGCGGTGTTTGCCCTCTGGGCGGCCGTTCTTAGGTTTACCGGCAGCCACGGAGGCTTGTTGGCAACTGTCGGCGCTGTGGCGGCTTGGCGTTGGGTGGTCGGGTCGCTTGGCCGTGCGTGACCTTCGTGGTCTCCACGGACCTTGCAAGTTCGGGGGAGTCCCCCAACGCGCAACTACTGGGCCGGCAGGCCCGCAGCGCTGAGTCCCATATGCGTCAATTGCTTGATGGGCAATTGATTCTGCTTGTAGGTGTGGTCTGGTCCTCCGGGCCCGGAGTACAGAAAATGGTAGACCGATGCTGGCCCCAACAACAAAATGGCTCGCCCGCAGCGGGCCGCTAGCGGAAGTCGGCGAGACGTTCGCTTGAGTCGGCGATTGTGTAGTCGGTAGCAGCCTCGTACTCGAGCGCTGCGGTCAGTGGCATCTCCATGGTCTGGCGGTACAGGTCCTTGTACGCCTCAAGTGACCCTTGGCTGTTGGCCATGATATTGGCCACGAGATCCGCCACCGCTGCATCGAGTTCGTCGCGTGGGACGGCTCGGGCCACCATCCCCAGAGCGAAGGCTTCGGCGCCTGAGAAATTCCGGGCGCTCAGCGATAGCTCGCGTGCGGCAGCCATGCCGACGAGGCGTGGCAGCCGTTGGCTCATGCCCCATGTGGGGCGGAGGCCGAACTTGGCATGGGTGTCGCCGAACTTGGCTTCGTTGGCGGCAACGACAACATCGCAGGCAAGGGCCAGCTCCAACGCTCCGGTGAAACAGAAGCCGTTGATTTTGGCGATGGTGACCTGGCGCATCGATGAGAGCAAGCTGGTTACGCGTCTGGCCGGCAGATCCAAGATGTCGCCCACCTTGCCGTTGATGATCTCTCGACCGCCGAGTGCCTTGAGATCAACACCAGCACTGAAGGCTCGGCCTGCTCCGGTGAGGATCACCGCTCGGATCACAGGATCGCCGGCCAAACGTTCGAGTTCGTCACCCAACGACACGAGCATGGTGGGCGTGATGGCGTTGAGCGCGTCGGGCCGGTTGAGGGTGATAGTGGCGACGGCGTCGTCGACGGTGAGGCTGAGTTCGGCGGTGGTTTCGTCGGCCATTGGCGGGATCCTTGTTTCGCGGGCCCTCACTGTGACATCTCGACGCCTCGAATGCCTCGCCATCGTCGCTTGGCCTGCCGGCTACCAGTCCGAAATTCGGAGAGCTGAGGCCCTTGGTGGAGCGTACGGCTCCGAATTTGGGGGCGCGGCTAGCGTTGGGGCAGGGCCGGCCGGCTACGAATCGGGTGAGGAGTCGAGGTTGCATGCGTGAAGTCGTAGGTGCGTGTCCGCTGGACTGTCCTGACGCGTGTTCTTGGATCGTCACCGTCGACGACAACGACCAGGCCGTGAAGCTACGAGGCAACGCTGACCATCCCTTCACCCAGGGTGGATTGTGCGTGAAGGTGAATCCATACCTGAAGTGGGCCGCCGACCCGAGTCGGTTGCTCTCGCCGCTGCGTCGTACGAGGCCCAAAGGGTCCGGGCAATTCAGCGAGATCAGTTGGGATGATGCTTTGGCCGAGATCGCCGAGCGCTTCCATGGCGTGATCGACGAATGGGGCGGCGAGGCGATCTGGCCCTACGCCGGGACGGGTTCTGTCGGCTGGATCCAAGGGGTCATTGGGTCAGGGAAGCGACTGTTCCACCATCTTGGGGCGACCAGACATCTGGCGACCATCTGTTCGGTATCGGGACATGTCGGGATGAGCTACACCACGGGCTCTGCGGCCGGGATGGACCCTGAAGATCTCCAGCACTCCGGCCTGATCGTGCTGTGGGGCGGAAACACACTCACCAGCAACCAGCACCTCTGGCCGTTCATCGAGAAGGCCCGCGCCCGGGGTACCCAGATTGTTGTCATCGACCCGGTGCGGACGATCACGGCCGACCGCGCCGATGTTCACCTTGCGCCGATCCCGGGCACCGATGGTGCGCTGGCCTTGGGTTTGATGGCTGAGTTGGGACGCCTGGCCGCCTGGGACGAAGCGTGGCTCAGTGCTCATGCGCTCGGCTGGGAAGAGTTCCGCGATAACGAGCTGATGACCTGGTCGGCCGAGCGGGCGGCTGAGATATGTGGCCTTGACCCTGCTCAGATCTGTGACTTGGCCCTCGCCATGTCACAGGCCGAGACCACAGGAATACGGGTTTCCCAGGGGATGCAACGCCATGCCGGAGGCGGTCAGGCAACGCGGGTGATTTCGTGCGTTTCTGCGGTGTTAGGCGACTTCGTTCGGGTCGGCGGCGGTGTTTGTTACTCAACAGCACCGGCATACGGGCTCAATACAGCGGCGCTCAATAGGCCCGATCTGCAACCACACCCGACGCGGTCGCTCGCTATGACTCGCTTGGCTCATGGGTTGCTCGAAGTCGATGACCCACCCGTGAAAGCACTGATGATCTGGGCTGCGAACCCCATGATCTCCAACCCGGATCAAGATCGGGTTCGCCAGGGTCTGGAGCGCGACGACCTGTTCACGGTGGTGGTCGACCATGTTCACACCGCCACAACCGCCTACGCCGACATCGTGCTGCCTGGCACCGTGCAGACCGAACATGACGACATGCATGACTCGTTCAGTCACTTGTATCTGAACTGGAACAACGCGGCCGTTGCGCCCGCAGGCGCCTCGCTCTCACACACCGAGATTTTTCGCCGTCTGGCCCACGCCATGGGGCTCGACGAACCGGCGCTGTACGAGTCCGATGACGAGTTGGCCGAGGCGTTGCTCGATAGCGACCACGCCTCGGTGGCGGGCATCAACCTGGCAGACCTCAAGCGAACGGGATGGGCACGCCTGGGAGGTACGTCGCCCTATCTGCCATTCGTCGAAGGGTTTCCCACGCAGAGCAAGAAGTTCGAGTTCGCGAGCACGTGGGGCGAGCGGCAGGGCGTCGGCCGCCTTCCGCATTATGTACCACCGCTCGAGGCTGCCTCATTGGGCGAGGGCCAGCTCGCGCTTGTTTCGCCGGCCAACCACCACATTCTGAACTCCACGTTCTCCGGGAGCTCGACGCATCAGCGAGCCGGGTCAGCCGTGGTGTTGGTGCATCCCGATGATGCAGCGTCGATGGGGTTGGTCGATGGCGACGTTGTTGATGTCGAGAACGGTCGCGGGTCCTTTGGTGCGACTGTTGAGGTGTCGACCCGGGCGCGCCGGGGGATTGCGGTGACCTCGAAGGGCCTGGTAGGCGCTGAAAGTGGGGTCAACGCCACCGTCGCCGAACGCGACTCCGACATGGGCCAAGGCGCCGTCTACCACGACAATGCGGTGTCACTGCGCCCACGAACGTGATCGAGCGACCGGTGACGTGGTTCCGGGCGGTGCAGCTGGTTGAATGCAGCGAATGACCCCGAGGAGCTTTGCGCTCAAGACGTTCGCTGCGATCGCCATGATCGCGAGTTGCGCCGTTTGGGCCGTGGCGGCTCCCGCCGGTGCACACACACAACCGGTGGGCGGCTGTCCGACCGGTGGCGACATCGTCAACGAACTC
>CAWKYX010000106.1:0-10633 GCA_963854265.1 Acidimicrobiia bacterium
CCGGATCACCACAGCGTCGGCCAGCGTCGACCGTCTCCGCACGTTCCTCGAGGGAGCCACCGACCTCAAAGACATCGCCGAGCTGGAACTGCAGCTGCTACAACGCGAAACCGACCTCGAGGTGCTCCGGGGGCAGCTGCGGACGATTCAAGATCAGGTTGCGCTGGCCACCATCTTCTTGACCCTCTCCGAGACCGCTGCGCCCGAAGTCGAGCCGCTTGGTGAGTACACCGTCTCCTTCTACGACGGTGACGACGACGGCGACGGTTGTCCAGGCGCCAGCGAATTCTCGGTCGATGAGAGTGACGACTTCACCGTTTGTGTCGAGATCGTCAACGTCGGTGCCAATGCCATGACCGACATCGTGGTCCGCGACAACCCGTTGGACCTGGATCCACGAGACTTCGCGTTCATCGACTTCGAGAGCGGCGTCCTCGAGCCCGGAGCAACCGTGTTTGCCTATGGGTCGACCACGGCCCCGGCGGTGGGTCGTTCGAACGTCAAGCTCACTGCGTCGGCAGCCGACGTGAACGGCGAGTCGTTGCGGATAGCCATCGAGTTCTTCCAGCCCGACGAAGCCGATGTGCGCTTCGTCAAAGATGATTCCCTGCCTGGGTTCCTCGATGCGCTTGGCGGTAGCTGGGACGTTCTCACGCAGATCGTCCGGGTCGCCATCCTCGCCTTTGCCGGCATCATCCCGTTCCTCTTCCTCATCCCGCTCGCCTGGTTCGTGCGTCGCTGGTGGCTGCGCAGCCAAGCCGATCGCTACGACGACCACGAGCAGATGGTCGCTGAAGGCGCCGCTCGCGTTCCAGCGGCACCGTCGGACTCCACCGACGACTGATTAGTTGGATGCGGCGGCGTGGCCTCAGCCCGCCGCCGCTCAGTGGCTCGTCGGAACCACTAGGTCTGATCGACGAGTCGCTGGATCCAGTTGATGTAGGTCTCGGTCTCCTGTGCCCCCGGGACGGGCAACACGTCATTGATCAGAACAGTGGGCACGGCCGTGATGCCTTGGTTGATCGCTTCGTTGTGCTCGTCGATGACAATCTGGCCCATCGACTGGCGCTGCTCACCAACCAAGGTGAGGAACTCGTCGCGATCCACGCCGGCCTCTGAAACAACGTCGGCCAAGACCTGCCAGTCCGAGATCGTACGGTTCTCGGTGAAGTACGCAGTCAGCAGTTGGTTGTGGACAGCCATGGCCAAGTCCGGCCAGTTGGCGGCGACGACCTTGTGTGCGATCTGGGCGGGAAGGCTGGTAGCAGGTGGCTCGTTGTCGGTCGCCCATGGATTGAATGCGGCCCGAGGCTCGAGCTCGGCGATCGTCGTCCAGCCTTGGGTGTACTGCACGAACTTGTCGCGGCTCGTGGTCTTGGGCTCGGTGCGAAGGAGGAAACTCTTCCACGTGATCTCGATCTGGTCACCGAAGTGTTCGGCGACATCGTCGAGACGAACCGTCCCGACATAGCACCATGGTCAAAGAAAGTCTGACCAGACAGTCAGGGGTATCGGTGTTGTTGTCATGGCGTCGACGTTAGCGGTCACCCAAGTTGAAGTCCGACGTAGGCGGCCAGCACGCCCCCCACAACCGTGATGGCGAGGTAGCCCGACGCCGGGCCATAGCCGGCCGATTCGGAGGCTTCTGTCGTTTCTCTCATGACGGTCGAGAACGTGCTGTAGCTCCCCAACAGAGCCACTCCTGCGAAGGTGAGCGTGTCCGGCGACGATCCGTGGAGAAGCCCGAGTACGAAGGCAGCACCGATGTTGACGCCAAGCGTTCCGGCCGCCCAACCCGGCCGGTTGAGACGCGCAAACTGCCAGCGAGCGATGGTCCCGAGTGCGGCCAGCGCGACGAACGCGAGCGCGATCATGTGGCCGCTCCAATGGCAATCGCTCGGCCTGCATGTCTCGCACCAGCGAACGCTGCGAGCCCTGCGACGAGTGACGCCGACAGGTATCCAACGGCCAATGTCCAGTCTTGTTGGTCGAAGAAGACGGCGACGTCCACCGCGAATGCCGAGAACGTCGTGAGCGCACCGCAGAAGCCAACAGCGAGCGCAGCGAAGGTTGTTGTGCCCGCAAACGATCCGTAGCGGCCCACCAGCGCTCCCAGGATCGCCGACCCCACGAGGTTCACCACGAAGACGGCCCAGGGCCAGCTGCCCGGTTGATCGATGGTCTCGGCAACGGACCATCGAACGCCTGCCCCGGCCACACCGCCGGCGGCGATGGCGACAGCTCGACGGGCATCCATGGCCACGAACGGTAGCGGTGACGGTTGCCGCGCTGGTGATGGTCCTTGACGTAGCCCCGTGGGGTGTCGAACCTAGGAGCCATGAACAGTCCCCCGTCTAACGGTGAAGTCGCACCCGAGCGGGTCCTCTCGATGATCGAAGCCAAGTCTCAGGAGATCTGTGACGCCTTGGACCAGGTCGATCCCATTGGGCTCGGTGCCGCGTCTCGGTTGACTGGTTGGACTCGACTCACGCTGGCCTGCCACCTTCGGTACGGAGCTCAAGCAACGAGGCAGGTAATCGAGGCCACATTGGATGGCCGCCCCGGTGCGTTCTATCCGGGCGGCCGCGAGTTGCAGCGGCCGTTCACGCTGCGGCCCGCCCTTGGTGAGTCCGCAGCGCACGTTGTCGAGTCGCTTGGCCACGAGGTCGCCGAGTTGCATCGGACCTTGATCGGGCTCGACGACGAGGCCATGGCGTCGCTGATCATCGAACACCCCGACAACCGCGATCTCGGCGAGATGACGATCGGGGACCTGGTGCGTATGCGGTTGACCGAGGTGCAGGCCCACGGCGATGACCTCGATCTCGGCCTCAGCCCGTGGCCGAGCGACTTCGGCAAGGCGGTGATCGCACAACGCGCTGCGAGGCTGCGACAGCGGCCGCTGAACTGGGCGGGCTGGGAAGTCATCTTGGTCGTCACCGATGCATCAGCCTTGTCGGCCACGGTGTCAGCCGAGGGCATCGAGCTGCATGCTCGACCAGTCGAGGTGATGGCGGCCAGTCGCCTGGTCGGGACAGCGAACGCACACGTCGCAATGCTCTTGGGCCGCAGGGCGGAGGCCGACCTCACCAAGGAGGGCGACGTCGAGCAGGCCCAGGCATGTCTTGCGTCCGTCATCGGCCCGTGAGCCGGGCGGGCCCGAGCGCGTGATCTGGCTTTCATCTGCGATCATGGGTTCGTGACCGGAGCGCGGATCGACAGCTGGATGTGGGCGGTGCGCCTGTATAAGACGCGGTCGGCTTCGAAGGCCGGGATCGTCGGCGGTCATGTGAACGTCAACGGCGTTCGTGTCAAGCCCTCGTACCGAGTGGTTCCCGGCGATCGCGTCGAAGCCACGATCGGGCAACGGGTGCGCATCGCCGAGGTCGTTGAACCAATCGAGAAGCGCGTCGGCGCCGCCCGGGCAGCTGAATGTCTGGTGGACCACTCACCGCCGCCGCCCAAGCGCGAGCACGTTGGCCCCGCCGGTGAACGAGAACCAGGAGCCGGACGGCCGACTAAGAAAGAGCGGCGCGACCTCAACCGGCTCCGCGGCCGCTGATCCACGATCGGCTGCTGTCTCGGCCCGGGGGCGTGCGAGACTGAGAGGATGGACCTGGCTGATCGTCGCGAGCAATACGAAGCCCAGGGAATCGACATCGCCGACGTTGCTGCGGATCCGATCGAGCAGTTCGAGGCGTGGTACCGCGATGCCGAAGCCGCAGATCTGTGGGAGCCGAATTCGACCGTGGTGTCCACCGTCGACGCCGAAGGTTGGCCAACAGCTCGGTATGTGTTGATGAAGAGCTTCGACAACCACGGGTTCGTCTTCTTCACCAACTACACCAGTGACAAGGCAACGGCGCTCGACAAGACCGGGCGGGCCGGGCTGACGTTTGGGTGGTTGCCATTGCGCCGCCAGGTCCGCATTGTCGGGAGCGTCAAGCGGGTGGCGGAGACCGAGTCCGACGAATACTTCGCTCTCCGGCCGCGCAATAGCCAGATCGGCGCATGGGCCTCGCCGCAGAGCCAGATTGTCGAATCCCGCAAATACCTTGACGATCGCTATGCGGCCATTGATCAAGACGAGGGGCCAGGCACCGTTGAACGGCCTCCCCACTGGGGTGGCTACCGGGTCGCCCCACATTCGATCGAGTTCTGGCAGGGTCGTCCGAGTCGAATGCACGACCGCATTCGGTACACCCGCGTTGGTGACACATGGACGAAGGCCCGGCTGGCACCATGAGCGACATCTACCACGACGGTCGCTACCTCGAGGACAACCCCGATTGGCACGAGGGTGACGCAGACTGGAAAGCCGGCAACATCGCTCGACTACTCAAGGCCAACGGCCTGCAACCTGCGACGCTTGCCGACGTGGGCTGCGGTACCGGCGGTGTCCTGCGAGGCCTTGTCGAACGCAAGGTGGCCGGCAGCTATCACGGCTTTGAAATCTCACCCCAAGCCCATGCGATCGCCGCCGAACGGGGTGCGTCGGAGATCGCCTTCCATCACCAGGACCTCCTCACAGCCCCCGCCGACGTGACCTTCGATGTCGTGATGGCCATTGACGTCTTCGAGCACGTCGAGGACTATTTGGGCTTCCTGCGCGACCTCAGGGTTCGTGGTGCGCACGCGGTCTTCCACATCCCGCTCGACCTCTCTGCCCAGGCGATCGTGCGTTCGTCGCCGATCCTCGGCAACCGCGAGCGTCTCGGCCACCTCCACTACTTCACGAAAGACACAGCGCTCGCAACACTCGCCGATGCGGGGTACGACGTTGTCGACTTCTTCTACACCGCGGCTGCTCTTGAACGTGGCGAGAACCTCAGCGCTCGCGCCAAGCTGCTTCGGCTTCCGCGCAGGCTCATGTCGGCCGCCAGCCCCGACCTGGCAGCTCGGCTGTTGGGCGGCTGGTCACTGATGGTGCTCGCCCGCTGAGGCGGTCGGTTTCCAGCGGTGGTTGGGCGGCGCCCCGCCGGTCAGCTATCGACGTGGGGCGGGGCAGCTACCTGAGCGGCCAAGATCGAGCGGCCCCCGCCAAGCAGTTGATCAACGTGTCCACCTGGTGTGCCCGACCAATGTCGCCTTGGTCGGACCAGCCCCACTCCTGTCGGTTCCATCGGATCGTCGGAGGCAACTCGATTTGAAGGCCCGCGTCTCGTGGCCGGTTGACCGGGTTCTGTCGATGTTGGCCCGCGAGCTCCTTCGGGATGTCGCGTAGGTCCGAATGGAACGTGTACTCGGGTAGCCAGAATCTGCTGTGGGCAGCCACGTGATGTGCCAAGGCCCGGTTCGTGCCGCCGAGGAGAACAGAGTGGAAGAGATGCTCACGTCCGTAGCCATGGATGGTGATGACCACATCGACGTGATCGAAGAAACAGTCGAGCGCATCGCTGTGGTTGGCGACAAACTCGGTCGAGGCAATGTGGGTTGGGTCCTCGTGTTCCTGGACGACTGCGTAGTACGAGGCACCGGCCGCCGCCGCCGCTTCGCGGGCGATGGGATCGGTGGTCTTTTCGAGCGTGCCACCGTGATAGGCCATGAAGCCAAAGCGCGACCGGAGAACCAGTTCTTCGGTGACATCGGTTCGCTCGAGCAGGTCATGTAACACGGTTCGACCTTACTGCGGGGCATCGCTGATGCTCGGGAGCACGCCTGTCTTCCGTTCTCGGCGCTTGGATCGGGGACGCCGGGAACTCTTCGAGTTCCTGGCCCTTCCCTCGCCTAACGGCTTGGCTTCTTAGGCCCCGGCCGGGAGCGGTCCGCCGGCATCGCCCGTACCGCCGTCGTCGTGACCCGCGCCCGGTCCCCGAGTACCGAGACGAACCCATGCCATGAAGAAGACAATGACTCCGATGACCAGCACGGCCAAGACCTCGAACAGGACTGGCCAACGGCCCGGGTTGCTGAACCAGTTGCCGATTCGTTCGGGAGTATCGGCGACGGTACCCACGATGGGCAGGAACAAGAGATCGAAGTCGTACCGGACGATCTCGATCAGCACGTAGATCGCCACGAAGGCCGCTCGTAACGACAACCGGTCGCTGCGCCGGGTCAGAGTGCCGCTGAGAGCCCAGATCAGCGCTCCGACGATGATGACCACTGTTGCCATCGCGAATCGGCCGGTGCCGACATCGTTGATCCATTGGTTGAGTCGTGCGGATCCGTCGTTGGAGAGATCCACGAGCGAGTTGGTGTCGATGTTGTTGCGCGAGATCTGGATTTCCCACCAGCCGTAGAAGACGAGGAAGACACCTGCGCCGACGAGCAAGCCGCCCGAGATTCGGTTGACCCACGGGAGCACCCTGCGCATGTTGGTGGCGATGCCCGTACGAGCCATGGCGATGCCCAAGGTCAGCGTCATGATGACCAGGCTCATGCCTACGGCGTAGGCAACGAAGACTGCCAGGCCGTCAACGAAGCCGGATCGCCCGAAGGAACCGACCACCGTTCCAAAGAAGATGGGAGCCGTGCAGCCAATGGAGACGACTGCGTAGGACACGCCGAAGAGGAAGATCGAGGGCAGCTGACGGCTGCCGGTGCCGGCTTGCATCCGCGGCAGGCGCAGCTTTGGCTCATAGCCGGCCAACATCGCAAGGCCAAGGGGCACCATCAGAATGCCGAACGCAAACGTTGCATATCCAATGCGGCTCTCGATGGCGACCTCGGACAGCACGGTGTTGGTGAGGATGCCAATCACCCCGAACAAGAAGACGAAACCCGCCGAGAGGGTGAGGCCAACGGTCAGCCCACGGAAGATGTTGCGAGAGGTGCTGGTCTCTTCGCCGGATTCGAGGCCCAGAAAGTAGGACAGGTAGGCGGGCAGCATCGCGAAGCCACAGGGGTTGAACGCGGCGACCAGACCGGCGCTCAGGGGGAAAGCTAGGTCTACATCGAACATCAGCCGAACAGCTCGTCGATCTTGTCTTGGAGATCGCCAGCGGTGAGCAAGCCGGCGTGGACGTCGACGACGTTGCCGTCGGCGTCCACAAAGGCAGTTGTGGGCATGACGCCGAGGTTCGACACGGTCTGGTACAGCGAACCGGGGCCGCCGTCGTCGCCTAAGAGGATGGTGTAGGTAACGCCGGTGGTCTCGACCACTTCTCGGGCTCGATCGATGTCGGTCTCACGGGTGTTGACGCCGATGAAGCCGACGTCGCCGGTGGTCGCGAGGTGGACTTCTTCGAAGTCGGGCATCTCGGCCAGACATGGGCCACACCACGAGGCGAAGAAGTTGATGACCGTCGGCTGACCGACCACGCTGGTTAGCGCGAAATCGTCGCCGTCGAGTGTGGCAAAGGCGAGATCGGGCAGGGCAACACCTTCGGGGCCGTCCTCGCTGTCAGTGGCCCACTGGATGGCAACGATCAGCACAAGCACTGCCAGGAAGCCCCCAGCGAGGCCCATGATCGCGCGACGACGACTGGCCTCGGCGGCTTCGAGCTCGTCGGGAGGAATCTCGTCTTCGATCGGTGTGAGAGTCATGGCTGCAGACCTCGACGGTAGTGGGGGAGGGTCAGTTTGCGGAGTCGTACCGCAAACCCCCTATGTCGATCCTCGCATTCCCTGCTGTAACGAAGTCAGCCACTTGGTGGTTCCCCGAGTCGTCGCCTTGACCTGCCAGCGTGAAGTGTCCCCAGAAGGACGATTAACGCTGGCAGGCCGCGTGTCGTGAGCGGGGGATGGGTGCGGATGTGTTCTGTGCCGCCCGGGTGCCACTCCCCGTCGGGGTGACACCCGGGCCATGTCGATGGCGGGGACGGCCGGGCTCGCTTTGAGCCGTTGCCCGACTGTCCTCGCCAGAACGGAAGCCTGAGCGGTGTTAGGCAGTCCGCATGAGCCCCTGCAAGTGCTCGGGAACCGGCACGGTGGGCATCTGATCCTCGGGGCGAGGGCTCTTGGGAGGACGGCCCCGACGACGCTTGATCATCAAGACCTTCCCGTTCATGAAGAGCTGGCCGCCCCAGACGCCCCACGGCTCACGCCGCTCGATCGCACCCTCGAGGCACGGCGCAATGGCCGCGCACTCTGCACAGATGCTCTTTGCGGCCGCGATGTCCTGAAGCTCTTCGGAGAAGAAGACGTCGTTGTCGACACCGGTTTCGGTGGCGCAACGAGCCAGTGCGTGCCAGCTTTCGGTTGTGATGTCGAGTGAAGCGATCATCGTTCGCTTTCCTGTCTGATTGTGTGTCGGTGTTTGCTTTGCGAAAGCCCGTAAGGGGGCCGGCTGGGTACTTGAGTACCGGGGTCCGAACTGAGGTTGCGTCTGGAAGGGTCTG
The DNA here is from genome assembly GCA_963854265.1 of Acidimicrobiia bacterium. Lineage (GTDB taxonomy): Bacteria > Actinomycetota > Acidimicrobiia > Acidimicrobiales > UBA8592 > CAWKYX01. The sequence continues at coordinate 8,283 of CAWKYX010000106.1, forward strand.
TGCCCCAAAAACCAGAAAGACCGCCGGATTGAAATCCGGCGGCCTCGGGAGTTTTTCTCCATTTCGATCTCTGGGATCTAGTGGAGCCTCTCCTTCGGCCGCTGGTGGTAGGGCTTGAAAGCCGTAACTACGGTCGGAATGGTTGCCGTCGCGCCGAAATACCACATGGCATAACGGTTGGCGTTGGCGCGTAGGGACGCGTGGTTGGCTTGGTTCAAGCTGACGAGTTGGTTTGTCACTACCATGTTGCGTCCTTTCATTTTCCTACCGCCGTTTGGGGCTTGGCCCATCGACGTCGCTTGTCTTGTTCGGTCTGCAACTTGTGTAGTCAAGCTGCGTGCAGGCCCGCTGTCGCTGGCGTGCAGGTACCACTGGACCATTCCCGAAAAGGAGTGTCAAGCGATTAAACGCGAAGAAGCTCGCGATTGAGGCTTCCGGCGCCGTGGGCTGACGCGCTAGCCGGCTGCGTAGTGAGCGACCCCGTCGGGGTCGGTACGCGACAGTTGTCCCAGCTCACGGAGGTGTTCGAGGTGGGCATACGTTTCGCTTTCGGCCATGTCGCCCCACGCCCGTTCGCTGAACAAGACCCGCATGTACTCGGTGACCGAGCCACTATCGAGTTTTTCTGTTGCACCGCGAAGAATGTCGAGTCGGTGTTCGTGATGTTCGATGATGTCGGTGGCTCGCCCGGCGAGGTCGGTGAACGGATGGCCGTGGGCGGGGAGCACTACGGACACGTCGGGGAACGTTGTCATCTTGTGCAGCGAGTCGAAGAACTCTCGCAGCGGGTCTGCCTGGGGGCTGTCGCCGCCGATATGGGGCGTGATTGTGGGAAGGACGTGATCGCCCGAGAACATCACGCCGTGTTCTGGGTCGTACAAGCACAGGTGGTCATGGGTATGACCCGGCGTGTGGACGGCAAGCCACTCGCGGCGAGCGAGCATCACAACTTCGGCGTCACGAACGGTGAGGGTGGGCTCGGGCGTCAGCATCCAACTGCTGCTGAATCGTCCCATGTCGCGAAGGCGCTGGATTTCTGACTCGGACGGTCGGGTGCGTGGAGTGCCCCAGGTATTTCGTCCGCCCCAGATCCGGTTGATCTCTGCCTCTTGCTCGTCTTCGCTTGCCTCTGCCAACGAGCCAGAATCTTCGTTCTCGACCGCTTCGCGACCATTCCATCGCGGACGGAAACTCTCGTGGGTCAACACATCGGCGCCGGTTTCCTGGCGGATACGACCACATCCGCCAAAGTGGTCGAAATGCGAATGGGTGACTACGGCGGTGTGGATGTCGGAGACCTTGTAGCCGGCGCGGCCAAGGCGGTCGTTGAGCGCCTTCCAGGACTGCTCACCGGGCAATCCGGGGTCGACTACGGCAAGGCCGCGGTCGTCTTCGAGTAGGTAGCAGTTGACGTGGCCTAGGCCCGGCAGGTTGATGGGGAGCTGTGTACGGAGCACTCCCGGAGCCACTTCGGAGATCTCCTCGGTGGCTTCTTCCTGTTCTTGGCGGCGGGGTCTGTCAGCTGGTGGTTCCATCGGGTCCTGATTGGTCTGGGGTCGAGCTTGTCAGGAATGTCTCTCGGTAGTACCGGAGCTCGTTGAGGCTCTCGACGATGTCATCCATGGCGCGGTGCCCGCCGGCCTTCGGGGGTGCTTTGGTGATGATGGCTGGGTTCCAGCGCTTCGCAAGTTCTTTGAGGGTCGAAACATCGACCGAGCGGTAGTGCAAGAAGTTCTCGATGTTGGGCAGGAACTCGGCCAGGAATCGACGATCAGTTCCGATCGAGTTGCCACAAAGCGGAACGGATCGCGGGCTGGGGATGTGGTCCTTCAAGAAAGCGAGCGTTTGTGCGCCCGCTTCTTCAAGCGTGAGGGTGGACGACTTGATGTGTTCGAGCAGGCCGCTACGGGTGTGCATCTCCACGACCATTTTGTCCATGAGCGCGAGTTCGGCATCGGTGGCGCTGACCACGAGGTCCGGGCCCTCTGCCACAAGTTCGAGGTTGTCGTCGGTGATGAGCGTGGCGATCTCGACGATCACATGTCGCCCAGGCTCAAGGCCCGTCATTTCCAGATCCATCCATGCAAGCACGAGAGGGAACTGTAACGGCCCCTGCACCCAACCACGACGAGTCGAGTGGGTCTGGTGGCCCGGGGAGTCGTTCGAGCGCGGAGCGATCCCAGTCGTTAACGTGCGTCGTCATGGAACTTCCTGTGCAGCGTCTCGACTCCGATCTTCCGCTCCCGGCGTATGCAAAGCCGGGCGATGCCGGATGTGACCTGGTGGCCTCGGCCGACGTGACGCTGCCCCCCGCCGGCGGTCGGGCGCTGGTGCCCACGGGCCTGGCGATC
>CAWKYX010000107.1:0-10607 GCA_963854265.1 Acidimicrobiia bacterium
CTTGCCGACCTCGTTCGGAACACCTTCGAGCACAATCGCAAAGCAGCCGGCGTGCTGGAGCGACTTCGCGTCGCTGTACAGTGCCATCGCTGCTTGGGTGCTCTTGCCTTGCACTTTGAACCCGCCCATCGCCAGGACCGACTGGGGTGTGAGCCCCAGGTGCCCCATCACGGGAATTTCGGCGTCGGCAATAACTTCGATCATCGGCAGTCGTTCGTGGCCGCCTTCGAGCTTGACCGCGTGTGCACCGGCACGGATGAGCTTGGCAGCGTTGTGAACCGTCTCGGTTTTGGAGACGTGGTAGCTCATCCATGGAAGGTCAGCCACGATGAAGCAGTCGGGATCGGCGCGTGCGACGGCCGCTGTGTGGTGCACCATGTCGTCGACCGTGACCTGCAGGGTGTCGTCGTAGCCCAGTACCACCATGGCGAGGGAGTCTCCTACGAGGATGAGGTCGGCTCCAGCGTCACTCACCATTCGCGCAGACGGCGCGTCATATGCCGTGAGCATCACCAGCGGTTCGCCGCCGTTGCGTACTTTTCGCGTCGCAATGACCGGTGCCGTCAGCTTCTTCGCCATCGGACCCTCCTCAAGGTGTTCTGGACCCGCTTCGAGTGTATGTGGCGGCCGGACACCGCACCAGAGGACAAATGTCACTCCGTCGTCGCACCGCTATCGCGCGTTGGCAGCGGCCACTACGGGCGAAGAGATGGCGGACGTCTCTCCAGGGTGCGACACCGAGGTCGTTGCCCGCGCGCGCTTCTGCCAGCTGCAGCCGCGGGACCGGCCGGCAGCGTGTCGGGCACGATTCTCATCGATCTGCCCGACGGCGTCCGCGCAGCCGGGGTGGCATCTTTTGGTCCACAGGCCGCCGCCGCCGCCAAGACCGGGCGCCCACCACAACCGGGAGGGTCTACCGTTCGGAAGCGGGAAACTGGGGGTTCACGCTGGCGCTGTATCCCGACGTGATCGACGCGCTTGGGGGCGACGTCGATCAACTGTTGGGCACTTCGCTTCGCACCAGCGTCGATGCCGGGTACCGGTAATCGAACTCGCTCCTCCGTTCTCCTGGGCAGACGACGTGACCCTCCCTTCACACATGGAAGTCCTGGCAGGACCGATCTCGATCCGCCGTGGCTGTGGCCCGGACGCGCTCGCCTGCAACCTCGACGGCTCGATCCAAGCCCTCTTGACCAGCGGTAGCCAGCCCATTACGCCCCCGGCCTCACCCTCACCGTCGTGCCAACCCCCTAGCCGCGCCCAGATAACCACGGTCAGTGCCAGTCACCTAGTGGCAGCCGTTATCCACAGCGGGTGACGGTCGGTGCCAGGCACCAGGTGTCACTGGTTACACGAACGACAGCTAGGTCTGGCGCGCGGTCAGATCACGTATGCCCGACGCAGGTGGTTCCAGGCGCACTCCGGACACACCTCGACGATGTAACACGTAAAGGTGCCCTTGCGTTTGCGGATGCGTTCGAGCTCGGCGAGCGAGTTGACGCAACGACCGTGCGAGGGAAGGCGCGGGCCAAAGACGTAGGACACGTTGGCCAGCGTCCCCTCTTCGCAGATCGGACATTCCTCGGTCGTGGGCGTCGAGTACTCAGCGGCTGCTCGGCGCAGCTCGGGGTGAGCATCGCACACGTCCTCACGAGAAAAGACGCCGGATCGGTACTCGTTGAGGACCGACAAACGCGCAAGCCGATAGTCGATGTCACCTTCGACAAGCGTGGCGGGCGGAGCAACCGGGACGAACCCCATGAGGGCACAATAGCGGGTGCCCATCGCTCCCCGTGGTCGCCGAAACGATAGTCCCGCTGCGCGGTCGGTGACCAGACCGGATAGGTGCCTCAGTCGGCGGCTTCGTCGTCGCCGAGGTCCGCCTCGCGGCGAGCAAGCTCGGCTTCCCATTCCATGAGGCGCCGCTCTCGCGCCGCCGATGACTCGCGTGGCTCCGACGCTGACGACTTGGGCTCCGCCGCCGGGTGATCGCTCGATGGTTGTGACTGGCGTCGCGGAGGTGGCTCTTCGCGGGGCCGCCGAGGCGCCCAGTCCTCTCGATCCTCCGGCCCGACCACGGTGCGCCGCTTACGCACGGCTGTATCGCCGGGGTACCACCCCGCATTCATTGGGCGCCCCAACGCCAGCCATGCAATAGCACCGACCCCGGGCACCAAGATCACCAGAAAGAGCCAGGTCCCTTTGGGCAGGTTCCGCGCCAGCATCGGCTCGGTGGCAACAATGTCGAAGATTGCGTAAACCCAAACAAAGAACAGGGCCGTACCAACAAACGTGGGGACCAGCAGTCGCATGCCTCAAGTGTGGCGCTCACACATCAGCAGCTCAAAACGCGGGGCCGAAAGGCCCAACATCCAGCCCGACGAGGGGCTCCACATTGGCGAGTGCCGAACATGGCGACTGGGGTACCGTCTGCACGATGCGGCACGATTATGGCTGGGACGTAGCCGCCACCCTCGAAACGTACGACCACAATGAGCGCCGCCATGCCGTGATGGTGGCGCCAGGATACCGCCTCGACTGGAACGGCGCCGTGCTAACGATGACGGGGCCCGACGCCGAGCCCTGGTCCAACGGCATCATCTATAGCGATCTCGACACGAACACCGCAGATGCGATGATCGCAGCGCAGGTGCAGTACTTCAAGACGCTGCGGCGTGGGTTCGAGTGGAAGCTCTTTGACCACGATGAGCCGTGGGATCTTGCCGAACGCCTCCGCCGGGCGGGCTCTCGTCCCGAGCCAGCCGAGACATTGGTCGTCCGCGACACCAGAGAGCCGTTCTCAGCCGAGCCGCCGGGTGTTCCGTTGGAGCTGGCACGTCTCGACAATCCCGCCGATTTCGCCTTGATCGCGGGTCTCTACGGCGACACCCCAGCACAACGCGAGCATGGCCATTGGCTCGCAAAGAGGCTCGCCGACGAAAAGACAGCGGCACCCGATGCACTGAGCGTCTATGCCGCTCGCGACGGCGACAGCGCTGTTGCAGCCGGTTGGATCCGTTTCCCCGCGAAAAGCGCATTCGCAAGTCTCCGGGGTGGGGCCACCCTGCCGCGATGGCGCAGCCAGGGCATCTACGCCAACCTGGTCGCCCTTCGACATGCCGAGGCCCTTACTCGCGGCTACCAATGGTTGACCGTTGACTGCGGCAGCGAAAGTCTGCCAATCCTCGAACAACACGGATTCCGGCGACTCGCTCAGACCACGCCATGGGTCTGGCGACCCGACGCCCGGAGCCGAACCCGACACCCCTGCGGCGCCACACTGTTCACGCCTGGCTGGTCCACCACTCGCGCAGGTGCTCGCGGGCCTCAGCCCCCGACAATGGGCCCTGCTCGTAGCGCAGCTCCTTGAGGAAGTCGAGAGCTTCGCCGATCGCTTTCCCTTGCGCTATACCGAGCGACTCCATGACCTCTTCGCCGGTGAGGGGCGGCCCGAGCGTCGCCAGGTCGGCCGCGAGCTCGTGCTCGAGCGCAACCGAAGCTGCAACGACATCGGCGCCACCGGCGTCAAGCCACCCGACCAGAACGCGAGCCTCAGCGCGATGATCTTGCGATTCGTCAAACCACCGACGAAACGCCCCCGGTGTCGAAGTCGCGGCGCGCAGACCCTCAACAGACCGCAAGACTGTGAGGATTGATTTGCGGATCTCGTTGGAATACCGCAAAGCCGAAAGCCGTTTGCCAACGGTCTCGAGCGGGACGCCGGCCAACAAGCCCGCGAGGCGGAGACGGGCACCGCCGGAGAGCTCAACAAGGCGCGGGAGGCGGTCGGAGAGCCCAACGTGGTCGAGCTCAGGAGCAAAGCGCGCGAGCACCCCAGTCTCGATCAACAACTCAATCCCGCTGGCAGGATCCTCAAGCGCGAGAAGCTTGTCGAACTCATCGCGTATTCGTTCGACCGACACGATGTCGAGACGCTCAGCGAGCTCAGTCATCGCAACAATGAGTGCCGGGTCAGCATCAAGCCCGTAGCCCGCAACAAACCGCGCCGCGCGCAACATGCGGAGCGGGTCGTCGGTGAACGAGACCTCGGGGTCGAGCGGGGTCCGCAAACGTCGCTGCGCCAAGTCCTCGGCGCCACCGTAAGGATCTGTGAGGGCTACCGACGGCACTTCGACCGCCATGGCATTCACCGTGAAATCACGCCGTGAGAGATCTTGGTCGATTGCGGTCGAAAACGACACCGATGGCTTGCGCGATTCGGCCACGTAGGCCTCTGACCGGTGTGTGGTGATTTCGTATGCGCGGCCATCGAGCTGAGCGCCAATGGTCCCGAACCGTTCGCCCTGCAACCAAAGCGCATCGGCGAGCGGCCCCACGATCGCCTTGATCTCATCGGGCCGTGCATCGCTTGTCAGATCTATGTCGACCTCGCCATCGATCACACGATCCAGCCAAAGATCCCGGACGATGCCGCCAACGAGGTAAAGACGATGCCCCGCGGCAGCGAAGTGCTCGGCCAGAACGTGAACTTCGGCGGCCACGGCGTCAAGGTTGGCAAACGGCACAGCGAACCTCAGTCCAGCTCGTCCGCGTTGTGGGCAGTCGACGCTGCCACAACCGCCTCGGCACCTGGCCCGCCGGTGGTGGGTGACTCGACTCGCACTCGCTCGCCTACCAAAGCGCCAAGCACCGCGTGGGTGCAATCGCGTATGGCATCGAAGTCATAGCCGCCCTCGAGAAACACCATGCGTCGACCGGCCGGCACCAACTCCAGTGCATCGGACGTGAGATCGGCCAAGTCAGCCGAAGACAAACCAAGCTGGGTAATGGGGTCCGAGCGGTGTCCATCGAAGCCGGCCGAGATCAACAGCCAGGTAGGAGCAAACCGATCGACCGACGGAGCAATGACGTCTGCCCAAGCAGCCCGATAGTGATCTCCGGTGGCACCCGGTGGCATCGGTACGTTAAGCGTTGTTCCGACGCCGTCACCACGCCCGCGTTCATCGAGCGCGCCCGACCCTGGATAGAGGGGCATCTGATGAAGCGACACAAACAGCACGCGCTGGTCCTCGTAGAACACGTCTTGTGTTCCGTTGCCGTGATGTGCGTCGTAGTCGAAGACCAGAACCCGCTCGCCGCGATCAGCAAGGGCCGATGCGGCAACCGCGACATTATTGAGGAAACAGAAGCCCATTGATCTTGTAGGTGTTGCGTGGTGGCCTGGAGGCCGGACAGCACAGAACACGGCATCGGCATCGCCGGCGTCCAGCGCGGCGATGCCCTGAATACCGGCTCCGGCTGCCAATCGGACTGCATCCCAACTGTGCTCATTCATCCCTGTGTCGGGGTCGAGTCGCCCACCTCCAGCCGCGTCGAGCGCCGCCAGCTTCTCGACGAGCTCAGCTGAGTGCACTCGCCTTATCGCGTCGAGCTCCACTGGCCTAGCCGACAATCGCTTCAAGTCACCGCCCAACCCCAGCGCGTCGATACCCGACCACGCAGCGCGCAGCCGATCTGGCCGCTCAGGATGCTGGAGGCCTGCGACATGGTCGAGGCACCGCTCGTGGGTGATCACCAACAAGGACACCCACCGAGCGTAGGGCGTCGACCCTGAGGCCATGGCTGTTTCTTCGCTCGGAAGGTACGCCACGAGTGTCATGCCGGGGAACGTTCCTCCGATGGAGCGAGTCTGGAGCAGCGGTCGCAAGGCAACGCCCCAACACCGCAAGGTTTCCTGACACGGCACTAGCATCGTGGCGTGGCGGATCGCACTGACCCGGGAACCAACGCGTGAAGAACTTGACGGTCGGTCGGGGTCGCACCGTTCGGATCGGGCCATGGCGTGGTGACGATGAGGTGGCCACTATTTCCACATTCATCGACCAGCGTCTCGACCACGATGCGGTCAGCAAAGTCGTCAGCGCACTGTCCGAACGCGGTTACCAACGCACCATCACTGCAGCTCTCGCGGCTGAGGAACACCAGGCGTTTGTCGAGAACGGGTTCGAACCATTGCGGCACCTCACGCTCTTGCGGCGAACCCTCGACACGCCCATCCCGAAAGCCCAGGTGCGGGCGCGGCGGTGGCGACGACAACAGTTCAACCAAGTACTCGACATCGACCACGACGCCTTCGAACCATTCTGGCGGTTCGACGAAACCGCACTCCGCGAGGCGCTCGACGCAACGCCACATCGCGTCTTGCGCGTCGACAGCACAGTCAATCCCACCGGGTACGCACTGTCGGGTGTGGCACGCGGGAGCGCATACCTCCAACGTCTTGCCGTCCGCCCCGACGCTGCGGGCAGCGGCCTTGGTACAGCGTTGCTGCTCGATGCGCTGCGATGGATGCGATGGCGTGGCGCCAACTTCGCCTTCGTCAATACACAACACGACAACCACCGTGCGCTCGACCTCTACCGTCGTCACGGTTTCGAGGCAGAACCCGAAGGCCTCACGATCTTCCAGCGCGACCTGTAGCATGCGGCCGTGTCAGTAAGAATCGTCACGGACAGTGCCAGCGACCTGAGCGACGCCGAAGCAGCCCAACTGGGCATCGTTGTCGTACCACTCTCCATTCGCTTCGGCGACGAGGAGTACACCGACCGCGTCGATCTTAGCGTGGCCGAATTCTACCAAAAGATGGCCGAGCTGGACGTCTTGCCACAAACTGCCGCTCCGTCGCCGGGAGCGTTCGAAGCAGCGTTCCGTGGCCTCGCCGACGAGGGGGCAGACGGGATTGTCTGTATCAACTTGTCGCTTGCGTTGAGCGCAACCGGCCAGGCTGCCCAAGTGGGCGCCAAGGCCGTGGCCGACCTCGTCCCGGTAGTGTGCCTCGACTCCAAAAGCATCACGGCCGGGCTCGGCACCATGGTGTTGGCGGCAGCTCGCGCCGCCCAAGCCGGCGCATCAATCACCGAGATCGAAGCCCTGATCGGCCAAATACAACCACGGACCCGGGTCTACGGCGTATTGGACACGCTCGACAATCTCAAGAAGGGCGGCCGTATTGGTGGGGCCAAAGCCATGTTGGGCACAATGTTGTCCATCAAGCCATGCTTGGACTTGTCATCCGGCGAGGTCGCCGGAGCTGGCAAACAGCGGACCCGCAAGAAAGCGTTGGCCTGGCTGCGAACGGTTCTCGAAGAAGCTGGTGAGATCGAGCAACTGGCGATCATCCACGGGCACTCCCCCGACGTTGAGAGCTTCGTCGACAGCATTGTCGACATCATTGTCGACATCATCCCGCGCGAGCAGATCCGCGTTTCCGAACTGGGCGCCGTGATTGGAACCCACGGCGGCCCCCACGTCCTCGGCGTCTGCTTCCTCACCGCCTGACGCCGGCGTCGAGAGGACGAGCAATCAGGTGCCACCCACGGAAACAGCAACAACAAATGGCGGTTTCGCCCCCGTTCGTGCCGGGGCGAACTGACACGGGGGCGGTTTCGCCCTCTGGGCAAAAGCGTCTAAGCGGGCGCAGCCAGCGACTGCCGCCGCAATCTCGCGCGGCGTGCGGGCTAGCGTTGATCCATCAGCTCTGAATCAACGTCGCGGGCACCGACGACCGTCGGACAAGGCCACGAGATCGCGGGTCGCTACATGCTCCGCGAACCGATCGCGTCTGGCGGCATGGCGACAGTGTGGAAAGCGGACGACGCCGTTCTCGGCCGGTCAGTCGCGGTCAAGCTTCTGCACCCACATCTGGCTGGCGATCATGAGTTCGTCGAGCGGTTCCGCGACGAGGCAAAGGCTGCCGCTCGGCTGAGCCACCCGTCGATTGTCGCCATCTATGACACGGCGAGCGAAGACGGCCTTGAGGCGATCGTGATGGAGCTGATCGAAGGGATAACGCTCCGCCAGTACCTCGATGACTTTGGCATGCTCTCTATCGAAGATGCGGTGGACTTGGCGCGCCAGGTCGCCGACGCCCTTGAGGCCGCGCACGCGGCGAGGCTGGTCCACCGCGATATCAAGCCCGGCAACATATTGTTATGCCCCGATCGGCGCATCAAGGTGACCGACTTCGGCATTGCAAAGGCGCTCGAAGGAGCCGACCGCACCACGAGTGGGACCTTGTTGGGCACCGCCAAGTACTTGGCCCCCGAACAAGTCGAGGGGACGCCCGTCGATGAACGCGCCGACCTCTACAGCCTTGGCATCGTCTTGTTCGAGGCCCTCACCGGTCAGGCGCCCTTTCATGCCGAGACCGACTCAGCGACAGCGCTCGCACGACTCAGGATCGATCCCCCGTTGGTTCGGGCATCGAATCCCAACGTCTCTGTCGCCCTCGAACGCGTCGTCCTCACCGCGATGGCCCGAGATCGAACCCGTAGATTTCCATCAGCGGCAGTCTTCAGCGAGGCACTCGACTCCACCGAAGTCATGCCCGATATCGACCTGACAGTCGCTCCAACGATCCCCATGGTGGATCAAACGCCGACCGGTCAGGTCCCCGTCACTGCCGGTCGCACCACTGCACCCCCGTCCAGACCAACCCCTGGGGCCCAACCCAACCTCCATCGCAATGCTGACCCGCGTCGACACCGCCGCCGAGGGGGCTGGCTCGTCGCCGCCGTTGTAGCTGGCTGCTTGGCGCTTGGTATGGGGTTGATCCTCGCTACCGGCCCCGGCCGAGACTTTGCCGATCGGGTCATAGACGCCCTTCGCGGAGCCACCAACGACGACCCCGAAGCTACCGAAGCTACCGAAGCCATCGCCCCAGAACCAGACAGTGATGGGCTGACCGAAGAGCCTAAAGCCGATCGACCTCCCAAAGATCTCAGCCAGGTGCCGGTCGTTGTCGGGCCCGTGATCGCGCAGGTAATCGACTTTGACCCGCTCGGCGATGGCATGGAACGGCCGGACCTCATCGCGTTCGCGACCGATGCCAACCCTGCCACGGCGTGGACCTCTGAGGGGTACATAAATCGAAGCATGGGCAACCTCAAAGAAGGAGTCGGCATCATCGTGGTGCTCGACGGCGAAGACACCCTCTCCTCGCTAGGAGTCTCCTCGCCCACCCAGGGCTGGGCCGGGCGCGTGTTCGCAGCCGATGCCCCCGCGGCAAGCCTGACCGGGTGGGGCGACGCTCTCGATACCCGCTCCGGTATTGCCGGCGACGCCGAGTTCGACCTTCACAAAGTTCGCGCCGGCGCCGTCTTGTTGTGGATCACCGATCTCGGCGATGCGCCGCCGCAGCTTCGGATCGAGATCGTTGAAGTAGTGGTGTCCTGAACAGTTCGGCGCTCTCTATCACGCGAAGTGCTCTCGGGCAACAACTAACCTCACGAGATCACCGCGATCGACAATGACCCCGCTCTGGTCGAGGCGGCTCAGCATGGCGACCAACAAGCGCTCAATGCCTTGCTCGAGCACCACTATGACCGTGTATACGCGATCTGCCGCAGACTCGCGGGCAACGACGCGGACGCAGCGGACGCCACCCAAGAGGCACTAATGGCCGTCGTGCGCGGACTTCCAAAGTTCGACGGCCGTGCGAAGTTCTCTACTTGGTCCTATCGAGTTGCCACCAATGCCTGTCTCGACGAACTCCGGCGGCGCGGACGCCGTCCGACACCCGGCCTCCCCGAGTTCGAGACCGAGGACCATGCCCCACAGGCATCAGCTCCCGGTCTGGCGGACACCGTGGCCGACCGGATGGAACTCGATGAGGCCCTGACGAGCCTTCCCGACGAGTTCCGAGCGGCCATCGTGCTGCGTGATCAGATCGGAATGGACTACGCAGAGATCGCGGAGACCCTCGACATTCCACCGGGAACCGTCCGCTCGCGTATTGCCCGCGGCCGCTCGCGGTTGGCCGACCATCTTCTCGGGAACCAATCTGGCCCCGACCAACGTCCTACCTCACAGCAATGACTGATCACGACCCCTTCGACCGCGACGAACTCGTCGCCGCCTACCTCGATGGCGAAGCGACCCCGGCCGAACGAGCCGTGGTCGAGGCCGACCCCGATCTCATCGAGCGAGCCACCATCCTGCGCCAGGTGGCTGACCTGGTCGCCGAGCCGGTGCTTGGTCCCCCGCCCGAGGTCAAGCGAGCCCACATTGCCGCAGCACTCGCTATTTCGGCCACGGCGCCGAACGTCCGGGCCTTAGCGACCAAACGGCGCCGCATGGACATAACCAAGGTGGCCTCCATCGCCGCGGCGGTTATCGCGGTCTTGGCTGTTCCGATCATTCTGCTCACCAACGCCGACGACAACAACGACGTCACTGCCGTGGCTGTGTCCGACGCGTCAGCAGCCCAGGCAGACAACGCCGAAGAAGCAGAACCGGAGCCCGCCAGCGAACCCGAGCTGGCCAATGGAGAGTCAAGACTCGACAGCCCCGCGGCCGCCGACGCGCCAACCGAAGAGAGCGCATTGGGCGATGGTGGCGACGCAACGAGCAGAGCCGATGAGCCAGCGGCTGCGCCCGCTTCAGAGGCACCCGCGCCAACGCCCGGAGTCAGCAGCCTCGATCTGTACGCCCAGGCACCGCGCCGAGACCTGGGGCTGGTCGCAAACGAGGACAAACTCGTGTTCCGGCTTTTAGAAGAGATCAATAGCGATGCCGACAACGAGGGTTTCGCTGGAGCGGACGACCAATTGGACCCACAGTTTGCATGCGTCGTCGACTGGCTCGGC
>CAWKYX010000108.1:0-10605 GCA_963854265.1 Acidimicrobiia bacterium
CATGGTTGTCATTGGACCCTGCCGCTCCCTTCTGATGAGTGTCCCACGGTGTGAGGTACCGCAGCGTGCGACGGATCAATATCCAAAATATCGGCTGCCCGTCCCAAGGTCTGAGGTTTCCCGAGACCGAGGCATGTCCCATGGTCAGGGAGTTGATCACGGATCATGTTGTCACACAAGTCTTATGACACCCGTGTAGTTTCGCTGGTCTGGGCCCGATTTCGGATGGCGTTCGCGCGAATGTGCTGGTGAACGCCCGATTCGCGTCGCCATGAACCGCTCTGGCGGGTGGACACGACAAGGGTGGAGACGGGTCCCCATCTTGGGTGCCCGCGTTATCGATACTTGAAGGACCATGGAACAAAACGCATGGACCGATGCTGACGATCAGGCCTTGATCGCTCGCATTGCCCGTGGTTACCGGGCGGCACTTGATGTGCTCTATCGCGTCCATGCGGGCTGGCTCACGGCCCGGCTCCAACGTCGCTGCAGCGAGCCCGAACTGGTCGACAGCGCGCTTCAGGACACCTTCGTCGCCGTATGGAAGAGCGCAAAGAAATACAAACGTAAGGGCGAGGTTGGGGCATGGCTGTGGGGGATCGCTGTGCGACGACTCGTCGACCAAACCCGAAAACGTAAGCCGACACCCATGGACCTGTTCCCCGGTCGAGAAGGACGCACCGACAGTGCCGAAGAACAAGCCCTCGATCTGGGTCTGCACGGCGACTTCGGTGCAGCGTTCGCTGATCTCGAACCTGACCTCCAAGCCGTGTTGATGGCGACCGCTGTTGACGGCCTCTCAACCAAAGAAGCCGGTGACCTGTTGGGGATTCCCCAGGGAACGGTGAAGACCCGCCTCATGCGAGCGCGGCGACACATGAGGGAGCAACTCACATGATGATCGACCTCCCACTCGATGCATCGTTGGCCCAGCGCTACGTGGCTGGATCCACCACTGCGGCCGAGACAATGCGTGTCGAACGAGCCATGGATTCCTCTGCCTCGTGGCGAGGCCTGGTGGGTGCGCAAGTGCCGGCAGAGCGTCTTGAACACAACCTTGCCGGCGTTGTGGCAGAACTCGATGCTCCCAAACGCGGGTTCGTCGAACGTTCGATGATTCGAGTGGGACTGCATGACCATGTCGCACGTCTGTTGGCGGCGACACCGGTCATGCGGCGCTCGTGGTACATCGCATCGGTCTTGGTCTTGTTCTTTGGTCTGGCCGCATCCAACCCCGACAACACGAACGGGTCGCTCGGCATCTTCTTGGCGATTGCGCCGCTGGTTCCGGTGCTTGGAGTCGCGGTCGCTTACGGGCCGGGCATCGACCCTGCCCATGACATGACGGTCGCTACTCCGCTCAGCGGGTTCCGCCTTCTGCTGATCCGCGCTGTCGCGGTCTTGGCAACGAGCGTGGTGTTCGGTGGCATTGGGGGAGTGCTGATCGCTCAGAGTCACGGCATCCGGGTCGTTGCTTGGATGCTGCCGGCTCTGGCACTCACCACAGCGACACTGGCACTGTCGACAGCGGTTGCCACTCGAACGGCCTCGGCTATCACCGCGGGTGGGTGGCTGATCGGTGTTGCCGTCGTCGCCCGCGCCGCCGATGACTTCACCATGTTCGGAGCGCCGGCCCAGCCGGCGTACGCCGCAGCGGCGCTGGCGGCCGGGATCGTGCTGTTCATGCGGCGCGACGCGTTCGAGAGTGTCGAGGTGGCGTCATGAACGCCGCTTCACTGCGAGTCGACCGCGTCGGGCATTCCTATGGCAAGCGGGTCGCATTGCAGGATCTGTCGCTCAGTGCGCTTGGCGGCGTCGTAACCGTGCTCGGGCCCAACGGTGCGGGCAAGACGACCTTGCTGCGGAGCATGGCGACAGTGCAACGTGCGTCGTCGGGTCAGATCTATGTTGATGGCCTCGATGTGTCGGTCGAACCTGACCGAACCGAGGCCCGCCGTCGCATTGGCTACCTGCCTCAAGAGCCGCGTTTTGCTCCAAGGGCAACCGTGTTCGACATCGTTGACTATCTGGCGATCTGTAAAGAACACCACGATCGGCGCGACCGTCACCGTGAGGTGCGACGTGTGCTCGAGGCGGTTCAACTTGGCGATCGGGCCGATGATCGTGTCCGTGCGCTCAGCGGTGGCATGGTCCGCCGTCTTGGGATCGCCCAATCGCTGTTGGGACAGCCTCGGCTCCTCGTCCTCGACGAGCCGGCAGCAGGGCTGGACCCCGACCAACGCCTCCAACTTCGCGACCTCTTGACGACGCTGGGTGCCACTAGCACCGTTGTCGTGTCGACGGACATGACCGACGAGGCCGCGGCCATCAGTAGCCAGGTCATCGTGATCGCTGACGGCACCACTCGATTCGTCGGCACCGCAGCAGGCTTAACCCGTCTAGCCGGCGAACGCGTGTGGATCGCACCCCAGGCCCCAGCGCGAGCGACTCGGTCGTGGCGCCAACCCGATGGCACATATCGATGCATTGGCGACCCCCCACCAGGTTCCACCATGGTGGAACCCACAATGGAAGACGGCTACCTCCTCCTCGTGTCAGCCCCAACGGAGGCCGCTGTTGCATAGGGGGCTGCGTTTGCCCTCTGGGCAAGCCTAAGAACGTCCGGCCCGGAGGGCTGGCACCACGCGCTAGCTACAGATGGCGGAGTCGATGACGGGTTCGAGACGCATGACGGTGCGATCTGAAATGCCGGCGCTGTCGCTCCAGAACGATGTCACAAAATCGTGGGTGCCCGTCAGGGCAACGCCGACGTAGTCGGTGTTGCCGACGTCGCCACAAGCGTCTTGGTCTGAGGCTGCCCATGTGTAGCCGGGAACAACGTTGAACTGTT
Organism: Acidimicrobiia bacterium; assembly: GCA_963854265.1. Classification (GTDB taxonomy): domain Bacteria; phylum Actinomycetota; class Acidimicrobiia; order Acidimicrobiales; family UBA8592; genus CAWKYX01. Next base: position 2,852 of record CAWKYX010000108.1, read on the forward strand.
CGGCCGCTGCATCCCAGTCGAAGCGGTAGCAACTCCCGGTGCAGTTGCTGAGGGTGCCCGATATCGGGAAACCGGTGTTTGGATCGGCCTTGTAGACCACGAGGCTCACGACCGATGTCGAGGGGATCGAGCCGCGAAGGCTCGCTCCGACGGCCTCGGCAGCCGCGGTTTGATAGCCGTCCTGGCGAGGAAGCGAGGAGGCAGCACGGGCACCTGTACGAGTGGCTTCGGCCAGCGCGTGGCGGCTACGAAGCAACATGCCGAACTCGAGCACACCGAAGAACATGGTCAGGATGAGCGTGATCACGATGGCGGACTCGATGAGCACGGCACCGCGATTGCGGTCCCCCTCGAAACGTTGGCGAATGTGGGAAACGCGTTGGCGAATCATCACTCGATCAACCTCACGGGGTCACCAGAGATGTATGCGGTCCATGTGGTGAAGTCATGAGCGCCGTTCACGTCCATGAAGATCCGAATCCAACAACCGTCCTCGTCGGTTTCGTCACAGTTGTAGTCATCCGGGATGGGGATGTCGATGATCACCACGCGCCCGTTCAAGCTGGATGATCCGGAGAAGTTGAGGCGACACGTCGACTCGGACACGTTGAGTGTCCCGCCGCCGTCGCGGGCGAACTCGCAGTCGCTGAAGACCGAGGGCGACGAGGCGTCGTCGGGAGGCAGAATCTGCAGGTAGTCCCCCGAACCGCTGGATTCGCCGATGTCGAAGAGTTCGATGGTCAGCGTGCGCTCACGAGCTGTGGGGAGCACACGGGCCAGGAAGAACTCGGCGTTGGCGGCCTCGAGATTGACGAATATTGGAAGACGACCGGCAGCCGACAGCTTGACGTCGTCGCGGTCATCGAGGCCCGAGGGCGTGTCGAAACCGGCGCGGAGGGAGAACTTATTCGAGCCCTGGGTGCTCAGGGTGTTGTCAGCAACCACGGGATCCCCGGCGCTCGCATTGGTGCGGACTTGGAGGAGGTATTCGCCAACCTGAAGATCTGCAGCGCCGATCCGACACACCGGCGTCCAGCGGCGGAAGTACTCGGCGAAGGTGTGGACGTCATCGAGGTAGTCGACGGACCACTGGCCTTCGTCAGGCTCGGTGCCGGAGCCGCTTTCCTCATCCCAGGGGCCCGACGGAGGAGAGAGTAGGTCCATGACTCGGTTGTCGTAGGAGCTACTGGAGAAGTCCCACGCCGGGAAGCGGGCGGGCTCACATATTGTTCCCCCGGTGGAGGAGATCACGGTGTTGTCTAGGTGGTTCCAAGGGGTGTTGTCGGGTTCGCGGACCAAGTAGGTTGTTTCAAGACGGCTGAGTGAACTCCCGGTGTTGTAGACGCCTGACAGGCTGTCGCCCACACACCAATAGGCAGCGTCGCCGTTGTCTCCCGGGAAATACCGATCCTGCGCCGTGTCGTAGTAGCCGGCGGGAATGCTTTCGCCGCTCTCGGTGTAGCTGCCGGCGGCCACCAGGTTGGTCAACCACAAGGCCTCGTCGGGGGTAGGAAGGCCCCGGCTCGACGAATAGAACGTGCCGCAGGGCGCACCGAGGTTTCCCTCGTTGTAGGGCGTGTAGTCGATGTTCTCTGATGATGGGCTCCACCAGTCGCCGTTCATGCAGTCCGAACCCGACAGGCCAACCCACGCCGGGTCGAAGACCTCGATCACGAGATCCTCGCCGCTGAGGGCTTCGACGTTGACGGTGAAGAAGTAGCCGTCTTCGCGGTACTCGTCGTTGTCGAGACCCGAGCTGCAGTAGCTGTGCGACGACGATGAGCAGATCTTCGGGTGGAAGCGGTCACCGTTTCCCTTCACGGCCTCAGGCGCAGTGATGCCCAGGGTGAGGTCGTCCTGGATGAAGTCGGACTCGCCGAGGCGCTCGGGGTCGTTGCCGAACTGTGAGTCTGGGCTGCCCATCGCTACGTTCCCCTCGTACTCGGCGATGGCATTTGCCCCGATCGCCCGCGACTCCGGGAATCCAATGGCCGGCAGGAAGACGTTCTGAACGTCGGTCGAGATGTGGACCGCCAACTGGCTTCCACCGGCCAAAGAGCCGTCGACATCGCCGACGTCGTAGCCGTGTTGGACGGCCACCCTTTCGGCCTCGGCCACGGCAGCGGCGGGGTTATCGGGGAGGAGCGTAGCGCCGGCGAGCGCGGCAGCGTCTGTTGCGTTCTGGACCTGCGTGCGGGCGATGTACCACTGGCCGAGGTCGACCGCCATAGCGGCGAAGCCCATGAAGAGGCCAAGCATCAGCACGAGCCAAATAGCGGCTACACCCTGTTCCCCGGACTGCACGTCGTGTTCCCTGGACTGCAAGTCGTTCTGGTTCATGTCGTCGGCTCACAGGTGTTGGAGAGCGGGACGGGTTCCAGTCGGATGATTGAGGATTCTCTGATCGGGCGATCGGCGCCGAACATTCTGGTCACCGACCGGGTGATGCCTTCGACGTACACGCCCATGTAGTCGTTGTGCCCGATCTCGCCGCAGGCCGACTGGCTACCAGGAGCCCATTCGGGGCCGATGACGGGGTCGAAGGTCTGACTGGCCTCGTTCCAGTTGTAGCGATAACAGTCCGTATTGCACCCGGCCACGGTGCCGCTGACAGGGTCTCCGGTGGCTGGATCTGCCTTGAAGATCGTCAGGAAAAGCACTTCGCCACTGGGGATGTTGTCGGCGATAGCCGCCTGGACAGCCTCGACAATGTCATCTTCGTAGTTGAGCTCTTGGGCGAGCGTGGCACCGAGACGGGCCCCGGCTCGGGAGGCCTCGTTGATCGTATGGTCTGCCTGCCAATACAGACCGAATTCCACCATCCCGAAGAATAAGAAGAACAACACAGGGAGCATGAGGGCTGTCTCGACAGCGACTGCGCCTCGATCGGCCAGTTTGGCCCCGAAGGTTGCCTGTGGCGCGTCGTTGAGCCGTGAAATCGGGTGGAGCCCGCGACGCAGATTACGTCCAGCGGGCTGGCCAACGTCAGCCGGGAGTTCTGTGTGCGCAACGCGTTGGCCGCTAGTCATTGCATGGCCCTTCGGCGCTTCAGAAGCGGCGTTTAGGCCGCCGTCACGCTGCATCGACAAATTGGGCCGTGTGGGCCAGCCCCGTTGGGCATCTCGTCCCGGGTGGTGGGCTTAAGGACCTAAACCCCCTGGTCCGGGGGTTGTGGCGTCTTCAGGGTTTCGCGATGTCTCAGCTGACAACTCGGCTCGTAGCCTCGGAGTGTGGCAAAGGCCTACTGGATCGAAACGCTCGGATGTCCCAAGAACGACGTCGACTCCGACAAGCTCATCGGGACACTCGTCGTGGACGGGTACGTGCCCGCGCCTTCGGCTGAGGAAGCCGACCTCGTCGTGGTCAATACCTGCGCATTTATCGAGGATGCTCGCCAAGAATCGGTCGACACCGTGTTGGCACTGAGTGCTCGGCGCCAGCCTGATGCAGATCTGGTGGTTACGGGTTGCATGGCCGAGCGCTATGGGGCCGAGCTCGCCGAGGCGCTCGGTGACGACGCCGATGCGGTCGTGGGGTTCGGTGTTCCCGTCACGATTGGGTCAAAACCGGCCCCGCCGTCGTTCGACCTCCTCAATCTGCCCCGTCCTACATCAACGTCGCCCTGGGCGTACGTCAAGATCGCCGAGGGTTGCGACCGGGCGTGTGGCTTCTGCGCGATCCCGACTTTCCGCGGTCCCCAGCGAAGCCGATCGATGGATTCGATCCTGACCGAGGTCGAAGAACTCGGCGCACAAGAGATTGTGCTCGTCGCCCAGGATCTTGCTGCTTATGGCCGTGACCAAGGTGTGGGCGAGCGCTCCATCGTGCCGCTCTACAACGCTGTCGCCGCGCAGGTGCCATGGATCCGGTTGTTGTACCTGTACCCGTCAGATCTCACCGACGAGCTCATCGGCACCATCTGCGACAGCCAAGTTCCCTATTTCGATCTCAGCTTGCAGCATGTCTCCCCGCCGCTGATGCGCCGCATGCGCCGGTGGGGGAATGGTCAGAAGTTCCTGGAACGCATAGAGGCCATCCGTTTGCGGCGTTCCGACGCGGCGTTCCGTTCGAACTTCATTGTTGGCTATCCCGGTGAGACCGAGGCCGACCACGACCAACTCCTGAAGTTCGTTGAGGCCGCTCAGCTCGACTGGTGCGGGTTCTTCGCCTATTCACCCGAGGCTGGGACCTACGCAATAGAGCTCGACGGTGTCGTCGCCGGCGCGCTGGCAGCCGAGCGTCTGGCCGAGCTCCGCGAGCTCCAAGACTCGGTTACTGCAGAAAAACGTGACCAAATGCTCGGGCACGAAGTCACAGTACTGATCGATGAAATCGGTCAGGGACGTAGCCATCGTGAGGCCCCCGAGATTGACGGTGTCATCTTGGTTCCTCACACACTCCGAGTCGGCACCTTTGCCCAGGTCACAGTGACCGAGGCCGCCGGTCCGGATTTGGTTGCCCGCTGACCGCTCGAGCATTGGTCAGGAGCACCGTGTGACTGAACAACAGCCGCTGACCCGCACCTTCCCGATGGCGGGGCTTGCATCACCAGCGAACATCATCACGTTCTCGCGCATCATGGTGTCGCCAGTGTTGTTCTGGTTGGTGCTCGAGGCCGATGCCACCAGCGGTACATCGTGGGCTGCCTTCATCTTGGGTTTCGTGATGGGTGTGAGCGATCTCTTCGACGGCCGAGTCGCACGCGCGACCGGTGCCACCAAGTCCGGCGCGTTCCTCGACCCGTTGGCCGACAAGGTTGTTGTCATCGGGGCGGCTTTGTGTCTCGTAGCGGTCGGCCGCATGCACTGGTTGCCGGTCGCCATCATCATTGTGCGAGAGCTCTGGGTTTCGGGGCTCCGTATCGGGTTCGCTCGCCAAGGCCTGTCAGTGCCTGCTCGGCGACTGGCGAAGTGGAAGACCTTTATTCAGGGCATCGCACTGATGCTCGCGGTCCTCCCACCGCTGGAAACTCACGAGTGGATCGTCGACATCGCGTTGTGGATCTCCGTTGCCATCACGGTCGTGAGCGGTTGGCAGTACGTGCGCGACGGCTCTTCGATCGCCAGCTGATCAACCTGGTTTGGAGCGGCTGGGCGAGACGCGTGGGGGCTCGTTCGGCATCTTTGGGTACACGGGTGGCCAGGGCGCATCGGCCAGGCCCGCATCGGCATCGGCGTCAGCCATTGCCAAGAGGGGGCCGAGCGATTGTGGGCTGTTGTTCATGGACGCCCAGGGGTTACCGCTTGCCGCGACTCGGTCGACCACAACGGGCATGATCATGTCGTCGGGGTGGACGTCTGAGAGATCGCGCCACGTCAGAGGCGTTGACACTTGTGCCCCGACCCGTGATCGAACCGACCACGCACCGAAGACCGTCTTATGGGGTGCGTTCTGGTTGAAGTCGATGAAGACGCGCGAACCGCGTTCTTCTTTCCACCACGCCGCGGTGAGACGGTTGGTGTGGCGGCGCTCGAGTTCACGAGCCAATGCAACAGCGGCACGCCGTACGTCGTAGCCGTCCCAACGCTTTTCCAGTCGCACGTAGATGTGGATGCCTTTACTACCGGTGGTCTTGGGATACGAGACGATGTCGAGTTCGTCCAAGAGAGAGTGCACATCGAAAGCGGCAGCGCGGACGTCGTCGAAGGTCGTGCCCGGCGTGGGGTCGAGATCGATGCGGAGCTCGTCGGTATATGCGGGGTCGGCCGCAACGAAGGGCCATCCGTGGAACCCGAGGCAACCCAAGTTGACCGCCCAGATCAAATGCGCCAGGTCGCTGGCCACCAATGCGTTGGATGTGGTGCCATTTGGTGTTGACACCACCGTTGTCTCGAGCCACTCGGGGGCACCCTTCGGCACGCGTTTTTGAAAGAACGACTTGCCCGATGCTCCATCGGGGAACCGTTGCATGAGCTGGGGCCGGCCTTGGGTCGCAGCCATGATGTGGTCGCCGACAGCGAGGTAGTAGTTCACCAAGTCCAGCTTGGTTTCGCCGCGCTTGGTGAAGAAGACCTTGTCCGGGTTTGTGATCTTGACCTCTCGGTCTCCGGCTTGGACCATGGTGAACGGCGACGCAGCCATGAACCCGACCCTACACAGCTGGTTCAGCACCGGAGGATTGTGGGTGTGTATCGTCGGCCCATGACCAAGTTCACATGTGAAGTCGTTGCCGTCGGCACCGAGCTGTTGTTGGGCCAAATCGTCGATACCAACTCGTCGTGGATCGGCGAGCAGTTGGCCATCGCCGGCATCGATAGCCACTTCCAGACCAAAGTGGGCGACAACCCCGACCGGATCATCGCCGTACTCAAGCAGGCGCTCGATCGTTCCGACGCGGTCATCGTGTGTGGTGGGCTCGGCCCTACCCAAGACGACCTCACGCGCGACATGATCGCGAAGGTGATGGGAGTCGAGCTGGAGATGCGAGATGACTTGGTCGCCAAGATCGAGGCTATGTTCGGCGATCGCAAGATGCCCATGAACAACCTCTGCCAGGCGGAAGTTCCGGTTGGTGCGGAGCCGCTTGCGGTTATGCCCGGAACGGCTCCTGGTCTGCGAGCGCCGGTGGGCGACAAAGTGATCTACGCCGTGCCCGGCGTCCCCTGGGAGATGAAGCAGATGGTCTCCGAAGCCATCTTGCCCGACATCAAAGAACGCGCCGGCATCACCGCCGTCATCCGGTCCAAGACGCTCCGGACCTGGGGTGAATCAGAATCCGGTCTCGCCGAGCAGTTGGGCGATGAGATCGATCGCCTCGACCGCGATGGTGGCGCCACCATCGCGTTTTTGGCCAGCGGGATCGAAGGTCTCAAGGTTCGCATCACCGCCAAGGCAGACAGCGACGCCGAAGTCGACGCGCTGCTGGAGGCCGAGGCAGGGCGTGTCCGAACCATCTTGGGCGACAAGGTGATCTTCTCCGATGATGACGAGTCGATGGAGGCCGTCGTGCTCGATCTGTGCCGTGAGCGCGGGCTGAGCCTCGGGATGGCGGAGTCATTGACCGGGGGGCTCATTGGTAGTCGGGTGACATCGATACCCGGGGCCAGCGATGTCTTCAGAGGCTCGATCGTGTCGTATGCGGCGGAGGTCAAGTTTGACCTGCTCGGGGTCCCAGAAGGGCCGGTCGTGTCCGAGGAAGCGGTGATGGCGATGGCCGAAGGCGCCTGTCGCGTGTTGGGAGCGGATGTGTCGCTCGCCGTTACCGGGGTCGCCGGGCCCGACCCCCAAGACGGCCAGGAGGTGGGCAGGGTCTGGATGGCGACATCAGTAGGGGGCGTTGTTGAAACAGCGACGGTGAAATGGCCACTGGACCGCGAACGGATTCGCCAGTACACGACGATCTCGGTCCTCAACGCGCTGCGCTTGCGACTCTTGGCAGTCTGACCGCGTCAGCCGCGAAGTTCCTTGCGCCACATCAGTTTGAGGCCGCTCCAGGTCTCGTCGATGGCGCAGACCTTGACGTCCACAAGACCGAGGGGCAACGCGATCTCTCGGACGGTGTCTTCGGTGATGTCGGTAGGTACGCCTGACGCCTTCTTGGGCCACGCGATCCAGACTGAGCTGGATGGGAACACGGCACGGCCCAAGGCTTCGATGCGTCCGCTGAATGCACTCCGTTTGGTGGCTGTGAGCTGAGACCCGTGAGTTGAGCCAGTTGTTGTGAGAGTCCGTTGCCGCTGTTGGCGGCAGGAAGGACAATGATTCTCATGACGAAGAAGCAGAGGCGTCACACGCCGGAGCAGATCATCCGGAAG
>CAWKYX010000109.1:0-10577 GCA_963854265.1 Acidimicrobiia bacterium
TCCCGGTTATGACTAGGCGGTCACCACTGAGGTCGAGACGAAGACCCGCAAGAACAGGCAGGCTGCCCCCGCGACTGGACACTGCTCGGCCGGCGGTGTTGAGCGCATCGACAAGGACCTCACGCTCGCATCGGAACTTCACTGTTGGTTCGCTTTCTCGTCTGTTGGTAGAAGGGTCGGGCACTGCACGATTGGGGCGTAGCGCCGAGATGTCCCCAGCTTGGTACTGCTCCAGCAGAAGATGATCTAAGAAGGGAGTAGTAGTAGTAGGTGTGTGGATTTGTGGGCAACACCCTATTTGGCCTGGTCAGGCCAGAGGTGGAGGGTGTGGGCTGACTGTTGATATCTATCGGCGTCAGTGGATGAATTCGCGGGGGTGTTGATGAGGGGGGGTGTTGTCCACTTGTTGTTGCAGTGCTTTCCCCAGCGTCGTCCCCAGCGTTTGGTGGGTCAAGATTTCCCCGCCGGGGAGCATGGTGGTGGGTCAGGTTCGCGATGGTTTGGGTTGTGACGGTTTGGATTGCAAAGGTGGCCAAGCGGTGCGGTGTCGCGCCGGGGTCAGCCACCTGAACGGACGGCTTGGGTGAGTTGGGTGACCTGATCGTAGATCTGTCGGCGGTCAGACATGAGCGAGCCGATCTTGTCGACGGCGTGGATGACGGTCGTGTGGTCGCGACCGCCGAACTCGCGCGCGATGGCTGGGTAGCTCAGGTCAGTCAACTCGCGGAAGACGTACATCGCAATCTGTCGAGCTGTCACCAGAGGTCGATGCCGGCGCTGGCCGATGATCTCCTCTTTCGTGAAGCCGAACATCTCGGCGGTGGTGTCGATGATGAAGTCCGGTGTAATCGGGCGAGGTTGGCGGATCGAGACGAGATCGCGAAGGATCTCGGTCGCGACCTCAACTGTCAGGGGCAGATCGTTGAGGCTGGAGAACGCGCAGACTCGGATCAGCGCACCCTCGAGCTCGCGAATGTTGTCCGTGACGTGGCTCGCGATGTACTCAAGGACATCGGGTGGGACTTGCTGGGTTTCGTGCTCACCCTTCTTACGCAGGATCGCGAGGCGGGTCTCGACGTCTGGCGGTTGAATGTCGGTGATGAGGCCCATCTTGAATCGGGACCGAAGCCGGTCTTCGAGCGTTGAGATGGCGTCTGGTGGCCGATCAGACGAGAGCACGATCTGCTTGTTCGCCTGGTACAGCGTGTTGAAGGTGTGGAAGAACTCCTCTTGGAGCCCCTCTTTGCCTTCCAAGAACTGGACGTCGTCCACTAACAGCACATCGATTTCGCGATACCGACGCTTGAACTCTGCGCGGTTGTTTGTGCGGATTGCTTCGACAAACTCGTTCAGGAACGTTTCGGTGGAGACATACAGCTGCTGTGACCCGGGATAGTTGTCGTGGATGTAGCTGCCGATGGCTTGCAGGAGGTGGGTTTTCCCGAGCCCAGCGTCTCCATGAATGAAGAGGGGATTGTAAGAACGGCTTGGCCGCTCTGCCACGGACAGCGCGGCTGCCTGGGCGAACCGGTTTGAGGTACCGGTCACGAAACTCTCGAATGTGTAGCGCTCGTTGGTTGGGCCGCTGGAATCGATCACTGCCGGCGCGCCAACTGCACTGGTACCCACACGAGTTTGGGGAACCACGGAAGCGGGTTCGAGGCCCGTGTCGATTGCGGTCAGGTCGATGTCGACGTCATGGCCGTCGGCTTCGACTTCGATGAGCATCTGGACCGGTGCCGTCGTTGCCTCGTCGAGCGCTTCGAGCACGAGCTGGTGATACCGGCCCTCGATGCGTTCTTTCACCCACTGGCTCGGCACGGTAAGAACGAGCTCGTGATCACTGACGGCGTGGGGGCGAGCCTCTTTAAAGGTCGAGTTCCAGACGCCGTCAGATACCTGTTCTCGTATGGATTGAGCACAGACATCCCACAGCTGGGTCGCGTTTGTCACGCGGTGTCCTCCTGAGTTTTCCACAGTTCCATCCACAAGTGTGGAAAAGCGATGGGACTGGGCGCGAGCGAATAGCGAAAGCATGGTGGCAGCGACCGACGTGCGTGAAGGTGATACAGCCGTTCCTTGCATGGGTTGCGCACCATAACCGGAGAACGCCCATCCTGCTAGTGGATGTCCTGTGGACAAAGTTATTGCGGGTTGACCTGCTTGTTTTCTTGTTTATCCACAGATCTGGAGTGGGGTGTCCCCTGGGGGTGTGGATGGATTGTGGATGGCAGCGATCGAATGACATCCATGTCATTTCATGTATGGGGCTGAGATGTTGTGATGAGGTGCCCCGGCCCTCTACCCTCACACTGTTCGCCGTTGTTGGCGCTGCTATGCCCTGCACGGGGTGCCTTTGTTTCTCGGTCCCGTGAAGCCCAGACAAATCAGGTACGAAAAGTACGTGATGAGAAGTAAATACAGCGCAGGGTGGGATAGCACGCCGGTATCGGCTGGACTCCGAAGATGCGATGGCTCCATGATTGCGACTGTCTGGTTATCCCGGGCAAAATTGTGAACTTGTGAACCATCGAGGATGCCGGAGCCGAAGGGCACGGCACCAAACCTCCCGCAGTGGATAATCCTGTCCAGCTGCGATTAGAAGGAATTTCGCACCGTGAAGCGCACTTATCAGCCAAACAAGCGCCGTCGAGCCCGCAAGCATGGTTTCCGGAACCGGATGTCGGACCGTGCCGGCCGCTCTATCATCAAGTCCCGACGCCGTCGGGGAAGGCAGAAGCTGTCCGCTTGATTCCGGCCGTCCGTGGTCGTCAATCGTTCAACGATCTACGCCGACACGGTCGCCGGAGCACTGCTGGTGCTCTCCGGATCTTATTTCATGCCGATGTTACTCCGTCACCTCGTCTTGCGTTCGCCATTAATCGCCGTGTGGGAACCGCTGTCGTGCGCAACCGCGCACGGCGCCAGCTCCGGGTGGTTATGGCCCAACTGGCAGCAGACGACCCGGAGCTCATACCGCCGGGTGACTACCTTGTTGGTGTGCACCGGGCCGGATTCACGCCCGAGGAAGCACGACAATGGCTGACGCAAGCGCTGGACCAGCTCCGAAAACCATGAGCCCGACGGCAACGGGGCTGTTGCGGGTCATCCGTGCATACCAACAGATAAGCGGCGCGCGACCACCGCGGTGTCGCTACTTCCCCACTTGTTCGCATTACACCTCCGAGGCGATCGCCGAACACGGCGCCGCACGTGGCGTATGGCTTGGCCTGCGTCGTATCGGCCGGTGCCACCCATTTGGCTCGCACGGGCATGATCCCGTGCCGAGAAAGGGCTGATCGATGTTCATCTCCGACTGGATAGCCACCCTACTCAGCTGGCTGTATGACTTTTGGCCCAGCTACGGCGGGTCGATTGTGTTGCTAACACTGGTGATCATGACTGTAGTGGCGCCGCTGACAGTGCGCCAGACCAAGTCGATGCTTGAGATGCAGCGACTTCAGCCTGAGATCAAGCGGATGCGGACCAAATACGGTAAGGATCGGGAAGCCCTCAACCAGGAAATGATGGCCCTGTACCAGGCCAACGGGGTCAACCCCCTGGGTGGCTGCCTTCCGATCTTGGTCCAGCTCCCCATCTTTCTCTTCTTGTTCCAGGTCGTTCGAGGTCTGACCCGACGGGTTACCGACATTGGGTTGGCGGCCGGGCAAGCCGCTTATGGTCAGTTCGATTCCGATCAGTTTGGCGATCGCGCCTTCAACCCCGACTTCTTGGATCAGTCAAGCCAACTCCGCGAGGACCTCGCCCGGTCCACGCAGATGAAGTCCTTTGGGCTGGACCTGTCTCAGAGTGCCCAAGACGCCCTTGGGGACTCCATCATTGGTGGGCTTCCCTACCTCGTGCTCGTTATCGCAGTTGGTGTGACCACCTGGATCCAGCAAAAGCAGATCCAAGGCCGCCAAAAAGGCAGCGAGATGAACCCGCAGCAGCAGATGATCATGAAAGTGCTGCCCTTCATGTTGCCAGTCTTTTCGTTCGGCTTCCCAGCTGCACTCGTGGTCTATTGGTTCGTCTCGAACCTTTTCCGAGTCGGACAGCAACTGTTCATCACCAAACAGATCTACGGCAAACACGACGCTGATGTTGACATCGTGCGTCCGAAAGCCGAGGAGCAAAAACCTGCAAGCCAGACGGCTCGAGCAGGTTCGGCAACCAAGGCATCAGGTGCGAAGAGCGTCCACGGACGACGTAGCCCGGTGTCATCACCTCCGCCTAAGAAGCGGAAAAAGCCGGCTCAGCAGGCAAAACCTGCTGCAAAACGTTCATCACCTGAAGCACGAGAGCGTCAGGAACGGTCGACCTCGAAGCGAGTGACGCCCAAGAAGAACGTGAAGCCACCGGAACCCGAACCCCGCGTCCGCCGTCGTGACCGGAAGAAGAAGTAGCCATGGAATGGGTGGAAGTTCGGGGCGAGACCCTCGAAGCAGCCAAAGAAGAAGCGCTCGATCAGCTTGGTGTCGCACATGACGATGCCGAGTTTGAGGTGGTGCAAGAGCCCGAGAGCAAGTGGTTGGGCATCAAGAAAACCGAAGCTCGCGTGCGGGCTCGGGTGCGGCCAACTCAGCCGCGCCCGAAGAAGGAAAATCGCAACAATCGCCGGTCCCGGGGTGGCGGCTCCGCCGAAAGCGGCGGCGGCGGTGGTCGAAACAGGGGCACCGGCAACCGGAACAAGGGTGGCGGGAGTGGCGGCGGCAACCGGAACAAGGGAGGCGGCAGCGGCGGCGGCAACCGGAACAAGGGAGGCGGCAGCGACGAAGCCAGGTCCCAACGGGGCCGCGATAAACCGTCAGGGAACGATCAGCGAGCACCCAAGAACGATGGTGGTCGGCAGAACGCGAAGAAAGAGGCAGCAGTGAACGACGAAGCACGGCAAGAGCCAATGCCAGTCGAAGATCAACAAGCGGCAGCGGAGACCTTCCTTACAGGCCTGGCTGAAGGCTTTGGCTTCACCGCCACGGTTTCCAGTCGGCTTGAGGACGATGTCATCATCGCGTCGCTTGACGGCGACGACGTTGGCCTGCTTATTGGGCCGAAGGGTGGCACGATGTACGCCATCCAGGAACTGGCCCGTTCGGCAGTCCAACGCCAGTCCGAAGGTCGAGACACCGGTCGGTTGATGATTGACGTCGCGGGCTACCGAGATCGCCGTCGGGCTGCACTGGCCGAGTTTGCGGCCCGTCAAGCCGAGAAGGTCACCGGCGATGGTGTCGAGGTTGCGCTCGAACCGATGAACTCGGCTGACCGAAAGGCCATTCACGATGCCGTGGTAGATATTGCAGGCGTGAATAGCATTTCTGAGGGCGACGATCCTCGTCGCCGAGTGGTTTTGCTTCCCGACGCCTGATTACCGCCCGTGGCGGTGCCGTCGGGGGCAATGGTCGAACCGGATACAGAACAGCGGGCCGTCGGGCCCGCTGTTTCGTGTCTGGGGTAGAGAATCAACGCAGGTAATCGCAAAGAAGCCCACCGATCTGCAATAGCGTGCCACCCATGGCCCCTTCGATTGATGATCTCATGGCGGACCCGGAGATGGTGGATCCCCTGCTGGGCGTCCTGTCTCGGGCGCGGAAGATGGGTTTCTTGGGCCCGGTGTCAATAGAGGACCACATGGTCAATGGTGCAGACTTCGCCTTGGCTGTCGGTGCGAATCCCACGACTGCAGCCCAACAGCCCGTGGCTGAACCTGATGGAGGTGCCGGGGGCGGCGCAGTGGTGCCGACCGACATCGCAGATCTCGGCAGCGGCGGCGGCGTTCCGGCGTTGGTGGTGGCTGTGTTGTGTCCCGGTGCGCGGGTCGCGCTGGTCGAGCGCGGCGAACGCCGGTGCGAGTTTCTTCGTGAGGGGGTTGCTGAGCTAGACCTCGCTGATCGCGTGGTTGTCCTAGAGGGCGAGGCCGAGGCGCACGCGCGCGATTCGGCCTGGGCCGAGCAGTTCGATGTGGTGACAGCGCGGAGTTTCGGCCCTCCGGCGGTTACGGCGGAAGCGGGCGTGCGGTTTCTGCGCATGGGCGGGCGGTTGGTCGTGAGTGACCCACCTGGTGAAGGAGTTCTGCGTTGGCCGGCCGACGGGTTAGCTAGTCTCGGCCTCCGACCGTTGCCCAGAGTCGTGGGTGCACGTACGTCGCTGGCTGTGGCTGAGCGCTGGGGGACCCTGGAGGCTCGGTATCCCCGCCGTGGTGCGGCAGTTCGCAAACGGCCGCTTTTTTAGGCAGACCACGAGGGTGTCGCCGTGAGCCCCGCGCGACCGCCTGTGGCGCTGGTGGTGGGCGCCGGAAGTGTTTCACGTGAAACTGGATAGGGCCTGGCCCTGCTGCCGGTTGCGTCGATGCACAGCTGCGCCATGACTGGAACCCACGTTGCCGGTGGGGCATGCCTGATGATTGGTCTGTGCGTGGTTGAGGTGCGCAAGGGGCAAATCTGGCCGTCGCCTCCCTGGGAATGGGGTTTCGTAATGCGTTTTGAGCGAGTGGGAACAGCGGCGTGTCGATCCTGGGCTCCTTCATCCTGGGGTCGCTGTGGTGCCGTGCGAATACCCGGACCGGCGGTTGGGGTGCAGACGCCTGAGCGTTATCGCTTGTAGTGACTGCCGGCCCCGGGCACGGGTATGGAGCAGGCCGCGGCGGGCTTTGTCACCAGACTTTGTGTCCGTGCGCCTTGGCGTTGGCCGTCAGGAGTGGGAATCACAGCGAGGTTGTCGCGTTGGTCGAACGCTTCTGTGTCGCGGACCTGGCCGACGGAGGATTGCTGGTGTCGAGCATCAGGTAGCGAGGTTTGTCCCGGTCACCCTGGCGCTTTGTTCGGGCCCGGTGGATGGGACGGAGTCAGGGGGCCCTGGTGCGGGGTCCTGATGGGCCATGCCGCTGCTGCTGTTGGTTACGCGGTGACTCTCTGTTGCCCGCTAGGTGCAACGGCGACATTTGCTGCGCAGATCGTAGGACATCCCGCGCACAGCTGGCTTCGATGCTGGCCCTGGCCAGGTCTAGCGGGCAGCGCCTGCGTGAGGGCCAGCCGACACGCGTCACGGCGATGTCCCCTGCGACCCTCGGTGTGGCTGACGCGTTTCGGTGAGCGGGTGACCGCACTTGTTTCATGTGAAACATCAGCGGTCCGGCCCAGCCCACTTACGACGCCGTTCGGCGCTTGAGTGTCGATGGATCCCCAATTCTGTCGGTTTTTCCGGTGTAGGTGGTTCAGCCGGGGAAGTTCAGCTGCTACGATCCCCTCTTTCGTGTGCCCACGAGAGGAGCAGTGCCAGTGACCTCGGAGTTTGATTCTCCGGCGCCGTCCGGCGCCGTCATGCCTGGGAGTTCTGAACCCACGCCCCTGTCAGTTCCAACACCACCCCCCGCTCAACAATCTGTGGGCCGGGCCCCCCACCCCGCCTCGTCGAACCCCCTCCCCCGCATCCTCGCTGTCGCCAATCAAAAAGGCGGCGTCGGCAAGACGACGACAACGATCAACCTCGCGGCATGCTTGGCCGACATCGGCTACCGGGTGTTGGTAGTCGACCTTGATCCCCAGGCGAACGCCACTACGGGGCTCGGTATTGACCCTCGATCGATCTCGTCATCGATGTACGACGTCATGCTGCATGATGTGCCGCTCCGGGACTGTGCGCTTGCGACGGAGATGCCCGGCCTGATGGTGGCTCCATCCAGCCAAGATCTGGCCGGCGCCGAGATCGAGCTCGTGCCTGCGTTCAACCGAGAGCGCAAGCTGGCGGTGGCGCTTGCGACGATGAGCGACGATCTGGATTTCGTTCTTATCGACTGTCCTCCGTCGCTCGGTCTCCTCACGGTGAACGCTTTGACTGCAGCAGGTGAGGTTCTGGTTCCGATCCAATGTGAGTACTACGCCCTCGAGGGTCTGGGACAGCTGCTAAAAAACGTGGAACTGGTCCAGCGGAATCTCAACCCTGATCTGGACGTGTCCACCATTACGCTCGTGATGTTCGATGCTCGTACCAAGCTGGCCGCCCAGGTGGTCGACGAAGTTCGGGCCCACTTCGGCGAAAAGGTTTGCCGTCAGGTCATCCCTCGGTCGGTACGGCTGTCAGAGGCTCCCAGCTTTGGGCAACCAATCATCACGTTCGATGCAAGATCTCGCGGTGCTTTGGCGTACCGCGAGTTGGCACTGGAGGTGAGCGGTGGCGCGGCAGACCGGTCTCGGTAGAGGCCTCGGTGCACTGATTCCGGGCGAAAGTGGGGGCGATCCCCTGCTCGCCGGGTCCGTCGCGTATCGCGAGCTCCCGGTTGGCGCAGTTGCCGTCAACCCCTTTCAACCTCGCGAGCACTTTGATGAGGGTCCGCTGTCGGCTTTGACAGCGTCCATTCGTGAGGTTGGCGTCTTGCAGCCGATCCTGGTGCGCGCGATCGGTGTTGATGCGTTTGAGCTGATTGCCGGGGAACGACGCTGGCGAGCTGCCAAGCGTGCTGGCTTGAAGACAATCCCGGCCATCGTCCGCGCGGTCGAGGACCTCACGTCGCTCGAGCACGCGCTTGTCGAGAACCTGCATCGGCAGGATCTCGGGGCGCTCGAGGAGGCAGCGGCCTTCCAGCAGTTGATGAACGATTTTGGGATGACGCAAGAGGCCGTCGCCCAACGAGTCGGCAAGAGCCGCTCGGCGGTTGCAAACTCACTGCGGCTTTTGCAGCTGCCGGCGACGATCCAGGGCTTACTTGTTGGAGGAGATCTCACGGCGGGCCACGCCCGAGCGCTGCTGAGCGTGGCTTCACGCCAGGAACAAGAGGAGCTCGCCACGCGAATTGTTGTCGAAGATCTGACTGTGCGGCAGGTTGAACAGCTGGTGCGGGACGGCCAAACGAGACCCGATCCCAGTCCAGCTAAGGCGAAACCTGTTCCGTCGGCGCGGCCTGCTGCCCTGCTCGAAGTGGAACAGCAGCTCGGCGATCGGCTTGACACCCGCGTGCATGTGTCGATGGGGGACAAGCGCGGGAAAATGGTGATTGAGTTTGCCGATATGGACGATTTGTCCCGGATTTACGCCATTCTTGGCAGTTGAAGCCCATCTTGGCGCAATCGGCGCCGGTGGAACACTCAAGTGTCACTTCAGGGTTGAACGTTGGCACGCTGATGTTATCCACAGGTTGGGGGTAAACCTGTGAGTGACAGTCGAGGGTGCGCCAAAACTGTGGCAAATGTCACTCATTGTGACGAAATCGGCTGCAAATAGTAATATCCAGCTCGCTCGAGCCGTAAGATGTCCACATTCGCCGTGGACGGCGCCTTGACCAGGATCGTCGAGGGAATGCCGACCAAGCCTCTCGGGTTTCAACGCCCGAACCGAATACCGAGCGACTATCTTGGTGAACGGTTGAAACGACGCAACAACAAGAGGAACAGCGATGGCCGACGGCATCACCACCCTGACGACAAGCAACTTCGACGAAGAGATCGGGTCGGCCGATGAGCCCATCCTGGTTGACTTCTGGGCCGAATGGTGTGGTCCTTGTAAAATGATCGCACCCATTCTCGATGAGATTGCCGTAGAGCAAGAAGGCAAGATCCGGATCGCCAAGCTCAATGTGGACGAAGCGGCCGATGTCGCTCTACGCTTTGAGGTCATGAGTATTCCGACCATGATTGTCTTCAAAGATGGCGTACCGGCCAAGAAGATCGTCGGAGCGAAGGGCAAAGCTGCCCTTCTCGACGATCTCAGCGAGTTCCTGTAAAGCTTGCTGGGCTGTATTGGTCGAAACCGGTTGTCGGGCTCCCGGCGCTGCTGGCGGCGTAGGTTTGGCGTGAGATGCCCATCGCTCAGCGATGGGCATCACCGCGTCTGGGACGGCTGAGAACTCGCGGTGGTCTGCTACGGTGACACGCCCGCAAGGTTGATGCGACCTCCCGCGTTGTCGGGACCAAGGAGTCGTCGGGACGATGTTGGTCCAAGGCCTACCACTCAAACGAGGCGACGACGGGCCCACCGTGCGCGACCTTCATCAACGACTCGCACAGGCCGGTGTGGCGTGCGACGGTGACGAGTTCGACGACGCGACTGAGCGGGCTGTCCGCGAGTTTCAAGAGAGTCGGCGGATCGAGATCGACGGAATCGTCGGGAAGGACACTTGGGCGTCGCTTGTGGAGGCAGCTCACCGACTTGGTGACCGTCTCGTGTATCACAAGTCCTCACCAATGCTTCGCGGCGACGACATTGCCGAGCTTCAACAACGCCTTGGTGCCCTGGGATTCGACGCCGGCCGAGTGGACGGCATCTTCGGCCCTGACACTGCAGCCGCCGTCGAGAAGTTCCAACGCAACGCAGGGCTGCCTATCGACGCAATCTTTGGGCCCGATAGCCTCGCAGCGCTCAACCGGCTTGGTGGCCGCGAGGCGCAGGCGAACGTCGCGGTGGTTCGCGAGCGCGAGCACTTGTTGTCGGGTGCGCCCGCTCAGACATGTCGTTTGGTGCTTGGCGAGCTTGGCGGGCTGGGTGCCGTCACCGACACGTTGGCACGCCACCTTCGCCATGGCGGGTTTAGCGTCGAGACCGTGTCCCACCCTGATGAGTCTTTCCATGCGACGCTCTCCAACGAGCTT
>CAWKYX010000110.1:0-10309 GCA_963854265.1 Acidimicrobiia bacterium
CACCGTCACGAACGAGTACTTGAGCGACCCGCACTTGCTCCAAATCGGCTGGGGCGGCACTGGCAACGGTGGAGTCTCGGGGGCTGGCGTTGCCGGGGCCGGTGCAGCAGCCTCTGACTCGGGCGCAGCCGGTGGAGGTGTGGGAACCGCCGGTGGGGTGGGTGCGGGAACCGCAGAGCGCGGAGCTGATGACACTGGAGCAGTAGAGGCCGATGGGGTGGGAGAACGGTCGGCGGTGTCCTGGGTCGTGCCGGCGCATGCTGTTGCCAGCAGCGCAAGGGCAGTCATGGGGCCCACTACGCTGCACCGCCACGAAGCGCTCCGGGGGTGAGGCATCACACAAAGCATTGCAGGAATCGCCCTCGCTGCGGGAGCAGGAGCCAGGCTTGCCCCGATCACGACCACCATTCCAAAACCACTTTGCCCAGTGGCGACAGTCCCACTCATTGATCTGGCGTTACGTCGATTGGCGTCGGTGGACGCCGAGCCAGCCGTCAACGTGCATCATCACGCACGACAGCTGACCGACTGGGTTCAACAACGCGCTCGCATCTCCATGGAGGATCGTGAAGCACTCGGCACGGCGGGAGCGATTGGCCACTTACGCGATTGGGTTGCAGGTCGGCCAACCGTCGTCATCAACGCCGATACCTGGTGTCCGGGCGGCCTGGAGCCACTGGTCGAGGGTTGGGACGGCGACCGGGTTCGCGTATTCGTACCCGGAGGTGGCCAGTTCGGCCCCCGGTCGGCGATTGTCGGGACGCTGTTGCCATGGCGAGTCGTGAGCCGTCTCCGAGCGGTCCCGAGCGGGTTGTATGAGGTGGCATGGCGAGACGAGTTCGAGGCCGGCCGTCTCGAGGTTGTTACCCACGATGGACCTTGGATGGACTGTGGGACACCTACTCAGCTGTTGGAGGCGAACCTCGCTGCTCTCGCCGGCGCTGCTGTGGTCGACCCGAGTGCCACGGTGTTGGGGAGCGTCCAGGCGTCTGCGATCTCAGCGGGAGCGGTGGTTCGCGGCGCCGTCACTGACTCGGTTGTGTTCGCGGGAGCGACTGTCGAGGTAGGGGAGCGTCTCCGCCGTGCCATCCGGTGGGTTGACCCGCACGGCCAGCAGATGACGGTCGATGGTTGAAGTCAGGACACAGGCTTGCGCTTGGTCAGCTCGACGTTCACGTCGTGGTTCGCCCGCAGTTGACCGCAGGCGGCGTCGATTTCGGTCCCGCGGTTCTTGCGAATCGTGGCGTTCGCTCCGAGATCAATCAGGAGATCGCGAAACTCGCGAACCCGAGCGGGGCTCGACCCGCGGACGGCATACCCCGGTGTCGGGTTGAGTGGGATGAGATTCACGTGCGCTCGTAGAGCACGGCAGAGCCCGGCGAGTTCCTGGGCATCGCTGTCTCGGTCGTTGACGTCGGCGATCATCGCCCACTCGAAGGACAAACGCCGGTTTTTGACCGTGAGGTAGTCGGCGCACGCCTCGGCCAGGTCGCCCAGGGGGTAGCGGCGATTGATGGGCACCAACTCGTCGCGGAGCGTGTCGTTGGCCGCATGGAGCGAGACGGCCAGGTTGACCGGCAGAGCTTCGTCGGTCAGGCGTCGAATGCCGGGAATGATGCCGACCGTGGACACCGTGATGTGACGCGCAGACAGCCCTATGTCGCTATGGAGGCGTTCCACCGCACCCCAGGTCGCGTTGTAGTTGGCGAGGGGTTCTCCCATGCCCATGAAGACAATGTTGGAAACCCGGCGCGGTTTGGCTTCACGGATGGCGCGGACAACTTGTTCGACGATCTCGCCCACGTCGAGGTGTCGCTCGAATCCCGCTTGTCCGGTGGCGCAGAACCCGCAGCCCATGGCACAGC
Organism: Acidimicrobiia bacterium; assembly: GCA_963854265.1. Lineage (GTDB taxonomy): Bacteria > Actinomycetota > Acidimicrobiia > Acidimicrobiales > UBA8592 > CAWKYX01. The sequence goes on from CAWKYX010000110.1 coordinate 1,866, forward strand.
CCGCCTGAGAGCTGATACAGACTGTGCTGCGGTCGTCGTAGTGCATCAAGACTGTCTCGACGGTCGCTCCGTCGCGCATTGCCCAGAGCCACTTGACGGTGTTGCCGTTGTCGCCGACCGAGCGGGTTACCTCGGTGAGCGCGGTGGGCAACTCGGACTCGAGGCGCTCGCGTAATGCCTTGGGCAGGTTGGTGATGTCGGCGGGATCGCTGTGGTGTTCGTACAGGCCTTGCCACAACTGATCGACGCGGAACTTTGGTTCGTCTCCGAGCAACTCGGCAAGCTCGCTGCGGTCGACGCTGTAACGGTTTGGTCCGAGATTGCTCATGGGGTCGCCGTCGTGAACGCTCGGTTAACCGTGTGGGTGGTGAAGCCAAGGCGTTCGTAGGTGCGTAGTGCAGGGTAGTTGTCGGCTTCGACATAGAGGTTGGCGACGCCAGTCCCCTCCGACGCCAACCATTCGAGACCAGCCAGCGTCATTGGACCTCCGAGGCCGCGCCCGTGGAAGTCCGGGTCGACGGCGATCACATAGATCTCACCGAGCATGGGGATTTCGTCAGGATGAATTTTCGTCCAACAAAACCCCGCGATGCGGTCTTCGAGTTCGAGGATCCGGAACCCGTCGTTCCGGAACCATGGCTCTTTCATGGCATCGGTCAGCCGCTCACGGTTCATGCCGGACTGCTCGGGGTGCCAGGAGAAGGCCCGGTTGTTGACGAGGATCCATTCGTCGGCGTCGGTCTCGGGGTGGAAGCCACGTGTCTTCAGGCCGCTTGGCTCGGCTGGGAGTAAGCGGCGAAGTTGGAGGAGGTCGCGGTACGGCGCCGCGAGGTGTGCGATCAGCGCCGTGTCGTCATCCTGAGCGTCTTCGAGCCAGATCTGCACGGCCCGCGTGCCATCGATGCGCGTTGGAGCTTCAGCGACTGCGGCGGTGAGTCCATCAACCAGGAGTGCGCGGGGGTGGTCCGCACTCACTGAAACAGATGCACTGTAGGGGCCCTCGGTCAGGACCGAACTCGTGATGGCCATGGTCGTGAGCGTATCGTCGGTTTCATGGCACGACCGAGAACGCCCAAGGGCCGAGCGCAGCGGGCCCACGAACGCCTGATAGTGGAGTATCCCGAAGCCGAGTGTGAACTCGACTACGAGAACCCATATCAGCTGCTGGCCGCCACTATCTTGTCCGCGCAGGCAACCGATGTTGGTGTCAACAAGGCGACGCCCGAACTCTTCAAGCGCTTCCCGACACCTGAGGATCTCGCTGCGGTCACTCCTGAGGTGGTAGAGCCATACATCAATTCGATCGGCCTCTTTCGGTCGAAGGCCAAGAATCTGGTGGGGATGGCCAATCGGTTGGTGACGGAGTTCGACAGCGAAGTCCCGGGTTCCATGGCCGACCTCGTTTCCCTGCCTGGGGTTGGCCGCAAGACCGCAAACGTGGTTCGGAGCGTGGCGCTCGGGCTACCAGGCTTGCCGGTGGACACGCATGTGAAGCGGCTGAGCCACCTTTTGGGCCTGACCACCGAAGATGATCCGGTCAAGATCGAGATGGAGCTCAATCCCATGGTTCGCGCCAGCGAGCGTGGTGATTTCAGCCTCCGGATCATTCTGCATGGCCGACGGGTCTGTTTCGCCCGCCGACCGAATTGCTCGGCCTGTGTCCTGGCAGACTTCTGTCCGTCGGTGGGTATCGGGGCGGCGTAGCAAGCGGGCTTCTTTGGTCCCTCACGAACCGTGACCTTCAGGCCACGGTCTGCCGTTGTTTGGGAGGCTAACCTACCGGTCGGTAGGCCGATTAACAATGTGGCATCAATTCTGCCAGCGGATGGTTTTCACAGCGGCAATTGTATGTGTAGTCTGACCTTAACCGGGTTCCCGCAACCTGGTATGGCGACATGATTTCGGGATCCGCCGCCCGATGTCGCCTAGACCGGCATCCCTTTCCCCAGGGGTGCCGGTCGCTGTTTTGGCCTGGGTTGGTGTGGTGGCTGTGGGTGGGTGTCTGGGGAAAGCGGTTCTCTTTCCCATGCAACCCGGAGGGTTGCCGGGTGCCGGTCGCGGTTTTGGGGTCGGTTTTGGGTGAATCGCGTGGCGCTCGGCTAGACAGGGGCGCATGGAGCACGCAGTTGCAGAGCTGTCTTCGGTCAGTTCCCAGATCGACGAGCTGACGCGACGGATCACCGAAGCGGCCGTCGCCTATGACAAGAATGGCCGCGAGGACGTTGGTCATGAGCTGTTCGAGGTAGAGCGGGCGTTACGGACCGCCTCTCGACGGCTCAATCGCGCTCTGCGCGACGCCAAGGACTGAGCCCGTAAATCAAGTCGCCGCCGAGTGGTCACGACTTGTACCGTGAGGCCCGTGCTCAACCGTCTCGACCTCTCATCTGTTGACGACAATGCCTTGGCGGATCATTTGCCGAGGCCAGTTGTTGATGGCGACGAGCCGTTGGACGCTGTGCGATCGATCATCGCTGACCTCCGGCGCCGAGGTGATCTGGCGCTTCGCGACCTTGCCGAGCGGTTTGATGGCGGCGCCCCCGACCAGTTTCGGGTACCTGGCGCAGAATTGGATGCCGCTTGGAATCGGCTTGAACCTGCGCTACAGGCCGCGCTCGAGACAGCGCGCGAGTCGATCGAAGCCTTTCATCTCACCCAACGGCACCAACCAGACCGACACGTGCACCGCGGCATGGTTATCGAAGGGATCCAGCAGCCCGTGCGTCGCGCCGGCTGCTACGTGCCCGGCGGTCGTGCCGCGTACCCGTCGACAGTCTTGATGACTGCAGTTCCGGCCCGCGTTGCTGGTGTCGACGAGATCTGCCTGTGCGTTCCCCCAGGATCCAATGGCCGGATCGCCGATGTCACGTTGGGCGCCGCTCGCTTGGCAGGCATCGATGAGGTCTATGCGGTTGGAGGGGCTCAGGCGATTGCCGCGATGGCGTACGGAACCGAGTCGATTCCCGCCGTCGACGTGATAGCTGGACCGGGCAATGTTTACGTGGCCATTGCCAAGCGCGAGGTCGCCGGCGACGTTGGAGTAGCTGCGGCTTTTGCGGGCCCGTCCGAGATTGTGGTCGTGGCCGACAACACCGTTCCGACATCGTTTGCGGCGATAGATGTTGTCGTTCAGGCCGAACATGGTCCTGGTGGCTTGGCATGGTTGATCACATGGGATGCCGATGTTGCAGACGCGGTGACCGACGAGGTCCGGCGGATTACCGAGGCTTCGCCTCGCAGCGAAGACATCAAAGCCACATTGGCCGACGGCGGCTACGCCGTTGTTGTCGCGGACGCTTCGGCCGCCATGGTGGTGGCCAACGCGATCGCCCCCGAGCATCTCCAGCTGATGGTCGAGGACCCTCGGTCATTGCTGCCGGCCGTCCGCAATGCCGGTGCAGTGTTTTGTGGCCCGCTATCGCCCGCTTCGGTGGGGGACTATGTGGCCGGGCCCTCCCATGTGTTACCCACAAACGGCACGGCGCGCTTTGCCGGGGCCCTGACGGTGGCAGATTTCTGCAAAGACATTCACGTGATCACGCTGGACCAAGAGGCCATCGATGGTGTGGCCGATGTGGTCGCGACCCTCGCGGACGCCGAAGGCCTCGGAGCCCATGCACAATCGGTTCGGCTTCGAAAGAGCTCGACATGAAACGTCCAAAGATCAGGGATGACCTGGCATTGATGGAGGGATATCACTCGCCCCAGGTCGACGTCGATGTTCGCCTCAATACCAACGAGTCTCCGGTGCCGCCGCCTATTGCATGGCGCGACGCTTTGGCTGCTGAGATCTCTCAGCTCGAATGGCATCGATACCCCGAGCGTTCAGCGACCGCGCTGCGAGAGGGGCTGGCCGAGCAATACGGCGTCGACCCGTCGATGGTCTTCGCCGCCAACGGCTCCAACGAGATTTTGCAAAGCCTCCTGTTGGCCTATGGAGGGCCGGGCCGGTCGGCAGCGGTGTTCGAGCCCACCTACGCCTTGCACTCCCATATCTCTCGCGTCAGTGGTACGGCCGTGATCGACGGCGAGCGCGGCCCGGACTTCATGTTGGACGTTGCTGAGGTCAACCGAGTGCTCGACCTCGAACCCGACGTCGTATTCCTCTGCTCGCCCAACAACCCAACTGGCATGGTCGAATCTCAAGCCTTGGTTCGCTATGTTGCACAGCGGGCGGCCGAAATTGGATCATTGGTCATCGTCGATGAGGCTTACGGTCAGTTCGCGCAATGGTCAGCGGTCGAACTCGTCGATGAAGACGCACCGGTTGTAGTCAGCCGGACGTTCTCCAAGACGTGGAGTATGGCTGCAGCCCGCTTGGGGTACGTGATTGCGCCGACGTGGGTGGTCCAGGCGATCGAGAGTGTTGTCCTGCCCTACCATCTCGACGCGGCGAAGCAGGCGGCGGGTCGTCTCGCCCTCCGGTTTGTGGACGACATGCATGAGCGGGTGAAGCAGTTGGTCTCCGAGCGCGAACGCCTCCAGGCCGCCATGGGGCGGCTGCCCCTCCAGCAATGGGAATCTGGCGCCAACTTCGTGTTGTTCCGTCCCACCGCAATGGATGGAAACGACGTCTGGCAGGCGCTCCTCGAGCACTCGGTGCTGGTACGTAACTGTGCATCTTGGCCCCGCCTTGATGGCTGTTTGCGGGTCACAGTCGGAACTCCTGGCGAAAATGACGCGTTTCTTCGCGCGCTGACCGAGATACTGAGTGCATGAGCACACGTAGCGCATCGCGCTCACGCACCACCAAGGAAACATCGATCGACATCACCATCGACCTCGACGGGACCGGCTCGTGTGATGTCACGACTGGGCTGCCGTTCTTCGATCACATGCTCGATCAACTAGGCCGCCACGGCGGCTTTGACCTCAAGGTCCACGCGACCGGCGATCTCGAAATCGACGCACATCACACCGTCGAAGACGTGGGCATCGCCTTGGGCGAGTGTTTCAAAGACGCCATCGGCGACAAGGCCGGCGTACGGCGTTTTGCGACGGCCGCCTGCCCATTGGACGAGGCTTTGGTCGAGGTCGCGATGGATCTATCGGGTCGACCGTTCTTGCACTACGAGGTCGACCCGCCTGGCGAGAAGATTCTTGGTGACCCTCCGTTCGATCCGCAGTTGGTCGAGGAATTCTGGAGGGCGTTCATCACCTCGGCGGGCATCACGCTTCACCAAGTACTGGTCCGTGGGAAGAACACCCACCACATCATTGAGTCGACATTCAAGGGCACTGCTCGGGCTCTGCGCGACGCTGTGCGGGTCGAGGGTGGCGGTATCCCCTCCACCAAGGGCGTGCTGTAGCGGTGCGACCCAAGATTGCCGTTCTTGACTATGGGATCGGCAACCTCAGATCGGCACAGAAGGGATTCGAGCGCGCGGGTGCCGATGCTCGCTTGACCTCGGACCCGGCCGAGGTTTCGGCGGCCGACGGTGTCGTCCTCCCCGGCGTTGGTAACTTCGGGCGCTGTGTCGAAGCCCTGCAGGGGCACGGCATCGATGTCCTGGCCAAAGATGCGGCCGCTTCGGGCCGTCCGTTCCTCGGGATCTGTGTCGGCATGCAACTCTTATTCGAAGGGTCCGAGGAGTCGCCCGGTCGTGCCGGCCTGGCGATATTGCCAGGCATGATCCGACGATTGCCCGAAACGGTCAAACGACCACAGATGCAGTGGAACGCGCTCCGTGTCGAGCGGGAATCAGCATTACTCGAAGGGCTCGACGGTGCCTGGCTCTACTTCGTGCACTCCTACGCAGCCGACCATGTCGCAGCGGCCGACATCACCACCGCGAGCTGTGACTACGGCGGACGCGTCGTCGCCGCGGTACAGCAAGAAAACGTGTTCGCCACACAATTCCACCCTGAGAAGTCGAGTGACGCCGGCCGGGCGCTCCTCACGAACTTCGTCAACTTGTGCGGAGCCTCATGATGGGTCTCGACCTCTATCCCGCGATCGATCTCCGCGACGGCAAGTGTGTCCGCCTCATGCAAGGCGACTATGCCCGTGAAACCGTCTACGGCGACGACCCCGTCTCACAAGCCAAGTTGTTCGCTGACGCAGGCGCACCTTGGATTCATGTTGTCGACCTGGATGCGGCTCGCTCCGGTGACCCCCTCAACCGTTCCGTGGTGGCGGCGATCGCCGACGCTGTTGATGTGCCTGTTCAGACAGGCGGCGGCGTCCGCACGGTTGAAGCAGCGCAAGCACTCTTCGATGCCGGTGTGGCGCGTGTGGTCATTGGGACCGCGGCAGTCGAGAACCCGTCGCTGGCTGAAGCGCTGACCTCCCAGGGTCACCGCGTCGCGATTGGCCTCGATGGGCGGAACGGCAAGATCGCCACCCATGGGTGGGAGACCGAGACCGATATCGACGTCGTCGACATGGCGCGGCGGTTCGAGAACCTCGGTGTCGATGCGGTCGTCGTCACCGAGATCGCCCGTGATGGCACGCTGGAGGGCCCCGACATCGCGGGCCTTACCAACGTATTGATGGGTACGTCCATCGATGTGATTGCCTCTGGGGGAGTTGGGACCGTTGACCACCTGCGTGAGCTTGCCGCGCTCGAAGTCGGGGGTCGAACACTCTCGGGTGTCATTGCAGGGCGGGCCATCTATGAAGGGACTGTGGACCTGGTTGCCGGGCTTGTCGCATGTGCCGAGGTCGTGGCATGAGCGGAACGAACGTGCGGGTCATCCCGTGTCTGGACGTCGATGCCGGGCGCGTGGTCAAGGGCACCAACTTCGTCGACATTGTCGACGCCGGTGACCCGGTGGAACTGGCGGCTCGCTATGACGCCGAGGGCGCCGACGAACTGATCTTCTTGGACATCACCGCATCATCGGACGAACGCGACACGGTGTACGAGCTTGTTCGGCGGTGTGCCGAAGAGGTGTTCATCCCGTTCACCATCGGCGGTGGGATCCGCGCGGTCGAAGACGCGCGGAAACTCCTTCGAGAAGGGGCCGAGAAGGTCTCCGTCAACTCAGCTGCGGTAGCGAGGCCCGAGTTGATTGGGGAAATAGCGCAGGAATTCGGCAGCCAGTGCGTGGTTGTCGCCATCGATGCTCGCCGTCAACCCGCCGGGGCAGAACAACCCGATCGCTTCGAGGTTTTTGTGAACGGCGGCCGCACGTCGACAGGACTCGATGCGGTCGAGTGGGCTCAGCGTGCGGAGGCACTCGGTGCAGGCGAGATCCTGCTCACATCAATGGACCGCGACGGCACCCGGGACGGTTTCGACAATGTCTTGACCCGAGCCATTGCCGAGGCGACCAACATTCCAATCATTGCCAGCGGTGGTGTCGGCACCCTCGACCATATGGTCGAGGGGGTCACACTGGGCGGTGCTGATGCGGTTCTTGCCGCCAGCATTTTCCACTTTGGGCAATTCACCGTCGCCGAGGCCAAGCGCCATATGGCCAGCGCCGGCATTAGCGTTCGCCCCGTCTGATTCGGGCCGCTCGTCGCCGGGCTGCGGTCGCTCGCCGCCTCGTTTTTGGGAGAGCTGACGAGCTGGGTTTCTTTGTCGCGGCTTATCCCTTAAACTCCGATCAACTTAGTCGTATTTAGGGAGACCTTCGTGACCACAACCCAGACCAGCCCACTCAACGCAGTCAACCTCGAAGCTGTCGTTGGCCTAGCCGGCAAGATCGCCGAAGAACCTCAGGCCGGGGCAACAACATGGCGCGCAGACGTGAAATGGACCGGCGCATTTCGTTCCGAAGCGAGCATCCGCGAATTCGCTCCGGTTCCCTCGGATGAACCCGCAGCGCTCGGTGGTGATGACACCGCGGCCAACCCCGTCGAACAATTGCTCGGCGCGTTGGGTAACTGTTTGGCTGTGGGGTATGCGGCCAATGCTTCGGTGGCCGGCATCACGATCAATGAACTCGACATCGTGGTCGAAGGCGACCTCGACCTCCACACCTTCTTGGGCCTTGCCGATGGCCACGCGGGCTACAGCGACATTCGAGTGATCGTGAACCTCGAATCCGATGCCAGCCCCGACCAGTTGGCCGACCTGCACACAAAGGTCACCAGCACGTCACCCGTTGGTCACACCCTGGCCGCAGCCATCCCTGTCGATATCCAGTTGGGCTGAGGCTCGCCGAGAGCAACGTTGAGTCGTCTCGCTGCTGGCGGCGTTCGGCAGCCATTTCTGCGACAGGCACTACGCCGATTGGGGCAGCGACGGCCAACCAGCCAACGAGCCGGTCGTGATCCACGGCCAGGCTGACATCGGTCCCAAACGACCAACCGATCTGGTTACAGGCGCATGCGTCGACCCGCCATAGGTCGGGTGGGGGTGGGTGATCACGATGCCCATGGTGGCGTCCCCGGGGCGAAAGTCTCGGCCTCCAGCGATTCGTCATCGGCTGTGCGGATCGTGATGGGCAGGACAGCATCGTCGCTCACGCTCATCGACGGTACCCTCAACCCCGTG
>CAWKYX010000111.1:0-10304 GCA_963854265.1 Acidimicrobiia bacterium
ATCTTGCACCCACACGATCGCCCCCACGCGACAGCATTCGTCGAACCCATGGTGGCGTTCATCGCACAGCTGGTCGACAAAGGAGCGGCGTACCAGACCAACAACGGGGTCTACCTCTCTGTTGCCACAGTCCCCGACTACGGCGCATTGGTGCACCGCAGCCCGGAGGACCTACGCGAGAGCGCTGGCGCCCGCGTCGATGTCGATGACGCCAAGGCTGACCCCCTGGATTTCGTGCTCTGGAAGAGCGCCAAACCGGGAGAGCCCACGTGGCCCTCTCCATGGGGCGAGGGACGTCCGGGCTGGCATATCGAGTGCGTCGCCATGTCACTCGAAATGTTGGGGCCCGACTTCGACATCCATGGCGGCGGCGATGACCTGGCGTTCCCTCACCACGAGAACGAGCGGGCCGAAGCAGTAGCCGGGGGTTACGCGTTCGCGCGCCACTGGGTACACCATTCCATGGTCAATGTAAGCGGCGAGAAGATGTCGAAGTCGTTGGGGAACTTTACGACGGTGACCGATCTCCTCGAGGCCTACGACGGTCGGGCGTTGAGGCTGCTGCTTCTACAGACCCACTACCGCAAGACGATGGAGATCAACGATGCAGCCATGGCCCAGGCTGAAGCGGCACTCGACCGACTGGACGCGCTTATTCGTCGCGCTACCGCGTCGGGTCAAGCCATCGACAGCCCCGACCGCGATACCGACGCGGTGGCAGCGTTCACCAATGCCATGGAAGACGACATGGGCACACCAAAGGCCATGGCCACCGTTTTTGATGTTGTGGGACGGGCCAACGCGGCGTTGGACCAACACCAGCCTGATGCATCGGCACTGATCGCCACAGCGGTGGAGCTCGCCGGTGTGCTGGGGATCGAGCTGGGGACCGCCGCCGACGACGGGGACCCCGAAGTCGATGCGCTGGTCGCTCAACGCACCGCCGCTCGCGAAGCGCGTGACTTCGCCGCGGCCGACGCCATCCGTGACCAACTCCAGGCCCTCAGCATCGAGGTCGAGGACACCCCCAACGGCCCGATCTGGCGCCGGGTCTGAACCCAGCCGTTGGCGTAGCTCAGCCCGCTCGCCGTCGGGCGATCTCGTAGCTGACCACCGCTGCTGCTGCCGCCACGTTGAGCGATTCCACGTCGTTGGACAGTGGGAGCGACACCGTGTGATCGCAGTGCTCACGGGCCTCGGGGCTGATCCCAGCAGTTTCGTTGCCGAGTACCAGCGCCACCCGGTCGCTGAGGTCGGCATCGAACAGCGAGGGCCCTCCCGCATCAACGGCCACAAGCTCGAAGCGAGCATCGGCCAATTGCGCCAGCGCGTACTCGGCACGATCGATCCGCAATATCGGCGCCGAGAATGCCACACCAGCCGAAGCTTTGATGACCAACGGACCAATCTCGGCAGTGCCGACTTCGGGGACCACGATGCCATCGACCCCGGCGCCCGTCGCCGTCCGCAGAATCATCCCCAGGTTGGCTGGGTTGTGGACCGCATCGAGCACCAGCACCGAGGTTGCATGATCGCGACCCGTCCGCTGCTCGAGGAACGCCATCAGTGGCTGCATCCGTGGCGCGGCCACGTCGGCAACCACACCCTGGTCTTGCTTGCCATTGCGAGAGATCGACGAGACTCGACGCTCCGAGACTCGTTGCACCTGAACGCCGCGGTGCTTCGCGACCGCGAGGATCCGCTCGACGACATCTCCCCCGGCGTTGTCGGCGAGGTGAACCCGTGCAACTGCTACCGAGCCCTCGAGCGCTTCAAGAACCGGCTTGCGGCCGTAAATAGTGAGGTATTTCTCGCGCGGCGTCGACATGACAGCCATCGTGCCACGAGATCGCTGCCCAGCTCGATGTGCCAGCCCAGAACCCCCAGCGTGTACCGTCTCTGTGGCAATCTGCTCTGCCATTTTACCCTGCCATTCGACCCTGCAAATCGACACCGATCCCGGAGTTCCGATGCCGAAGAAACAACATGGCGAAACGCTCGTTCGCAAAGAGCGAGTGAAGGCCGCCATCAATCTTCGTGACGTGCCTGAGGGCACCGAGGGGCGGGTCATTCTTTCGAACGGTTTGACGTGGATGCGCTACTGGGTGCACTTCGACAATGGCGTCGAAATGGGATCGTTGCATCGCGGCAAGCTCGTGCGCGTCCACGAATGGGATCAGTTCCTCATTGACCGCGAAACGGCCGCAGAGCATGCCGAAGAAGCAGCGGTTGTCGGAGACGACGTCGCCGCCGACACCGCCGATGATGAAGCCAGCGATGGCGGGGCCATCATCAATGGCGTACCCGTGCCGCAACTATTGCTTGACCGGACGAAGTCAGCACTGGATCGCTTCGGCGTCAGTCGCTGAAGGCCACCGCGCCAATAAGCACAGCCCCGATAGGTACAGCCCCGAAGGGCATGACCTCGCGTCAGCTAATGGCGACCAGGTCCACAACGAAGACAAGTGTCTCATTAGGGGCGATGGCTCCCCCGCCGGCGCCGGCTTCGCCGTACGCCAGGTCAGCCGGGATGATCAGCTCGCGTCGACCGCCGACCTTCATGCCCTGGATGCCTTGATCCCAGCCGGGAATCACCTGGCCGGCTCCCAACGCGAAGTTGATGGTCTCCTCGCGACCCCGGTCCCATGAGGCATCAAACTGTTCACCGTTCGATTGCGATGCCCCGACATAGTGGACCCAAACCACCGACCCAACGCCGGCCGCCTCGCCGGTACCTTCGATGATGTCGGTGGTCACGACTTGCGAACTCGGCACGACGGCGACGAGGTCGACGACGAAGACCAGCGTCTCATTGGGACCAATGGCCGCACCGGAGCCGGCATCGCCATAGGCCTGTTCCCCCGGGATGATCAGCTCGCGGCGACCGCCGGCCGCCATCCCTTCGATTCCGTCATCCCACCCTTGGATGACCTGACCTTGTCGGAGCGTAAATGTGAATGGAGCCCGACCCCACGACGTGTCGAACTCTTCGCCTGTTGATTGCGACACCCCGACATATTGCATAACCAACGTGCTGCCAGGCTGGGCAACAGCGCCATCGCCTTCGATCACGTCTCTGATCCCGAGTTCTACCGCCAGCGCATCAGGGACATCGACGTCAGGCTTGGTGACGTCGGCGCGCATCAGCCCGAGCAACTCCACCACGTACACCAGCGTCTCATCGGGAGCGACGGTCTCGGTACCTTCATCACCGAAAGCAAGCTCGGGGGGCACAACGAGCTGGCGCAGGCCGCCAACGGACATACCAACAACACCACGGTCCCAACCCTCAATGACCTCTCCAGAGCCCACGGTAAAGGACCGAACTGCGCTTGGGACCCAGGCCGTATCGACTTCAGCGCCTGTGCTGACAGCCACGCCGACATAGCGGATCACGGCAATGTCACCTTCGTCCACAGTCGGGCCCTCGCCCATAGTCAGATCCGTCTCGGCGTATTCAGAGCCAGCGGCATTGGCCGGCACCTCAACCACCGGCTTGATCCCGACAGAGACTGCTGGTTCGGCCGGTACCGAAACCTCAGGCTTGGTGACCGACTGGGGAAGCACACCCAACAGATCGACCACGAAAATGAGTGGTTCATCCGGCCCAATCGAACCGCTGCCCGACCCCGTCGGCCCGTAGGCCAATTCGGATGGAATGATCAGCTCGCGACGGCCACCAACCGCCATCCCGACGATGCCGTCGTCCCATCCCTGAATTACATTGCCTTCGCCGACAACAAAGGAGAACGCCTGCCCTCTGTCCCACGACGAGTCGAACTGGAGACCCGTGCCGTAGGAGACACCGACGTACTGCGTGATCAAAAAGTCGCCAGCGGCGGCCTGCACTCCGTCGCCAATCACCAGATCGGTGAGCTCAAGATCGGCCGGGGCTTCACCATCAGGCACCTCGACCAGCGGTTTTACCGCGAGGTCGGTGTTGTCGACATCTCCCGCCGGCGTCGGCACGGGTGGGGTTGTGGCCTCATCACCATCGTCTCCGGCTTCGGCGTCGGACGTGACGACATCGTCGGCGGGCGTGACCACGTCGTCATCGCCGCCACACGCGGCAGCAATGAGGCCCAGGCTGGCAACAATGGCCAACAGCCACGTAAGCGCCGTCCGCGAGATTGCACGATTCGGGCTTGGGAGTTTCGAGAAGTCTGACTTGGACATGAAAGATCCGAATTTCTGGGTCGAATAAGGACTCACGAAGCGTAGAGCGCTCACCGGCCAAACCGGCGCCATCCCCACGGGTCCTTGTATTGCCGCCGTCGGACCGGTACCACTGGTGCCCATGACCAGTGCATCTCTCGTAGTTATGGCCGCCGGCCTAGGCAGCCGGTTCGGTGGCGTCAAACAGCTCGCGGCAGTGGGGCCAGGCGGTGAGGTCATCCTCGACTACACCATCAGGGACGCGGTCGACGCTGGCGTTGACGAGGTCATCCTGATCGTCCGCAACGACATCAAAGCCGACACCGAAGACCATGTCCGCTCTATCCACGGCGATGGCCTCAACCTCACGCTGGTGTGTCAGGACGATCTGGGTCCACCGCGCGACAAGCCATGGGGAACAGCCCATGCGGTGCTCTCAGCAGCCGACGCTGTCTCGTCCCCATTCATTCTCGCCAACGCTGATGACTACTACGGTCGGAAGTCATTCCAGATCGCATTCGATCGACTGAATGATCTCAACTCCTCGCGGGGACTACTGGTCGCGTTCGAAGTCGGCAAGACCCTCCCGGCCAGCGGCACCGTCACCCGCGGTGTCTGCAATGTCAAAGATGGCCTCCTCGTAGGGATCGACGAGACAGAGGGCCTCGGCTTCGAGTCCGACGGCTCGATCAGCGCCGGCGACGCGGTTATCGATGCCCGCACACCCGTCTCCATGAACCTGTGGGCCTTCGACCCGTCGATCATGGACGCGTTCCAGAGCAAGTGGGAGGCGTTCTACGCCGCAAATGCGAGCACCCCGAAGGCCGAGTGCCTCTTGCCCACCGAGGTCACCTTGTTGATGGACGAGGGCTTCGAAGTCGAGTTGATGTCAAGCCCCGAGACTTGGACCGGGCTGACAAACCCCGATGACCTCGAAACCGTGCGCTCACTGATTGCAGACCTTCGCGACTGACGGGATCACGGTCGGTCGTAGCTGTACACCTGCATGTCGCCCGGGATCACCGTCCACAAGAAATCCATGTCATCGAAGCTCGTGCGAGCACAACCGTGGCTGGCCGCGTAGCCGGGCACACTGCCTGACCCATGGATCGCGAACGGCCCCGAGAAGTACATCGGCCTGTACAGCGTCCCCAAGAATCCAACCTGGTTGCCGTCATAGCGCTGGCCAATGGCGAAGTCGCCTCGTGGGGTTCGGGCGATGGCGGTCGCGCCGTTATAGCGGATGTAAGGCTCGCCATTTCCGGTCGACGTATTGATGACAGAGACGTCCTTGCCAACGACCAAGAAGATGATCTGACGAGCGGGATCGATCTCGATTCGGTCGCCGAGCAGATCGTCGCGTGGGCCCGAAGCGACGAGCCCGGCCAGCGCGGCGCGCGTGATGGGGTCGACGAGGCCGGTGCGTTCGAGACCCTCGTGCTTTTGCAGGGCGAGGACGGCCGAGTATGTCTGACCGCCGTAGGTGCCGTCGATTGGCCCTGGACGGAATCCAAGCGTGTCCAGACGTGACTGCACCAGCGCTACCTCGGGGCCGAGCGCTCGGGGTTCGATGGTCGATTCAGGGTCACCAACCGTGAGATGTCTAACCAACGCCGCCAAACCTGAGACGGGACCCAGCGCGGTTTCGAGCGCTTGTATCGGCTGCGCCGTGAGTAACTCGACATCTGATGTGACAGCGTGTTCGGGACCCTCAGCCCATACTGGCGACGCAACCATCGCTGGCCCAACGCCCGCAATAACCAGCGCGCCGATCGCGACGGTGACCCACCCTCGATGCCCAAAACGTGTTGCCATGATTCGGCTTCTCCCCGCCGACAGTATTGCTCAGATTGTTACTGCAGGAACGACGGCGGTCGCGTCGCGCAGGTGATGAAGGGCTTCGTGCAACACGTACCTCGCGAGTCCGGCCGTCGTGAACTCCACCTCTCCCAACATGCCCGTACGCTCCAAGGCTGCCCTCGTTCGGGGCTGGAGCAGGCTTGCCAGCTCCCGCGTGGCCATCCCCATGTCATCCGCGACCGCCATGGGGTCCTGTTCGCGATAGCGGTCGTTGCGGGCCGCCGATTCGTGGTCCCACGGATCGAACTGTGGCCTTTCGACCAGCAAGGTCAGCTCGACATAGCGAGCGAACAAGGAGAGGCCGTCGCGGACATGGCAGCCGTACTCCACCGCTGCCCACACATCAGGTTGGGGTCGGGCTCGGAGGGCGTCGACTCCACCCGGATAGTCCATCACGGCACCAACAAAGTCTCGCCACCGACGGCCGGCCTCGACAAGTGCGGCCGCGAGGTCTGCGGGGGGGATGGAAGCAACATCTTGCGTGCAGTAAGGGCAGGGCTCGACTTGGACCGATGTGTAGTCGAAGCCAGCGTCAAAGCGGCCAGGTTCCGGCTCACTCATCATGCTGCCCCATCGATCACGCTGCCCCACAGACCGTGCGAGGCAATACGAGCGCCGAGCGTAGTAGTCGCTCAAGACCCCTGCCCTTGGAGAGGTCGTTGTAACCAGGTCTGGGGACACCCGCAGAAACCCGTCCGCCACCCACCGTGAAATTTCGAGAGACGGATCTCTCAGCCCGGTTGTGCGAACTCAAAGATCCGGGGTACGAGGCTGGACGCCTCGGGCTCAATCATCGTGCTCGCTATCGCTCGACGAGACATCGCTGGACGAGACAGCGTCGGGGTACAACGCGAAAACCGCCAGCGCGCCCAACGCACCTCCGAGAAGCTGGAAGACAACAAACATGGGTGCGTCACCGGGGTCGATCCCCGCGAACGTGTCAGAGACGGTTCGACCAATGGTCACGGCTGGGTTCGCAAAGCTCGTCGAGGACGTGAAGTAGTAGGCACCCGCGATGTAGGAACCAACGGCTAGTGGGATCCAACGATCTCGACCCGACCGCACCATCGAAAAGATCACCACGACCAACCCGAAGGTCGCAACGGCCTCGGCCAGCCAGATTCCACCGCCACTACGAGTTTTGGTCGACCATTCGACGGCATCGAGGTCGAACATCAGGTTGGCCACCACGCCTCCACTCACGGCACCGATGATTTGTACGGGAATGAACGCACCGAACGATCGGCGATCAGTCCCGCCGAAAATATGGTCGACCGCCGAAACAATGGGGTTGAAGTGGGCTCCCGAAACCGGCGCCATCGCGTGGATCAACGCGATCAATGCACCAAAGGTGGCGATGGTGTTCTGCAGCAAGACCAAGCCGACATCGTCGGAGAGTTCGTCGGCCATGATCCCCGAACCCACGACTGCGGCCACCAGCATCGCCGTGCCGATGAACTCGGCCAACATGGCCCGGTGCAGCTGAGACTTCACCGCTGCGCTGTGTCCGTCTCGAGTTCCGACCGCGGGCAGGCAGCCACACAGCGGGTTTGCAGCAACAGCGAAGCCAACATGGTGACATTGTGGCAGCCCTATGCCGCCCTCGCCGAGGTCATCAAGGACATCCGCCCGGGCCGGTTAGGGGTCGCCGGCGGCCAGGGGCCACTCGGGCCCAGCGATGCCGTTAATCTCGAAACCAACGATGACCCCAAGCCCATCGTGAGGCTCGTCGACGAACGTCGTGCCGTTGTGGGTCGCGACGATGTCGGCCACGATGGAAAGGCCCAGGCCAGAACCGGGCTCGCTGCGGGTCTCGACCGCCCTATAGAAGCGATCGAACACCAACTCTCGATCTGCCTGGCTGATGCCCGGTCCGCGATCACGGACCTGCACCCGGCCGCCGTCCACGCCGAGATCGATCTCGGTTCCGGCTTCGCTGAACTTCACCGCGTTGTCCACCAAGTTCCAAAGCGCCCGCTCGACCAGCGATCCATGGCCGTATAGCTCGATCGGGCCGGTCGTAGTGACATTCAGCGTCCTGCCAAAGCGCCGTTCGGCTCGTTGAGCCACGTTGGCAGCAATCAACCCGAGGTCGAGCGGCCCGACCGGTTCGTCGGGACGACGGCTCGACGTTGAGAGCTCCACCAGTTCAGCCACCAACGCCGAGAGCTCATCGAGCTCGCGACTGACGTCGTCCATAACCTCATCACGATCAGCGCCGCTCATCGACTTTGCGCGGCGAAGCAGATCGACGTTGGTCCGCAGGCTGGTGAGTGGAGTACGAAGCTCGTGGCTGGCATCCATCACCAGCCGTTGCTGTTGTTTCCGAGACATCTGCAGAGCGCCCAGCATGGTGTTGAAACTCGCAGCCAACCGCCCGACTTCGGCGTCGCCACGGACCTCAATGGAGGCAGTGAGGTCTTGGGTAGCCGCAACATGCTCGGCTGCCATCGTCAATTTGTTGACCGGAGCCGACAGCCGCGACGCCATGACCCATGCGGCAAGCGCTGCGAGCGCTGTGCCTATGGCGCCGAGTAAAAGTGCGCGCTGCGCGACATCGGTGACCGCTGCGTTGACCTCGCTGAGGTCGCGCCCCACCATCACCGCGGCCTGCCCAGGGCGAAGGGGTTGAGTGATGAGCCGATACTCGACGCCGTCAACGACGGCTTCGCGCAAGGTCGCGCCCCGACGCCCTGCTGCGATCTCCAGGTCAGCCGAGAGGACTGGGAGCTGGGTTTCAGTGAGGGAGATGACCGTCCCATCAACCGTCACGATCTGAGCAATGGCATCGTCCTCGCTGAAACGGCCAACACCGAGTCCTTGGCCTCCCCGGCCTTCACGGGCGCCGAACCCGCGACCGCGATTGGCAATCAGATCAAACGGAGCCAGCCGTTCGGCTCGCTCGATCAAGAAAGCATCGACCTCGTCGACGAGCTCCTGCTCTGTTGCGCGATGGAGCACCCACCCCGTCACGGCAATCGCTGTAGCCACCAACAGGCCGACCGAGATCGCGAGACGGGTCCGCAGGCTCATGGCTCGCGAATCGTGTAGCCCACGCCTCGCACGGTCTGGATCAACCTGGGGGCACCTTCGGGTTCGGTCTTGCGGCGTAGGTAGCCGATGTAGACGTCGAGCGACTTCGATGATGTCTCGAAGTCGTAGCCCCAGATGCGCTCGTAGATCGTGTCTCGACTGAGGACGATGCCGGCGTTGCGCATCATCAGCTCGAGGAGATCGAACTCGGTCTTGGTGAGATCGACCTCGGCGCCGGCCCGGGTGACGCGTCGTGCCGCAGGGTCGAGGTGCAGGTCGCCGAGGGAAACGGGACCGCCGGCCTCGCTCCCGTCAGTGCGTCGCAAGAGTGCACGAACGCGAGCCAGAAGTTCGTCGAGAGCGAAGGGCTTGACGAGGTAGTCGTCGGCCCCGGCGTCGAGGCCGGCGACCCGGTCGGAAACCTCGTGGCGTGCCGTGAGAACGAGGATCGGCGTTCGGTCGCCTCGGTGGCGCAGCGTGCGACATACGGCCAGACCGTCCACATACGGCATCTGGATATCAAGCAAGTAGAGGTCAGGTGGATCTTCGCTCGCCAGCTCCAGAGCGTGAGCGCCATCGGTCGCCAAGGACACCCGATAGCCCTCGAACCGCAAGGCGCGATCGAGCGCGTCGCGGACACCTTGGTCGTCCTCTGCGACAAGAAGTCGCGCACCTGCTGGCTGGGGCACTGGGTCACCTCCGTCCCCGAAGAATACGACCACCTCACCGCGGCACCGGTTGTTCTTACCAACTTCTTGCCAGCCACTGGCCCGATTCTGGTGCACCGAGCAACGCGAAGGGGCTTGTGTCATCGGTCACACACTTGTACCGTGGAGTGCTGGGTCCGCCAACGTCGCCGGGCCGGGCGGTTCATCCACCTGGTGGAGATCAGCTGTGTTGTCCCCAACACGCTGCGTCAACTCCGTGCCCCAAGGAGACGTACCCCATGCGAGTCAACGAACTTCTCGCCGACAAGGGTGACCTCGTGGTCACCATCCACCCCGACACATCGCTCGAGCAAGCTGCGAAGCAGCTGGCCCGGTACGGGTTCGGCGTACTGGTGGCCTCCGAGGACGGCCAAGTGGTCTCGGGCATCTTGTCCGAACGCGACATCATCCGAAAGATCGCCCAGGTCGGGGCGCCAGCCCTCCAGATCAAGACGCGCTCGATCATGACCCGCCACGTCCACACCTGCACGACAGACGAAACTCTGGACAATCTGATGCGGCTGATGACCGAACATCGATTCCGTCGTC
>CAWKYX010000112.1:0-10208 GCA_963854265.1 Acidimicrobiia bacterium
CTGGCCCTCGGGCAGTGCGAGGTTGGTGGCTTCGATGGCGAGGTTTACAACGAGGTCATCGTTGGTCTGGTTCTGGACGATGACCGGAAGCTCGAAGACGTCCCCGAAGTTGAGGAAGCGAGGCGCGGATGGCCGGACCTGGAGGGGGAGCCGTGCGGTGATGTTGGACTCACCTGAGCCGAATTGGTCGGCACCATCCACGGCCAGGACCATGACTCGGTACCGGGTCAGGTTGTCGGGAAGCGGGACGTCGATGACGGCGCGGCCCTGCGCGTCGGTGGTGACCTCGGGTTCATAGACCGCCAAGGCATCGAAGTTGGTCCGGACCTCGATCGGGGGTCCTCCGCCCACGTCGCCGGCCGGTGCACCGTCGCTCAGAGCCCGGGATCCCAACTCTGCCGCAGGTGCGGCAGCGGGAGAATCGAACCTTTGGCCATCGCTACTATCGTCGGTCGCCCCATCCTCCCCGTCGAATCGGCCGCTCCGTGTTTGGATCTCTTTGTCGAGGCTGGCGGGGTTGTCCAGCACAATGGTCGACCGCCCGCGCCACGTGCCGGTGTTTGCCCCGATGGGTGCATAGAAGGTGTCGAGCGGATCTGGAAGCTGGTAGTCGGTGAGGGCCAACACCGCCTCGTCGACAACGATGACTGTGAGTTCAGCATCGACGACAGGATTGCCCTGGGCATCGGTCACGTCCACCGTGAGGCTGGTTTTGGCTCCAGGCTCGAGGCTGTCATCGGCCGGTATTGCCTCGACCTTCAGCGTCCTGCTGGTCGGTGGCACCGCCAGGGTCAACTGGCCCGAGGCGAAGGCGGGCCGCTGGATGGCCTCGGGGAGCGGGGTTCCGTCGTCGGCGGTGCGTTCGGAGGCACCAACCACCTCGACTTGGATATCGAACCCGGGGATGTAGCGGTCTTCCACAGCAATTTCAATGACCGCCGTGGTGCCGTCGAGCTCGAACGTCGAGGTGGCCAAGACTCCGTTGCGAGCCAGGGTCAACAGGCCGGTCCCGCCCTCGAAGGGAGCCTCGACCAGGATCTCGGCGACATCGCCCGGTTCGTACGTCTCCTTGTCGGGGACAAGCGTGATGGCCTCGAGTTGGAGGCCTCGGTCTGGGGCTTGCTGCGCACCGCTAACCCACCGGGTCACTTCGCTGCGATTTGTGCGACCGAACTCGTCGGTGACCACCGCGACGATGCGGTAGGTGCCGCCGACCGCGGTGTCGAACGCGCACAGCTGTTCCTGGAACGTGGATGTCAGGTCGCACCCTTGGGAGTCGACCGCGACTTGTTCCCAGCGGTCATCGCTGTACTGCCACTGCAGCCGGCCGGCGGTGATCGATATCGCGCGCTGGGGAATTGCTGTCCCGTCGATGTCTGTAACGATGGATGCGATCTGTAGCGGTTCGCCCTTGCGGACAAAGGTGCGGTCGCTCCGAAGCCCGACGTAGACCGAAGCCGGGTGAATCAACAGGTTGGTGTCTGACGACCAGGTCTGCCGGTTGACGTCGGTCACCGACGCCTGCGCGTTGACCGTGATGGGCTGGTCAACGTGATCGGCGCCAAAGTCGAGCTGGAGATAGTGCTCGCCGTTGGCGTCGGTACGGCCGGTGAAGACTTCGGCGGGCTGCTGGCCTCGGACGGACTCGAAGCCGCCTTCGATGCCGCGGCCGAGCCCTCGTTCGGACCACCACGGAACCCAGGTACCGAACTCGAACGCATTCCAGCCCGGTGGCGCATAGACCGCGTCGGAGCTGAAGACTCGCCAATCGACATCGGCGTCGGGCAGTGGGCCGCCCGAGAAATACGTCGCCTCAGCAGCCACAGTCACGGGGTCTGTCTTGATGTACGGGCCCACCGAATCGACACGGGTCCGGACCTCGAACTCGGGGCGCCGGAACTCCTGCACCTGGAACGGATGGGTGACTTCGCCGTTTTCTGAGGGCCGACCAGTCGTCTTGAACTCGATCCAGCCGGTGCCGAGATTCGCGCCCAATGGGACCTCGAAAGAGAAGTCGAAGCCACCCAGTGAACTGAGCGAAGCCGGTCCCTCGCTGAGCGTGTTGCCTCTCGAATCTCGCGCGACGTAGTTGATGGCGACCTCGTTGCCGATAGGCGCCAGCTGGGCATCACCAGAGAGCGTCAGGTCGCGTAGCCAACCTTTGATATTGACGGTCTCACCAGGTCGATACAGTCCGCGGTCGTCGAAGATGTGCCAGCGACTCACATCTTGTTTCGGAGGCCGGAAGAGCCCGACGTTGGGCACGATTGCGGTGTCGGCGCCCCGGGTAGCGGCCACGAGTGTGGTGCGGGACGTGGGTGAGGCCAGCGTCGCCAGCCCATCTGCGTTGGTCTGAGCAGCGTGGGCGGGGTCAGCGCCGATCTGGATCGCCACGTCCCCCAGGGGCTCGCCGGTTCTGAGGTCCGTGGCCCAGGCGAAGAGCTCGTCGGCATCCACGATGGCATCGAGACCAATGTCGGTCGCCTGAACCCAAATCAGCACCGGCAGGTTCCAAAAGTAATCCTCGGTGTTGCCGTCGTATTCGGTGGTGGACGAAACCCGGACGACAACGTGACCGAGGTTGTCTTCCAGAACTGCGCTCAAGTCGATTGCCGTTTCGGTGAGCTGATCGTCGCGCGCTCGGGTGGTGACAACAGAGCTGGACAGCTGGTTCCACACGGAGAGGTCAGGCGGGGTCTCGCTGTGGCGCTGGTTGAGGAAGCGCTCGTACTGCGACCAGTCGGCAGGGGTCGGGTCGACGCTGAAGATATCGACCTGCAGATCGTCGTGGTTTACCGACGTGACCGACACCGCTGGATTCTCGAGATACGGGTCGGTCGTGACGAGGGTTTGGTTCATTTGATGCAGCTGCGGTCGCGCGGCTCCAACCTTGAATGTCAGGGTCTGGTCCTCGCCCAATGTCTGGCCGAACACGTCGCCCAGCGAACCCGGGATCGTCACCCTGTAGTCGGTGCGGCCGCGGCTGTCGCCGGCGATGAACACGTCGTTGAAGCCGGCCTGGACGAACGCGCCAGCGAGCGCGGGTTCGATGACGAAAGCGTCCGGGTCGAACGTATTGGGATTCAGCTCGTTGTTGAACCGGATGGAGAACCCAGCAGATGGCTCACACCCCCCGTTCTTACAGCTCTGGTTTGCGACTTGGAGGTGCTTGAAGGTGTGGGCGCTGAACGTCTCGCTTGTGTCGGCAGTGCGTGGCCCTTCGGCCGAAGGCGTGTTCGGTCCAACCGTGACCGATAGCTCGGTGTCGGGATCGAATGGGTCGACGGCACGGAACGCAATGAATTGGCCCGGAGTGGCTCGGCCCACACGGCGGATCGCAGCCCCGTCAACATCGATCTCTTCCTGGGTGGCTAGCCGGATCGGGCGTGGCTCCTGGTCCGCTGTGAGAACAATGATCTCGAGAACTGCTGCAGGGTCGACCTGCTGATCGAACTGGACCACAAAAATCGGTTCCAGCTGTTTGTCATCACCTTTCGGGCGGAAGTCCATCACTCGCGGTGGCAGGGTCTGGAAAGTCCACTGAGCGGTTCTGGGCAGCGTGGCGCCTGTCACCGATGACGTGCCCGCAGGGATCTCGACGACGTAGTCGGTGGACATCGGCAGCCGGTCGATGACGGCTGAGTCGTGCTCGAAGCGAAGGGTGGTCGTCCCGATCCACTCCCACTGCCCGGCAATGTCGGGCGTGATGGTGGCAGGAACGTCGGCAGCGGCGAGTTGGCCAAGTGTTGCGATTGGCACCATGGGTTGGTTGAAGGTGATGGTGATCGCCGGGGCGATAGCGACCGGGCCCTCGGGCTGGAAGCGAACAACCTCAAGCGGGCCATCGGGGATTGCCGGAATGTCGAGGTCGTCCGAGGACGGAAAGGCCTGGCTGATGGTGTCGCCGACCGACGGGGGCGGCAGCGATTCTGGGGGCCGGTTGAAGGCTTGGGTGTCATGGTCTTGTTCGGCCAGAGGTGGCAGCCGGTCAAATATCGCAGCTACGTCGGCCGGGGCAAGTGACTCGCCGCTGACGACTTCGATGGGTAGGGCGGCATCGGCGCCTGTGGACGCGCCCTCGGTCAAGCGGATAGACACTGGGCCGGACGCAGACACCTGGGTCTCATTGGTGGCCTCGGCGCTTACGGCGTCATCTTGGGTCGTGGAGCTATCGACTGGCGTGGGGAGTGGGTTTGCTTGCTGAGGTCGTGGATCCGACGTGCAAGCGCTTGCGACGAGCGCGAACAAAACGGCGATGACCACCACGATGGTCCATCGATTCCCCGGTACTGAGCTGCCTTGGTTGCGCATAGGTACCCCCACAGCCTGCGTGCAGTGTCGCACGTGCTTCGGGTCCAATCGCCGCGCGTCTTGGTGCATGACACGGCCGGGCCCGATGGCATGTGATGTCAGACGACCAGACCGGTGACGTTGTTCCTGCCATGCTGGTGCGCTGTATTCAGCCGCTTCGAACCGCCATGCTGGCGCGGGCATCTTCGGTCTTGACAAAAAGCGCCAGGACCGCTGCGATGGCGAAGAAGGACGCGCTGACGCCGAATGCCATCCGGAACGCGTCTACGCGCTCGCCTGTCGGTGAGCCGCCATCAGCGGGGCTGTCGAGTGAGGCGACCATGGACGACACGATTGTGGCCACGATGGCAATCCCGATCGCGACCGCCGCCTGACGCTGGGTATTGAACAGCGATGTCGCACGGCCCATGTCGGCGAGGTTGACCTTGGTGTACGTGGCGGTCTGGAGTGGGATGGCAACCATGCCCATCGAAAAGCCTCGCAGCACCGTGACCCCGGCGATTGCCAGCAAGCTGGTGGTCTCGTCGATGGTCACGAACCACATGCTGACCGTCAGCGCACTGATCGAGCCAACGACCATCAAGACGCGTGGTCCGTATTTGGGATAGAGAATGTTGCCGGTTACCTGCGAGGAGATGACGAAACCCAGCCCTTGCGCCGACACCGTCAGCCCCGTGCGCAGCGCTGAGTGACCGCCCACCTTCTGCAAGAAGATCGGCATCAAGAAGATGTAGCTGAAGAACGCCATAAACGCCGGCGCGCCGGCAAGGTTCGTGGCGCGGAACAATCGATCTCGGAACAGACGTAGCGCCAGAATCGGGTCGGCGATATGGGTTTCGATCACGGCCAGGGCGACCAGGGCCAACGCACCGATGCCGAGGGAGGTCATGATGATCCCCGAGGTCCACCCTCGAGTGGGGCCCTCTGATATGCCGAATAGCAATAGCCCAAGGCCTGCGGCAGACAACACGACACCGGCCCAGTCGATGCGCGCCGCTACGCCGACGACCTCTTCGCGCAGCCACGAGAAGCCGAGCAACAAGCCGAGCCCGCCGATGGGGATATTGATGAAGAAGATCCAACGCCATGAGAGTGTCTCGACGATGATGCCGCCGAGGACCGGTCCGAGGATTGGCGCGACGACGGCGACGGTGAGCACGGCGGCCGACGCGCGTGCTCGCTCTTCGACGGGGAATGCTCGATAGAGCATCGCCGACCCAATGGGAGTGATCAGCCCAGCGAACAGCCCTTGGAGCATCCTGAATGCGATGAGCTGGTCGAGGCTCTGAGCAGCCCCGCAGAGCATCGAAGCGAGCACGAATCCACCTAACGCAGACAGGAACACCCGCTTGGTCCCGAATCGATCACCGACGAACCCGGCGACTGGAATCACGACGATCACTGCCAGGTAGAAGCCAATGATGGCCCAATCCATATCGGTGGCTTCGACTCCGAACTCGTCGGCCAGCGTCGGGATAGCGATGTTGACGATCGTGCCGTCGACGATCTGGATGAACAACCCAATGATGTAGACAACCATCACGCGGTGTTTGTATGCAGCCAACCATCGCATGCAGGCGAAGTTATCGCCGTCGGCGCGCTCGCCCGCGCCAATGCCCTCGTATCACCGAGGCCAGCATCACTCGAGCGCCCTGCTAGACAGGGCACATGGATCTAGGTATTGCAGGACGACGCGCAGTAGTGGCCGCCTCGACATCGGGGCTCGGTTTGGAGACCGCCCGGGCGCTTGGCGAGGCCGGGTGCGAGGTTGTTATCTCGGGCCGCGACCCCGACCGGCTGGCACGAGCCGTCGATCACGTCCCCAACGCCCACCCGATCATCGGTGACGTCAGCGACGTGGCCGGAGCGCAGGCCTTCACCGAGGCGGCCACCGCCGAGTTGGGTGGCATCGACATCTTGGTGACGAATGCCGGTGGGCCTGCTCCCGGGACGTTCGCGTCGACACCGATCGAGGCATACCAGGGGGCCTTGGACATGAACCTGACGGCGATGGCAGCCATGTGCAAGGTGGCCGTCCCGGCCATGCAGGAGCGCCGTTGGGGTCGGGTCCTCGCCATCACATCCACTTCGGTGCGCCAGCCCATGCCCCAGTTGATCTTGTCCAACACTGCCCGAACGGGTCTCACGTCATTCCTGAAGACCGTGGCACTCGAGGTCGCGGCCGATGGTGTGACCGTCAACACGATTCAACCGGGCCTCCATCTCACGCCACGTATCCAAGTGCTCTTCGGGTTCGATGGCGGCGACGCCGCCAGCGAGGTCCCGGGAGAGGTCATCGGCGATGCGGCCGATTTCGGTGATGTCGCTGCGTTCTTGTGTAGCGAGTCGGCCAAGTACATCACGGGTGCATCGATCCCGGTCGACGGTGGCCGTTTCGTCGGTCTCCAGTAGCGGCGTCGTACATCCGGGACCCCGGGTTGGTGCATTCGCTGGCTTGGGTTCGGCGCCTTCTAGCCCGATCGGCGACACTGGGGGTGTGAACAACTCCATTCGGGTGGTGACCGTGGATATGGACGGCAATCCCGTCGGTACCGCCGACCGTCTCGACGCTCACAAGGGTGAGGGTCTCCTGCATCAAGCAGTGAGTCTGCAAGTGATGTCAACCAACGGTCGGTGGCTGGTTCAGCAACGTGCTCATGCCAAGCCTCTGTTCGGCGGCTACTGGGCCAACACGTGCTGCACCCATCCGTTGCCCGGTGAAGCGCCGGTTGACGCAGTGCGTCGTCGAGCCGCCGAGGAGTTGGGCCTTGCCCTCGTCGACGTCGAGCCCGCAGGGGCGTTTGTGTATCGAGCTGTTGATGAGCGTACGGGCCTGGTAGAGCACGAGTTCGACCTGGTCTTTGTGGCCACGGTGACCGAAGACGTCGGCCTCATACCCGATCCGGCCGAGGTCGCATCGATTGTCTGGCTCGATAGCCAGGCGCTCGTCGAGCGGACCGGCCGGCCAACAGCGGCTCCATGGTTTGGCCGCGTCGTTTCGCTCACCAGTGCCGCCGCTTGACCTGGATACCGGCGGGGCCCAAGGACCCCTGGGACAGGTGGGTCACCCGTGTTTCAACGTGCGAGCGGTCCACGGTTTGGTGGTCGCCTCATCAGGGGCCACGGGTCGGGCATCTCGTCGACGAGGACTTCAACCAAGCTGGGGCCCGGGTGTTGGATCGCTTGGCTGAGCGCTGGTCGTAGTCCTGCGGGCGAGTCGGTCTGCCATGCACGCACCCCAAATGCCTCGGCCATCTGTTGAAAGTCGGGGTTCTCGAGCTTGCTGGCGATCGTCCGGTCGGCCCCGAATCGGGTCTTTTGGATGCGGCGTACGTTGCCATAGGCCCCATCATTGAACAGCAAAATGTTGCAGGGGATGTCGTGCTGAACCGCGGTGGCAAGCTCGGTCGCAGTGAACAAGAAGCCCCCGTCACCAACGATCCCAACGATTGGTCGATCCGTAGCTGCAGAGGCACCAATGGCAGTAGCCGTCCCGGCCCCGAGCGTCCCAGCTGCGCCCGACGAAAGAAACGTGCCTGGCGCCAGGTGGTCGTAGAAGAGGTGAGAGGCGAAGCCGATCTGGGTCACATCTTCGACCAGCACGCCATTGTCGGGCAGCACGTCGCGAATGGCTGCGGTGTACTCGCGTTGGGGCACGAGGTAGGCGGTCTGGTCGCCAAACGACGCGCGGAGTGCGGCGCACGCTTCACTTTGATCTGGCCGGTCGATGTCGCCGAGCTCGGCGAGGAGCGCGCGGCACCCGTCGTTGGCATCGGCATGGATCTCGACATCGGTGATGCCGTAGCGATCGAGTTCGGTCGGGTCGACGTTGATCTGGATCACGGCGATGTTGTCGTCGGTTCCCCACGTGCCGAGGGGCCATTCGATGCGGCTTCCAATCCCCACAACCAGATCGACGGTGGGCCAGATGTCGTATGCGGATGTGATCGGGATAAACAACGGGTGGCTTGTCGGGACCACACCGTGGCCCATGCGTCGGGTGGTCACGGGCGCTTGGATCAGCTCGGCGAGCATGGTGACCGCGTCGGCGGCACCGTAGGCGCCTGAACCCACCACGATCAGCGGGTTCTTGGCATCAGCGATCTGCGTCGCCGCCCGGGCGATCGCCTCGGGGTCAGCGACGGGCATGGTGACCTGGGGAGCGGCGATGGATCCGTTGGCTTGTCGGCCCCAGACATCGACTGGGACTTCAATGCTGACGGGACGCGGCAAACCAGAGTGGACGGCATCGATTGCGCCTTGGATGACCGCTGCAGCCGTCTCGGGTTTGTCGGCGACGGCCGTGTGCTTGGTGAGCTGGGACAAGATCGCGGTCTGGTCGGGAAGGTCGTGCAGCGTGCCGACGTTGCGCCCCCGGAGCTTCGAGTGGATCTGGCCGACGATGGTGAGTACCCGGGCGTATCCCCAATAGGCGCTGGTGAGTGCGCCCGCAGCGTTGAGCATCCCTGGCCCCGGGACGACACAACAGGCGGCAGGTCGTCCGGTCACCTGGGCCGCTCCCATCGCCATGTAGGCGGCCCCTTGTTCGTGCCGGGTCACGATCGGCCTGATGTCGGGCGCATCCACGAGCGCATTAAAGAAGTCGTCGTTCTGCCCACCGGGCACACAGAACAAGGTGTCGACGTCTGATGCTCGCAACGCGTCGACCATGAGCTGAGCGACGGAGTTGTTCATGGGTTGATCCTCGCGCACCTCGATCGCCCTTGGCTGGCTGCACGTGACGACGAATTCTGGTCCGCTCGAGGTCGGGACGGGGTTTGGCGCGCCCGGCTCCGCTACGGTTCGGGCCGTGGAATTCTCGCCCCGCACCGCCGATCTGACACATTCACCGATCGGTGGTGCCTTTGCGCTGGTGAGCCAGCGCACCAATGACCGCGCGATGCTGGACTTGTCCCAAGCAGCGCCGTCGTTTCCGCCGGCGCCTGTTGTGGCCGACCGCATCGCCGCGGTGGCCCACGAGCCCGACGGGGGTCGCTACGCGCCCCAGGCCGGCCTTCCAGTCCTGCGCCAAGCGTTCGCGGTGGACGTTTCGGCCGCATATGACGCCACCATCGAGGTCGACAATGTGTTGATCACCGCAGGCTGCAACCAGGCGTTCTGTCTTGTGGCGTCGTCGCTTGCCTCGCCAGGTGATTCGATCGTGGTCGCTTCTCCCTTCTATTTCAACCACGACATGTGGCTCCGGGTTGAGGGGATCGAGGTCCGTCACCTGCTCCCCGGTCCCGACTTCATTACCGACCCCGACGATCTTGAGGCGCTCGTCGATGCGAACACGCGAGCGTTGGTCATCGTCACACCGGGCAACCCGACAGGTGTCACGATCCCGCCTCGAGCGCATCGCCGCGCTCGCTCAAGAGGCACAGCGTCTTGGGTTGGCCTTGATCATTGACGAGACCTATCGCACGTTCCGCAACACCGGTACTCCGGCCCATCGACTCTTCGCCGCACCGGATTGGGGAGACCATGTGGTCAGTCTTCACAGCTTCTCGAAGGACTTCGCCATCCCCGGCTACCGAGTCGGCGCCATCGTCGGAGGCTCGCCGCTGCTGGTCGAAGCGATCAAGTTGTTGGACTGCGTTGCTATCAGCGCGCCCCGTATTGGGCAAGAGGCGGCGGCAGCAGGGCTCCTTCACGCCGGCGAGTGGCGGCGCGAGCAAGCAGCGCGCATAGCGTCGCTTGAGGTGCAATTCGGGGTGGCCATGGAATCATCACCAGGTGGCTTCGAGTTGACGAGTTCCGGTGCGTACTTCGGCTGGGTTCGCCATCCCTTTCCCGAGGTCGAGACCAGTGAGGTTGTGCGGCGCCTCGTGTTGGACCATGACGTCCTTGTCATCCCCGGGACCGCGTTCACCCCGACCGACGAGCAGATGCTCCGC
>CAWKYX010000113.1:0-10203 GCA_963854265.1 Acidimicrobiia bacterium
CTCATGGGCGACCACCACCACCTGCACCGGCGGCGCCGTGGCTGAGGAGCGGGCCTCGCAGTCCAAGGCAATGTCAGTCGAGTCCACAACGGCCAAACGCTATCGCTCAAACCGGGTGCAGCGAGGTACCCCATCATGTGATCCGGTGGGAACGCTCCATGCACTAATACAGTAATCCGGTGGGAACGCTCCATGCACTAATACAGTAATGAGGTGCCCGAGGATTCCGACGACCCAATCCAAGACGCTGCCGAGTGGTTGACCAACCTCCTCTACACAGGTGTGGGCCTCGGAATCCTGGCCATGAACAAGGCACAAGTCGCGAAACGCGACCTGGAACAGCACTTCTCCGAAGCAGGAGCACAGGCCCCCGATCTTGATGCCATCCAAGACATCCTCGGTGACCCCGAGCGAACCGCTCGGGTGCTCGAACGCCTTCGCGTCGAACTTCAGGACGTCGATGATCGGCTGGACGGCGTCGAGCATCGCTTCTCGGCCGCGCTCGACAGTCTCGAGCCTAACCTCCCACCAGCAGCTCGCGACCTCAGCCAAGCGCTTCGTGGGTTGGTCAACGAACACGCCTCCCAACTCCGGTCCGCCCTCGGACTCCGGCAGCGATGACATGCGCGCCTTCGTAACCGGTGCCGGCGGCTTCGTGGGCGGTCACCTGCTGGCTCACCTCCATGACCGTGGGGATAAGACGGTGGCCACTGATCGCGCTCAGGGTGGCGCCGACGTAGTGGACATCCACGGACTCTCCGCCGAAATCGAAGCCGCGTCGCCCGACGTCATCTACCACCTCGCTGGCCAAGCAGACGTTGCTGCATCCTGGCGCGACCCCAGCGGCACGTGGCGCATCAACACCGAGGGCACGCTGTCGGTGCTTGCCGCAGCAGCCGATCTTGGCGTGCACCGTGTCATCGTGGTCACCAGCGCCGAGGTATACGGCATTGTCGCCCCAGCTGAACTGCCCCTCGATGAGCAAGCTCCGCTCAACCCCGCCAGCCCCTATGGGGCCAGCAAGGCAGCTGCGGAAATGCTGTGCATCCAATGGGCCAACAAAGGCCTCGGTGTCATTCGTGCTCGGGCGTTCAACCACCTCGGGCCCGGCCAGAGCGAACACTTCGTCGCGTCAGGACTAGCGCACCGGTTGGTCCGAGCTCAGGCAGACGGTGCCCGTTCCATCGCCGTCGGCAACCTCGACGCGCGGCGCGACTTCACCGACGTCCGCGACGTCGTACGCGCCTATCGGCTGTTGGCCGAGCGTGGCACCCCAGGCGAGGCGTACAACGTGTGCTCCGGGGTCGATCGATCCATACGCGAGATCGCCGACCTCCTTCTCGAACGGACCGACCCAAACATCGCGCTGGCCCCCGACCCCGATCTCCAGCGGCCCTCGGATCTTCCGGCTCTTCGTGGCGACCACAGCAAGATCTCAGCGGAATGCGGCTGGCGGCCCGAGATAGAGCTCGGCGCCACCCTCGACGACATCGTGGCAGACGCCAACGTAATCCCCACCTCTTCGACCGAAATCGAGATCTGATGCCTGTTGCGCTCATCACTGGGGTCACCGGACAAGACGGCTCCTACCTAGCAGAGTTGCTCCTCAGCAAGGGCTACACCGTGGTCGGCATGGTCCGGCGTAGCAGCACCGTGAATTATGAGCGCATCTCCCATTTCCAAGATCAGATCGAGTTCGTCAACGGCGACCTGTTGGACCAAGTGTCGCTTATCGATGCCATCAAGACCCACGCTCCTTCGGAGGTGTACAACCTGGCAGCGCAATCGTTCGTGCAAACATCGTTCGGCCAGCCGGTTCTCACGGGCGAAACCACCGCCTTGGGCGTGACCCGACTGCTCGACGCCATCCGTATTGTCGACCCGACCATCAAGTTCTACCAAGCGAGCTCCAGCGAGATGTTCGGCAAGGTTCGCGAGGTCCCCCAAGTCGAGACCACGCCGTTTCATCCTCGGAGCCCCTACGGCGTGGCCAAGGTCTACGGCCACTGGATCACGGTCAACTACCGCGAGAGCTATGATCTCCACGCTTCGTCTGGGATCTTGTTCAACCACGAGAGCCAGCGACGCGGCCTCGAGTTCGTGACCCGAAAGATCACCCACGGTGTCGCCCAGATCAAGCTCGGTGAGACCACCGAACTGGCGTTGGGCAACCTCGACGCCAAACGCGACTGGGGGTTCGCCGGCGATTATGTCGAAGCCATGTGGGCCATGCTCCAACAAGACAGTCCCGACGACTACGTGATCTGCACGGGTGAGACCCACAGTGTTCGCGAGTTCTGCGAAGCGGCCTTTGCCCACGTCGGGCTGGACTACCAAGAACACGTCGTCATCGATGAGCGATTCTTCCGACCCGCCGAGGTCGACCTGTTGGTGGGTGACTACGCCAAAGCACGTTCGGTGCTGGGCTGGAAGCCGGCTACCCCATTCGAGAACCTGGTTCGCTCCATGATCGAGGCCGATCTCGACTTGGTCGAAGCCCGCCTCCGCTCTCGCTCGTGAACCCCGACATTCGCTGCACAGTCCTCGCCGGCGGGGTGGGCGCCGCCCGCCTCCTACGGGGATTGGTCTTAGCGATCGAGCCCACCAACATCACGGCAATCGTCAACACGGCCGACGATGTTGTCATGCACGGTCTCAACATCAGCCCCGACCTTGACACCGTCACCTACACACTGGCGGGCCAGGACAACACCGAAACCGGCTGGGGTCTTGTCGGCGAGACCTGGCAGGCCATGGAAATGGTTAAACGCTACGGCGGCGTCGACTGGTTCAATCTGGGCGATCGCGACCTCGGCACACACATGTTCCGGACCCAGCGACTCCGCGAAGGCGCTGCGTTGCACGAGGTGACC
This sequence comes from Acidimicrobiia bacterium, assembly GCA_963854265.1. Classification (GTDB taxonomy): domain Bacteria; phylum Actinomycetota; class Acidimicrobiia; order Acidimicrobiales; family UBA8592; genus CAWKYX01. The sequence continues at coordinate 2,874 of CAWKYX010000113.1, forward strand.
ACCGAGATCACCACAGCCTGGGGCATCGGGGCACGACTCATTCCGGTCACCAACGATCGCGTCGAGACTCGGGTGACCGTTGTCGACGAGGGCGAGATCGGCTTCCAGGATTACTTCGTCCGCCGCCACCACGACGTCGCCGTCAGCAACGTGCGATTCGTGGGCGTGGAGACCGCAAAGCCAGCCCCTGGGGTCCTCGAGGCCATCAGCGACGCCGACGTTGTAATCGTGGCCCCCTCCAACCCCATTGTTTCCATCGGGCCGCTCCTCGCTGTCGCCGGGATCACCGAAGCGCTCCAAAGCCGCCGTGATTCCACCGTCGCTGTCTCCCCTATCGTTGGTGGCAAAGCGCTCAAAGGGCCCGCTGAACGGCTCATGCGCGAACTCGGGGTGGAACCATCACCTGTAGGTGTCGCGGGTGCCTACGCCCATGTGGCATCCACTCTCGTCATTGACAGCGTGGATGCAGAACACGCACCCGCAGTCGAGGACCTCGGCATCAGATGTGTGGTGACCGATACGGTGATGCAAACCCCTGACATCGCCGCCGATCTCTGTCGGACCATCATCGCCGCTGTCACCAACACAGCCATTGACACCAACACCACCATTGACGAGGTAGCACCTTCGTGAAGCTCGAAATCCTGCCCATCGAAGGTCTCCCCGAGATCAGACCAGGCGACGACCTCGGCGATCTGATCGCCGCGACGAACCTGGTCGAATCGGGCGATGTTCTGGTGGTCACCCAGAAGATCGTGTCCAAGGCGGAGAACGCGCTCGTTGCGATCGATGGCAACGACCCGTTGAGTCACAAACCGCTGGTCGAACAGGAATCTGTGCGCATCATCCGTCGCCGTGGCGATCTGATCATCAGCGAAACCAAACACGGTTTCGTCTGCGCGAACGCGGGAATCGACCTGTCCAATGTCGAGCGCGGCCAGGCAGCACTGCTCCCCGACGACAGCGACCGCTCGGCCCGCCGGATTCGCGACAACCTGAAGCACAAGCACGGCATCGACGCCGCCATCATTATTTCGGACACCTTCGGGCGACCATGGCGCCGTGGGCTCACCGACGTTTCGATCGGCTCCGCCGGTGTTGCCCCCATCCTTGACCTTCGCGGAACCCCGGATGCGCTCGGTCGCGAGATGCAGGTCACCGAGGTCGCCTTGGTAGATGAGCTGGCCGGCGCCGCAGAGCTCGTGATGGGCAAGACCTTCGGGGTTCCCGTGGCCATCATCCGCGGCGGCGATCCCAGTTGGTTCCGCGATGGCTCCACCGTCGAAGAGATCGTCCGAGACCCATCCGAGGACCTGTTCCGTTGACCTGAGTTTCAGGTTGGGTCTTCGATACCCAGTTCTTGGTTGATCCGCGAGCTGGAGTCGCGTTTCTCCGAGCCCCCCATATCGAACACCATCTCGATGTTGTACTTCTCGCAGATGGCCGACTCGGGTACAACGGCTCCGGAGTCTCTATCGCCGCCGTTGCCGAAGATGATGTGATGGTCCCCATACTTCTGGGCAAAACGCTCGATGGATGCACGCACCGTTGCGTCGTCATCGATGGACACCATGGCGTCGTCAACGGCCCTGAGTGCCTGGACGATCCTCAACCGATCCTTCTCGTCAATGACGAGCTTGCCTTTTTTCAGGACTTGCTGTGCGTTGTTGTTGACGATCACAGCCAGCCGATCACCGCGGGCAGCGCCGGCCTCGATCATGTCGAGGTGCCCGCAGTGAAGGGGACCGAAGTATCCGCTGACGATGACCAGGACAGGCGTGTCGTCCATGACAGATCCCGTGGGGATCAGCCTTCGTCGTCTGCGATGAAGTCCTGGGGGCCAGGGATGGCCGTTGTATTGGGCGGTTCGACGCCTTCGTCTCGAGACTGTCCGAGGACCGCGGCGAGTTGGTCGACACTCGGCGGCGGAGGAATATCAGCGCCGATGGGAGCCAGAGCGATCACGAGCCCTTGTCCATCGCCGAGGAACCGAGTTCCGGCCAGATCCTCGGTCAGCACTTCAGACACGACGTCTGAGTTGATCACGTCATCGAACCGGGCAACTTGCAAGACTGCCGGCTCGCCGTCACACGTTGCTCCGTCTTCGGTGAGAAGATCATCGCCAGGCAGGTCGAGAGTGTCGTCGTCCATCTGTGCGCCCATGTTGGTCAAGAAGACGTCGAGGCGGGCTTCTCTGCCCGTCACGCCGGCCGTGAACGGGTGGATGTGGATGAGGCCATCCTGGTGCGAATGAATCCCGTCGGGGTCCCGCTCGGACTGGAACGAGGACAAGAAACTGCCACTCGTGCAGTCGTAAATGCCGTACGCGTTGTGCCAGTGATCCTGCAGCGTGGGCGAAGCCTGGGCATCGCGTGAGGTCCGCACAAATACGACCAGCGCCAAACCAAGCACGACCACCACGATCACCAACGCCGGAAAACCGACCTGGCGACGGTCACTTGGACCACTCGTTGCGCCCACACGTGCAGCGCGCGCAATCTTTTTAGCCGACGAAGCCTTTCCCATGGCGCCTTACGCTAACGGTCCGCTCGGTGAATGCAACGGCACTGTGCTTGCATTCACGAACCGCACCCGCTGATGGTGGTCACCGCGGCCGGCGTCGGTGTCGGCGTCGGCGAGGTTTGAGGCACCGGATCAGTGTTTATGACGGCGGGCCCGGACCCCTCGCTCTCCGCAGTCGGAGCGGACACCGCACCTTGGGCCCTCGGCCTAGCGAGGATTCCCTCCCAGTCCGAACCAATGATGAGGTCCACCGGCCGCCCTCCGTCTTTGTTGCGCGGATCCAGAGATGCCTCAACTCCCAACCAGCGCTGAAGCTCGCGTGCATCGTCGAGCTGGGATGGGTCATACCGGATAATCGTCTCCTGGAACTGGAAGTTCGCCGCGTTCTTGGTTTCGACGACCCGGAAGCCGTTGAGGCTGAGCGCAAATTCGACCTCGCGGGCCAACCCTGCGGTGGGGGTTCCGTTCTGGATCACCAAACGGAATGAACGAGGATCGTCTCTTTCTCCGCGGAAGACGGCCAACACCTCTTCGGCTTCACCCTCGACCATCCGCACGACCGATGCAGCGCCCGCCGACCCAAGCACCACCGGCAAGGTCAGTCGTTCGAGTTCGTCTGCGTTGAAGCTGGCGAAGTCGGAGGCGAGCTCCAACATGTCGGCCGGCGTTGTCCGCACATCGAGCGAGATGTAGCCAGCGGCTAGCACGTTGTCGATAAGGCCTTTGAGCACCGTTGGGCTGGTGAGACCCTCCGAGAAAGCCTTCTTGAGCGCCACGACGAGGAAATCCTGTTGGCGCTGGATTCGGCCCAGGTCGCCTCGATTGTCAACAACGGACCAACCGCCGTTGATAAGCGCCTGGAGTGTGCGCGATCGGACGTAGCCCAGCGCCTCTTCGGGGGTCAGGTTGACACAGCCGGTGCGGGTGATCTCGAACTGCGCCTTAGGGTCGCGCAACGGAAAGTCGATTTGGACCTCAACGCCGCCGATCTCATCGACCAACCCCAAAAACCCGTTGAAGTCGACCTGCAGGTATCGATGAATAGGGATGTCCAAGAAATCTTGGATGGCCTGCAGCAAGGCGGCCTGCCCGCCAAGTGGAAGCGCCGCGTTGATCTTGGTCTCGCGCCCGACCGGCTCGGGTACCGGGAGCCAGAGATCTCTCGGCAACGACATGGCCCAGGCATTGCCGCTCTCGGGATCGACTCGCAACAAGATGATGGTGTCGGTGAGCGTGTTGGACGCAGGTCGGGTGCTTCGCAAGATATGGCCTGGGGGCAGATTCGCGACCGAGTCCACGCCCACCAACAAGAAGTTGAGGGCTGGGCGTTTGGCGACACCGTCGACGATTCGTTCTTCCTCGGCCGCCAATATGTTCCCGGGAAACGCGTATCTGGGAATCTCCGAGACGGTTTCTTTGGCATACGCAAGAACCACAGCTGACCCGAGCGCAGACATGATGATGCCCAGGTTGACGGCGAGCATGAGGCGCTGCCGCCACGTCCGTCGCGGCCTAGGCCGGCGCTGCAGAGGCATTCGGGCGATGGTAGTGCGAGATGAGCCCCACCGTGCGGTCGGCCCAAGGAGGTCGGCAGGCCGGCTACGCGAACAATCAGGCCGGCCGCAACGAAACGACGTCGGCCACCAGGAGTTCGACGCGTTCGGTGCCTGTGTCCACGATGAGCGCTCCAGCCGCAGATATGTCCACTGCGGTCCCCGTCACCGTCGCTGCGCCCTGACTGGCGTCTGCATCTGCGATAGGCCCCCTCTCACGCGCTCCAGGGTCAAGCTCGGCCCGAACAACGGTACCGAGCGTCGCCGACACGTCTCGGTAACGCCGCCAGAGATCGGCGCCGTTGTCGCCACCGATGCCGTCCAGCGTTGACGCCAGCCGAGTCAAGAGCTTGATCAAGAATGCAGGTCGGTTACAGGCCGGACCAATCTGGTCGAGCGCGACTGCCCCGGCTGCCAGCTCGCCGAACCGTTCGGAGATGACGTTCAGTCCAATCCCGACCACCACGACGACGTCACTGCCCATGACCTGAGACTGGGCCAGCACACCTGCGAGCTTGCGATGATGGCCGGGCTCACCCACCACCAAGTCGTTTGGCCACTTCACCCGAATGCCTGGGTATCCCAGCGCGGCACAGGCTTCCGCCGCCGACAAGGCCACCGCCGTTGTCAGGACCGAGAGCCCTTCGGGCTCGACTTGGGGACGCAACAGGATCGATACCAGCAGAGCGTCGCCGGGCGCGGTGGTCCACGTGCGATCACGTCGCCCCCGGCCAGCGTGTTGGTGCTCGGCCACCAAGACCGCGCCGTGGCGTGGTCTCCCCTGCGTCGCTGCGTCGAGCAGGTCGGCGTTGGTCGAACCGGTCTCAGCGACCCAGCTGACCTGGTCAAACGGCGTCCCCGACATGGCCTGCGAAACAGTTTCGCCCCATTGCCGCAGAAGTTCTGGACCTCTTTTTCTATCTTGAGATGCCATGAACCCCCTCGGATCTGTCACCATTGGTCGGCTGATGAAGGCTTACGCCGCTCATTCCGTATTTTTCTAGTCGTTGGGGTCCCACCACAGTGTTCCAGAAGGTTCTCATTGCAAACCGGGGAGAGATAGCTGTCCGGGTGATTCGCGCCTGCCACGAGCTCGGTATCACCACGGTTGCTGTTTACTCCGATTTGGACCGGTCCGCACTTCACGTGCGGCTGGCCGACGAGGCATACGCGCTGGGCGGCCAGACTGCCGCCGAAAGCTATCTCCACACCGACGCAATCCTCGACGTGATCGATCGAAGCGGCGCAGACGCTGTCCATCCGGGCTACGGCTTCTTCTCTGAGAACGCCGAGTTTGCTCGAGCGATCACCGACCGGGGCGTGACCTTCATTGGTCCGCCTCCGGCCGCCATCGAGGTAATGGGCGACAAGATCAGCGCACGCAAGGCTGCCGACGACGTGGGCGTAGACGGCGTGCCGGGCACCACCGAATTCATCAGCGACGCGTCACAGGTTCTGGCCTTTGGCGAAGAGCACGGCTATCCGGTTGCCATCAAGGCTGCCTACGGCGGCGGGGGCCGGGGCATGAAGGTCGTGGCCGATGCAGCCGAAGTGGATGCCGCTATCGAGTCCGCCCAGCGTGAGGCACTCGCGTATTTCGGGCGCGACGAAATTTACATGGAGCGCTACCTCACCAACCCGCGCCACATCGAAGTGCAAATTCTCGCCGACACCCACGGCAACTGCATTTACCTCGGAACCCGAGACTGTTCAGCGCAGCGTCGCCACCAGAAACTCATCGAGGAAGCACCGGCACCCGGGATCGACCCCGCCATCTTGGCGGCCATGGGCGAGGCCGCCGTCAAGGTTGCCAAGGGCTGTGATTACACCAACGCAGGCACGGTCGAGTTTCTCTACGAAAACGGGGCGTTCTTCTACCTCGAAATGAATACGCGGCTCCAGGTAGAACATCCCGTCACCGAACTGGTCACGGGTGTCGACCTCGTCGAACAACAACTCCACGTCGCCTCTGGCGGCGAGTTGGCGATGACCCAAGACGATGTGACCATCACCGGCCACGCCATCGAAGTTCGCATCAACGCCGAAGATCCTGCTGAGGGCGCCTTCTTGCCAAGCCCCGGACCCATCACCACATTGCGCCCGCCGTCTGGCTTTGGGACGCGCTGGGACGGTGGCTATGAGGCAGGCGACGTGGTCAGCCAATACTACGACAACCTCGTGGGCAAGCTCATCTGCTGGGGGTCGGATCGAGATCGCGCTATCGCCAGGACGCTCCGGGCGCTGCACGAACTCGAGATCACCGGCGTGGCCACCACGGTTCCCGCGGACATTGCGATCCTCGCCCACCCAGACTTCTCATCGATCGACATCTCGACGAAGTGGGTCGAGGAGACCCTGGATCTAACCGGCGTTATTGGCGGCGCAACAACAGCTCCAGAATCCGACGAAACCCTGATCCGTCGCGAGCTCGAAGTCGAGGTCAACGGCAAGCGATTCGACGTCGCAATGTGGGTTCCCGACGCCGCCGCGGCCAAGCCCCGCCGCCGCGCCAATACGGCGGGCAGCGGCGCAGGTGGTGCCGGCAACGGCCAAATCACCGTTCCCATGCAGGGCACCATCGTCAAGATCGAGGTGGAAGTCGGGCAGATCGTTGAAGCGGGCGACACCTTGGTGGTGCTCGAGGCCATGAAAATGGAGAACAACATCGCCTCCGACGTCGCCGGCACCGTGACAGAAATCAAGATCGCCACCGGCGACAGCGTCGGCGGCGGCGACGTCATCGTCGTGATCGATCCGAGCTGACTCCCACGCGGCGATCTCAGCGGCGTTCGCCAGACACGGCTCGGACTACCACCGTGCCGGCAAGCCGGTCGAGCAGCCCTCGGTACTCCTGCGGATCGAGGATGGCCGTGGCATACCCAATAAGCCCAAAGATGGCCAGGAACGGCAAGAGTCCGGGGATGACTGCGGCGCGCACGATGCTGCGAGCGAACCCTGGTCGGCACCCCGTCTGGCGGTCCGCCACTCGGCACCCGGTGGCGAGCTTGCCCATCGTCTGGCCCAGTACAGCAGTCGTGCCGGCTTCATAGGCGAGCCAGAGCACGAACACCGCGACCTGAGTCCATCGGGGCACCCTGGCCTCAGCGCCTTTGAGAATGAGTTGCGGCGCAAACAATGCGAGGGACACCACGGCTACGACCATGAGGTCGACCGAACGCGCCATTGCTCGCTGGGCCAGTGACGCGATCTGGTCGCCGTCGCCGACCGCTGATGCACCCCTGCCGGGGTCGGTC
>CAWKYX010000114.1:0-10189 GCA_963854265.1 Acidimicrobiia bacterium
TCGGTGAGCAGGGCGTCGATCTTGGCGACGCGGCCGGCGTGGCGGCCACCCTCAAACTCAGCGGCGAGAAAGGCGTCCAGGGCCTCTTTGGCGACCTCGGGGCCAATCAGGCGCTCTCCGAAACAGATCACGTTCGCGTCGTTGTGCTCGCGAGTCAGGTGTCCTGAGGTGGCGTCATGGACCGTGGCAGCGCGCACCCCTGGGATCTTGTTCGCGGCGATCGCTATACCAATCCCGCTGCCACAGACACACAAACCCAAGTCGGCTTCGCCGGCAGCGACCGAGCGACCGACCGCCGCGCCGAAGTCCGGGTAGTCGACGCGATCGGGGCTGTTGGTTCCGAGGTCGATGATCTCGTGCCCCAACTCGGCAAGGTGGGCGACAAGTTCTGTCTTGAGGTTGAACCCGGCGTGGTCGCAGCCGGCTGCAATGCGAGTCATGGCCGCACGCTAGTCGGCCACGAGTTGGCTTCTATCGATGATTCACGGCGACGCTGTGGCCGCCACCCACGCCTGCGCGGCGACCTACCCGCCGGCCTGCCAGATGTCCACGATGTCCGCCGCGGTGATGGGGCCCGCACGCAGCACTTCGGGCACTGGCCCCGTCAGGGACACAACCGTCGAGGCCTGACCGCCCGCACAGATGCCGCCATCGATCACCAGGTCGACGCCGGGTAGTTGATCGGCGACTTCATCAGCTGCGTCAGGAGTTGGCCGGCCGTGCAGATTAGCGCTGGTCGCGGCAACGGCCCCGACAACTTCAGCGATGGACCGAATCAGCTCGTGATCGGGACAACGGACACCGACCGTGCCGTCGCCATTGCCGAGTCCGTCGGTCAGCGGCGTTGCATTGGCCACCACCATGGTGAGGGCCCCTGGCCAGAACCGTTCGGCCAGAGTCCGTACTGCGGGCCGTGTATCGCCGGTGACAAGGCGAAGTTGGTGCGAGCCGGCAACCAAAACCGGGAGATGCATGCCAGCCGGACGCTGCTTAAGAGCGAAGACCCGATTAATCGCGTCGGCGTGGTTGGGCAAGACCGCCAGTCCGTAAACCGTGTCGGTCGGGATGACAACAACGCCGCCCGACCTCAGAACATCGACTGCGTCGTCGCAGGCGCCGGCCAAATCGGCAGCGATCACCCGGGCCATCGAGCTCGCATCGCACGATCACGGCCGGCGAGATCGGGGACAACCGCCACTTCGACGAAGCCGGAATCGGCGGCCACGCCAGCGGCCCATGCCGTTTGGTGTGGCGCCATTTCCAGCACCAGTGCTCCCCCCTCGACCAACCAGGCGCCGGCTCCCTCGATCAGGTGCAAGAGGTCCGCTCGGCCTTCGTTGCCAGCGATGAGGGCCTCGGTCGGTTCCCAGTCGGCGACCTCGGACGGCAATGCGTCGGCGGGCGCGACGTACGGCGGATTTGAAACCACCAGGTCGACCGATCCGGCGAGCTCAGTCGGCAGCGCGTCGAACCAAGAACCCTGCGCCACCGTCACACGCGTCGCAGCGCGTCCAATCCCTGCCAAATTCGCGCGAGCTACCTGGAGCGCCTCAACGGATAGATCGGTGATGGTCACGACCGTATCCGGGCGCTCGGCCGCCACTGACAGCCCAATAGCGCCGGACCCGGTTCCGAGATCCACGGCGACCAGCTGACCTCCCGGCCGTGCCAGGCGTTCGAGTTCAGCCATCGCCACCCCGGCGACGATTTCGGTCTCGGGTCGCGGGATCAGCACCCGTTGGTCGACCATGAGGTCCAACGTTCGGAAGCCCCAATTTCCAACCACATATTGCAGTGGCTCGCCGTCGAGGCGTCGCTGCATCATCGCATCGAACCGAGCGACACCACGTTTGGTCGCGGGCTCGTTCAGTCCAAGATGGAACTCGGCACCCTCGAACCCCGATGCCTCCTCGACGATGCGCCGGGCGTCCACGTGGGCAGACGCGAAACCCTTGGCTGCGAACCGGCCTCGAGCCTCGTCGTAGAACGATGCCCAAGCCACAGTCGGACCTGCGGGGTCGTAGCCGGCGGGCTCGTTGGCGGGACTATTCATCGCCTTGGTCGTCGCCGAGGCTCGTGAGCTGCTCGGCACGTTCGTGCTCGACCAGTGCATCGACGACAGAGTCAAGCTCGCCACCCAGAACCCGGTCGAGCTTGTAGAGGGTCAGCCCGATGCGGTGGTCGGTAAGGCGATTCTCTTTGTAGTTGTAGGTGCGGATCTTCTCGGACCGCCCACCCCCGCCCGTCTGGCCCTTGCGCGCCGCTGACTGCTCGGCCTGGAGTCGATCTTTTTCGGCCTGGAGTATGCGGGCTCGCAACACCTGCATGGCCCGTGCCTTGTTCTGGAGCTGGCTTTTCTCGTCCTGCATCGACACGACGATACCCGTGGGCTTGTGCGTGATTCGCACCGCAGAGTCGGTGGTGTTGACCGACTGACCGCCCGGTCCCGATGCCCGATACACATCAATTTGAAGGTCATTGTCGTCGATGTGGACGTCGATCTCTTCGGCTTCGGGCAACACTGCAACGGTCGCTGACGAGGTATGAACCCGGCCTTGGGACTCGGTCACGGGGACCCGCTGAACTCGATGCGGACCACCCTCGTGTTTCATTCGGCTCCAGACCGAGGCGCCCTTGAGCATGAACGTCACATCGCTGTACCCGCCCATGTCGGACTGGTGTCCACCGAGCATCTCCAGCTTCCAACTCATCCGAGTGGCATATCCGGCGTACATGTTGAACAGGTCCCGAGCGAACAGATTGGCCTCCTCGCCACCTTCGGCACCCCGGATCTCGACGATCACGTTCTTCTCGTCGTTTGGATCTTTGGGCAAAAGGAGGTCTCGAAGCCGCGCTTCGAGCTCCACCGTGATGGCCTCGGCAGAGTCGACTTCTTCCCGAAGCAGCTCCCGATCATCACCCGACGCGTCAGTGATCATCTCTTTGGCAGTCTCGAGATCCGAAGCCGCCCGGCGCAAGCCACGGGTGCACTCGACGATCTGCTCGAGCTCGTTGTAGCGCTTCGCTGCCTTGGCGTATGCCGCTTGGTCGGCGATGAGGTCTTGGTCGCCGAGGCGGCTCTGAAGGTCCTCGAACTCACGCTCGAGCTCGTCGTGCACAGCAGACATGGGTCGAGGCTATCGAGCGAGTCGGGCCATCATGGCCAGGGGTCGGCAATGGCCACCAGCGATGCGTCCACGGCGAGATGTACGAGCATCCGCTCGACAACAGCGTGGTGGTCACGTTGGGGCAGGACCAGCAAAACCTCGTCGGCTTGCGCGAGTCCCCCATGGGCAAGGTGTGCCGCAGCGGTAGGAACGAGGTCGAGGTCGATGCCACTGGAGCAGACCACCAGCACGTTCCGACTGCCACGGGTGCCGCGCGCAGCCACAGGCCGCTGCTCGTGGATGCCACCACGGGCAACGATGGGCGCCTCGACAACGCAGCTGTCGAGCTGGAGCAGACCGGGGTCTGCGCAGACGATGGACCGCAGCCAGCGTTCTCGGGCAACACGGTTGAGGGGGTGCGGACCGGCATCGGCGTTGCGGTGCCGGCGGACTTCGGCGCTGACGTCACGAAGTCGCTCGTCGACCGGCGAATGGGCGTGAACCAACGCGTGCGCTTCCTGGTCGTAAAGCCCGACTCCAACTCGGACAATGGCCGCACCATCGGCCTCGACCGCGACCCGGGCGACCTCGAGCCCGAGAACCTCGCCGATCACGACGCCGTGCTCAATGACCGCCTCACACCCTGCGGCCTCGAGCGTCGGGATCTGTGCCAGCACCGTTGAGGGCGCCTCACCGACACTTTCGAGGCCCGGATCAGACATCGCTACGAGTTCGGTGCCGACCGCGTGCCACAACCTGGGCTGAGGAGCGAGCCCTCGCGCCTCGAGAGCCAGCATTGGGTCGGGGTCGTCCACCACGACGTGGAGTTCTGTTGCGCCGTGTTGTTCGCCCCAGGCGAGCGCTGCAGCCAGGGGCGACGGCGCACGCTTGATCAGCAGCACAAACGCCCGGTCGCCGTCCACCAGGCCCACACCAGCGTTGAAACCCACCGCATCCGCCGCAACATCGGGGAACGCGCGGCGAACCAGACTTTCGAGTTTGGTTCGCGCCAGGCCGGCTAGGCGGTCGGCATCGATGCTCATCGCTTGGCGATGAGATCTAGTCGTCTGATTTTTCGGCAGCGCGTTTGCGAGTGCCATAGCGGCGCTCGAAGCGTTCCACACGACCAGCAGTATCGACGATGGTCATCGTGCCGGTGAAGAACGGGTGACTCGTGGCGGAGATGACCACCTTTGCGAGTGGGTACTCGTTGCCGTCTTCCCACGTGACGGTCTCTTCGGTGTCGATGGTGGACCGAGTGATGAACGACTCGCCTGAGGTGGTGTCTTGGAACACGACCGGGCGATAGTTGGGATGAATGTCTGCTTTCATGGCATCTCCAGAAACCGGCGCCGCCGACGATGGTGGCGGTGCAGCATATGATCGTAGCGGCGTTGCGCGACATTGCGTCAACGGCCGTGCCCAATAATTACGTCGTTTGTTTGAGGATCTCGGTGTTGGTATCGGTCGCGGCAAGGCGTTCGACCACGAACTCCAAGCTGGCCAGCGCCGACCCGGGTTCGCCGCCCGCCGCTGCGATACTGCGACGAAGCTTGGCCACCTGGGCCAATTCGTCATCCTCGAACAGCTCACTTTCGTTGCGGGTGCCCGAGCGCATGACGTCGATTGCCGGGTAGATGCGCTGCGCTGCGGCGTCGCGGTCGAGCCACAGCTCCATGTTTGCAGAGCCCGTGAACTCGTCAACGATGAACTGGTCGATCGCTGATCCAGAGTCGGCCATCGCTGTGGCCAAGATGGTGAGCGAACCGCCCTCTTGGATATGGCGGGCTGCCCCGAAGAACCGCTTGGCGGGGTGAATGGCGCTGGCCGAAATACCAAGCGCCGATACCTGACCATTGCCTGCCGCTGCGAGATTGTTCGCTCGAGCGAGGCGGGTGATGCCATCGAAGATCACGACGACGTCCTGGCCCAACTCGACAAGGCGCTTGGCTCGTTCGAGGGTGAGTTCGGCCACAGCGGCATGCTCGTCGGCGGCTTGATCGAGCGTGGATGTGATGACTTCGCCGTTGAGGATGAGACGCTGCATCTCGGTGACCTCTTCAGGTCGTTCGTCGAGAAGCAGGACCATCAACTGCACGTCTGGATGGTTGGTCTCGATGGAGCGAGCGATGTCGCGCAGGACGGTGGTGGCCCCTGAACCGAGCGGCCCGACAATAAGACCGCGTTGGCCCTTGCCGATCGGGGCAAGCAGGTCGATGACTCTGGCGGTTCCGTTGTCGGGGTCGTCTTCTCGTTCAAGAGAGAGTTTTTCGGTGGGCAGGATCGCGGTGAGGTCATCGAAGTTCCGTCGACCGGCTTCGGTGGCCGCGTCAGCAGGCTGACCGTTGACGGCATCAACGCGCAACATCGCCGGGTTCTTTTCGGAGCGGTTTGCAGGCCGAGCCGAGCCAATAAGTCGGTCTCCCTTGCGGAGGCCGTGTTGGCGGACTTGCTTAACCGACACATAGACGTCGTCTCGGGTCGGCAAGAAACCGTTGACCCTCAAGAACCCATAGCCGTCGTCGCGTAGGTCCAACACGCCATCGACCGCGACCGGCTCGCCGGTGTATTCCTCGACCTGTTCGCCACGGTCGCGACCGCGGCCCCGGCGACGTCGACGTCGGTTGCCCGGCTCGGTCGGCTCGTTTTCGTTGTCGCCGTCGTTGTCATTGCCGGTGGCTGCCGGGTCATTTTCCTGGCTCGCTTGGTCGCCGGCAAAATCGTTGCCGCCAGAGTCCTCGTTGGCCGACTCATCGTTGCGGTCGTTGCGGTCGTTCCTGTCGTTCCGCTCGTTCCGCTCATTGCGGTCATTGCGGTCGTTGCGCTCTTCAGGCTCGGCTGCTTTCGCTGCCTTGCCGCGTCCCGCCGGCGACCGGCGTGATGATCGCGCACCGCCCTCGTTTGCTTCGGCGGCGCGTGCATCGGCCATTGGGTCCGCTGAGTACCCCGGGGCACCCGCAGCTGCAGGCGCAGCCTCAGCAACGCTTGGCGCTGGGGCAGATTCCTGTCCGCCCGTGGCGAGCTCCATGATGAGGTCGATAATGTCAGCCTTGCGCGCCCGCGAGGCGGGCTTGCCCCCCATGGCTTGGGCGATCTGGGTCAGCTCGTCTTTGTCTTTCGAGGCGAGCTTGGACTTGCTCAGATCAGCGCTCAACGGATTACCTCACAATGTGGGCGGGTGACGTGGCGTGCCAGGACACGGCGTTCCCCGCGGGGAAGGTTTACGGACAACCGAGCAGACGCAGCGCCTGATGACGGGGTGCCAAATCGTCCGCTGTCGGCTATCGACGTCGCGGCGACACCATTAACTGTACTGATTTGGCGGGAACTGGCCAACATTGGCTGGTTCGAACGGCGCGTGCAGGCCCATTGTCCGCCCTTGGTCGAAGCTGTAGCGCTCGCGCCTAAAGGCCCCCTGAAGGCCCCGTTGGTCAGACCGGTTGGGCCAACGCGTCGCGCAGCGCCGAGATCGCTTCATCGACCACGCTGTACCAGGCCCAACGGCCACGCTGTTCGCGAGCCACCAATCCTGCGTCGCTCAGAACCTTGAGGTGATGGGAGATGGTGGGCTGCGAACGATCCAGTGTGTCGACGAAGTCACACACGCAGACACCCTCGGATGCGCCGGCAAGTCGGTTCAAGATCTGCAGCCGGACGGGATCGGCGATGGCTTTGAATCGTGCGGCCAAGTGCTCGGCGTCGCTGCTGTCGAGGGTGTCGGTGAGCAGCGGAGCACAGCATGGCTGGAGAAGGGTGGGCATGATCTTGGACACACGACGACTGTACAGGAACTTCCACTGACGTATCTACAACTATCGATATGACCATCATATTGATGATTGTCGATATATTGAGACATCGACCTCATGCCCGTAGCGGTCACGAGTGTACGGACCACCACCAGACACCCAGGAGACCCCCCAATGTCCCGACTCCAGCTCGCGATGAACGTCGACGACCTCAACGCCGCCGTCGATTACTACACCAAACTCTTTGCCACACCGCCGACCAAGCTCGAGGGTGGGTATGCGAACTTCGCGATTGCGAACCCAGCTCTGAAACTCGTCTTGTTCGAAGGCGCCGGCGAACACGGAACCATCAACCACCTCGGGGTCGAGCATGAATCCGCCGACGAGGTCCACGCCGAACTCGATCGAGTCAAGACCGAAGGACTCGCCGTCCACAGCGAAGGCCAAGATCATTGCTGCTACGCCCACAAGGACGAGGGTTGGGTCGACGGAGCTGACGGCCACCGCTGGGAGATCTACACGGTGCTGGCCGATGCCGAAACCGCCGACCATCTCGACCCCGCTGTCGACCAGTGCTGCGCGCCGAGCGCTGACAGCTCCCTTGACGCCCCCGCCCGCTGCTGAGGCCCGAATGGGCTATAGGCCCCGAGCGCGAACCTCGACCCTGCAGGGCGCCTGGCGCTCCGGTTCCGCTCTCGTGGCGGCGCGACGATCGGCCGCGCTGAACCGACCACGCTCAGGCTTGCGTGCGACCGAGGATGTACCCCTGCACAGCACCGGGCTCAGCCGCGATGACGTCGAAGCGTTCAGGTAGCTCGGCCACGCGGGCCAGACGAGGCGGGGTTTCAGGTTCGGACCCGGTGGCTTCCACAATCGCGGCCGGGAACTTCGCGGGATGAGCAGTGGCCAGCACCACCATTGGGATCTCACCCAACCTGCCCGTCTTTCGGGCAGCGCCCAACCCAACTGCAGTGTGCGGATCGAGTACGTGGCCTGTGTCATTGGCAGTCTGACGGATGACCTCGAGCGTCTCCGCATCGTCGACGCGGGCTCCGTCCCAGCTCTCGCGCAACGCTCCGAGCTTGTAGGGGTCGATCCGCGCCGTCCCCGACTCGCGAAACGCCGTCATGAAATTTGCCACAGCCTCGCCGTCGCGAGCATGCAGCTCGAACAGGAGCCGCTCGAGATTGCTCGACACCTGAATGTCCATCGACGGTGAAAGACTCGGTTCGACCTCGGTGATGGTCATTTCACCGGTATCGAAGAACCGGGTGAGGATGTCGTTGCGGTTGCTGCCCACCACGAACTGCGCAATGTCGAGCCCCATCCGACGAGCACAGAAGCCCGCAAAGACATTGCCGAAGTTTCCTGTCGGCACCGCAAACGACATGGGCTTGCCGACCCTGCCCAGCTGCAGTGCCGCCCACCAGTAGTAGACGATCTGAGCCATGACTCGAGCCCAGTTGATCGAGTTGACTGCAGACAGGTTGACCCGGGACCGAAAGGCCTCGTCGGCAAACATTGCCTTCACCAGGTCCTGGCAGTCATCGAATGTGCCCTCGACGGCCAGATTGTGCACGTTGGCAGCATCGACGGTGGTCATCTGGCGCCGCTGCAGCGGCGACGTCCGCTCGTGCGGGTGCAACACGAAGATCTCGATAGCATCGCGATCTCGGACGGCTTCAATGGCGGCCGACCCTGTGTCGCCTGAAGTCGCGGCCACGATCGTCACGCGCTCTTGTCGTTTGGCCAGCTCGTGGTCGAAGAGGCGCCCGACGAGCTGGAGAGCCACATCTTTGAACGCCAGCGTGGGGCCATGGAACAGCTCGAGCACATGGATCCCCTCGCCCAGATCTCGTAGTGGTGCGACGTCGGGGTGCTCGAACGTGGCATAGGCCGCCTCGACGATCTCGGCGAACGTATCGTGATCAATGCTGCCGTCGACGTAGGGCCACATGATCGCCGTGGCGAGCGTGGCATAGGAGGCATCGGCGCCATGCTCGCGAACGAAGCCTTCAAGCGAGAACGACGGCCACGTCTCGGGCACATAGAGCCCCCCATCGGAGGCCAGCCCGGTGAGCAACACGTCGCCGAAGTCGAGTACCGGTGCCAGACCGCGAGTGCTGATGTACCGCATCGGCTGGCCCTTCAGGCGCCGATGACGCGCAACATCGAGCCGACCTGGCGGACACTGTCGAGCGATCGCAGTTCTTGAAGGGTGGCCCGCACATCGCGTTCGACCGCACTGTGGGTGATGAAGATCAGGCGGGCCTCGTCGCCGAGTCCCTCCTGTTCCATCGAACGAATTGACACCTTGTGTTGGCCAAAGATGTTGGCCACCGAAGCCAGTACACCCGGCTCGTCGATGACCTCGAGGTTGAGGTAGTAGGCGGACTCAAGCTCGTCGATCGGCTGGATCTGTGCCTTCTCCAAGCGGCCGATGCTCGCTGCGGTGCCGGCGAGGTTGTTGGTGGCAGCATCAATGAGGTCGCCCAGCACCGCCGAAGCTGTGGGGCGTCCACCTGCGCCGCGGCCGTAGAACATCATCTCACCGGCTGCGCCGCCTTCGACGAAGACTGCGTTGAAGCTGTCTCGCACCGATGCCAACGGATGGGCGTTGGGGATCATCGCCGGATGGACCCGCACCGCAACCACCGGTTGGCCGTTGTCTGTGCCGACTCGCTCGGTGACGGCTAGGAGCTTGATCGAGTAGCCAAGTCGCTTGGCAAAGTCGATGTCGGCGGCGGTGATGCCCGAGATGCCTTCGTGGTAGACGTCGCCTGCGACAACGCGTGCGCCAAAAGCGATCGACGCGATGATGGCAGCCTTCGCGCCAGCGTCGTAGCCCTCGACATCGACTGTGGGGTCACGCTCGGCGTAGCCAAGGCTTTGTGCCTCGGCCAGGGCGTCCTGGTAGGAAGCCCCGATCTCGGCCATCTGGCTGAGGATGTAGTTGGTGGTCCCGTTAACGATTCCCATGACACGAGTGATGGGTTCGCCGATCAACGACTCGCGCAGCGGGCGCATGAGCGGGATGGCGCCGGCCACGGCTGCCTCGAACAACAGGTCGACTCCGGCCGCGGCGGCGGCGTCATAGAGCTCGGCTCCATGGTTGGCGAGGAGCTCCTTGTTGGCGGTGATCACCGGCTTACCTGCGGCCAACGCGGTGAGCACGAGCTCTCGGGCCGGTTCGATCCCCCCGATCGTTTCGACCACGACGTCGATGGCGGGATCGGCGACGACGGCAGCGGCGTCGGTGGTGAACACCTCCGCGGCAATATCGAGACCCCGATCCTTGGCGGTGCTGTGTACCGCGATACGACTAATCCGAAG
>CAWKYX010000115.1:0-10177 GCA_963854265.1 Acidimicrobiia bacterium
TTATCACCGGTGCTATGGCAACCAACGACGGCAAGGAAGGCATCGCGGCCTTCGTCGAGAAGCGCGCTGCGAACTTCACCGGCACATGAGCGACCCGAGCGGGGTTCAACTCCCGCTCCTCGAAGAGGACTGGGATCGGGCGCTGGCCGTTGTCGCTCCCCCCGACGACATGGAGTAAGGCGCCGCGGCCGCAGTGGCTCGATGGACTGGCCAAGGCAAGGACATTCGGTATCTCTTCGTGATCCGCGGTGAGGCGGGGATGGAGACCACCGCATCTCACATCGCTGGCCCGCTGCGCGAGCAGGAACAGATCGCCAGCTGTCGCTCCATCGGGGTGACTGAGCTGGAGTTCCCGGATCACAGCGAGGGAGCCGTAGTCGCTGACGTACAACTGCGACTCGATATCGCTCGGGCAATGCGCAAGCATCGCCCCGAAGTGCTGATCTCGATCAACTTCCGAGAGAGCTGGGGCGGGCCCAGCTGGAACCACGCCGGTCATCGCGCCGTTGGACTGGCCCTCCTGGGCTCCGTCCGGGATACCGCGAATTCCTGGGTCGCTCAGGACCTTGAAGACCCGGCCTGCGATGGTGTCCGCTTTGTTGCGTTCAACGCCTCGCCGCAGTCGACGCACTCGGTTGACGTGACCGCGACGGTTGAAGACGGCGTGCGCTCGTTGCTGTGCCATCGGGAGTACCTGCGCTCGCTGGGTCAAACCAATGAAGAGGCTGCAGCGTTCCTCCGCGCAGAGGCGCGCGATGCGGGCTCGGCCGCGGGAGCTGAGTACGCGGCCCAGTTCGAGGTTCTGCGACCGTGGCCACAGGGCAGATACCGCTGGACCTTGTTGATGGTTTTGTGAGCTGACTGATCAGCCCACAAAACCATCAGGCAACGCCACGAGCCGCACGGTGGGGACTCGTGGAGAGGATTGTTACCAGTTGACGCGTTTCATGAAGCCGCCGTCGACGGTGAGGTTGGCACCGTTGATGTGGCGTGCCGCATCGCCGGCCAGGAAGGCGACGGCGTTGGCGACGTCGGAAGGCTCACCGAGCTCGCCGCCGGGGTGGGTCTTTTGTGTCGCGGCGAAGAAGTCGGCCATGCCGTCGCGGATCCCGGCCCAGTCGCCACCTTCGACCATGATCGGCCCCGGCGACACGACGTTGCAACGGACACCCTTTGCGCCGAGAACCTGCGCCTGACCAAGAGTCCAGTTGGTTACCGCGGCCTTGAAGGCGCTGTAGCTGCTGCTGCCGGAGGCGAAGTGTTCGCCGACCGCACTGGTCCCGATGCTGATGACCGATCCGCCGCCATCGGCGAGGGCTTCGCTGGCAACGCCGACGCCGCCGACCAGGGCCATGAGATCGATGTTGAAGTTGTTGACCCAACCCTCAAGCTTGCGCTGGGGCTTTGCTGAGGTGTTGTGGATGTAAATATCGATGCCGCCGAGTTCTTCGGCTGAGGCATTGATCCAACCGGTGAGCGAATCCATGTCAGCGGCGTCCACGGCGCTACCGCAGACTTGGCCTTGGCTGGAAAGCTCGCTGACGGCAGCGTTCACGCCGTCCTCGTCGCGAGCACAGATGGCGACCGAAGCGCCTTCGGCCAAGAGCGTCTCGGCAATGGCTCGTCCGAGCCCCTTGGTTGAGCCGGTGATGAGTGCCTTTTTTCCGGCGAGTCCTAGATCCATGTCTCACTCCAGTGTGTTGTCGCGACAGCCCCTTGGGGACAGCCAGTCGAGCGGTTCGCAACCTTAAACCTTCCGCGTCGCAAACGCCCGCCGAACGAGACCCCAGGCCCCCCGCACAACGGTGTCTACGAAGTAGGCGAATCTGGCTGGTCCCGACGGGAGGAGAGGGCCGGGTTGGCGCGGACATGAGAAACTTCGACGGACCAGTCGAAAGTGGATCATCGCGATCGACGTGGAGGTGGGCCGGCGTTGGGCCGGCCCTCACGATGTGGAGTCCATTGGTCTGCTGGCCATGTGTTTGTTCACCCAGGCCCGTCGTCACGCCCGGACCACCGCTGCGGGTGAGGTCGTGCTCCTCCCCGACCAGGACCGGACTCGATGGGATCGCCCAATGATCGACGAAGGCACGGGACTGCTCAAGCGTGCGATGCGCCTTGGCCGTTCGGGGCGGCTGCAAGTCCCGGCAGCGATTGCTGGTGTGCACTCGTCAGCTTCATCGCCCGAGGCCACCGAATGGGGCCAGATCGCCGCCCTTTATGAAGACCTCGTGGCGGTGTCGCCGACTGCCGGTGTGCGGCTGAATCACGCCGTCGCCGTGTCTATGGCAAAGTCACCCGAAGCCGGCCTGCTGTTGTTGAATGCTGTCGACTTGGTCGATACGCCTAATGGCTATGCCCATTCCCACGCAGCCCGCGCCAGTTTGTTGGCGCAGTCGGGCGAAGCCGACGTGGCCGTCGACGCTTATGACCGGGCGCTCCAGCTCACTCAGGCAGGCCCCGAGCGATGATTGCGGGCGGAGAAGCAGCGCATTGTGCGGCAACGGTAGGTGCACTCCTCGGACGATGTCGTCGTCGCGGGGAGGCATCACCACTGGTGATGTCCGGGCCGCGAGCTCTAACTCAGCCAGCGAGCGGCCGACCGAAGGGGAGATCTTCGCGCCAGCTTGAGAGGTAGGCCTCGGCTCGGTGGCACGCGCCCAGGAAGGCGCCATCGGGATGACCCTTCGTCTCGTTCAGAGCGCTTTCGATTGCGTTGGTTGCCGAGGCAATGACCGCGTCGGGTGTGGTGTCGCCGGTCGGCCACCCGGCCAGCAGCGGTGCTGAAGTGCTGATGAAGTCGGCCACTACCGCAATGTCTGCACGTTGCATCACGGCGAGTGCACGAGCCGTAAAGGGCAGTGGGTTGTGGGGCACGACTGCCTTGGCTGCCAACTTTGCTGCCGTGTTGTGGTCGATCGCGCCGATCTTCGACCCTGCAAACAAGATGTCGGCCGTGGTGACGAAGATCTTCCATGCGGGGTCGGCACCCTCGCCGGCCATCGCGGCACCGTCGCTCTTCCACAGCTCGGCCAGGGTTGCTGGGTCCAGGCCTTCGGTACGCAGTCCCTTGGGTGTCGAAATGGCGATCACCGTCGCCCCGCGATCGGTTGCTGCAGCTGCCAATGCGGGTCCATGGCTGTCGAAGCCTTCGATGGCAACCGTCTTGTCGGCTAGGTCGCCGCAAATGTTTTCCGCCGCTAGGACGGGCCCGAGACCTGCCAGATGGACGCTCAGCGAGATCCCACCAATGTCGGCGCTGGCTACCTCAGCGCGATCGTCGGCGTCGGCCATTGCCTGCAGTTGCAGGTCGGAGACACCCTTCCCCGCGTCGAGCGAGAGGCTCCCATCGGCCGCCATCGGGGTGAGTTCGTCGACGAACGCGGCGGTTGCGTCGGCGCGATCATCAGGCTGAGCATTGATCCCGGCGGATGCGCCGCCGCGCTGCATCTCGAGTGTTGCAAACGCATAGGTCAGCGAGCGTGCCAAGTCTTTGGCCCCGCCTTGAAGGATTTTCGGCGCGCTGCGAACAATGCCTGACGATGGTGCTCCGTCCAGATCGAAGGCGACGAAGGCATCACTGGTGGAGAGCTTGTGGATCGACACGTCGCCATCATGCCATCTGTGCGCGGGGGGTAGGCCAGCTGGGCAGCGCGAGAAGCCGACTCGGCGTCAGTCGTCTCGGGCGCGTCTGGCCGAGGTGGCCTGGTTTAGCCGGCGTTCGGCGCTTGCTGTCGTTTTGATCTCGGGTGTCGCCGCAGGCGCGGCTGTGCTCTCGGCGGCGAGTTCAGCGGCGCCGATATCGTCGCCCGCGGCTCCATCCCCACCGCCGTCGACTTCGGGGAGGAGCAGCACGACGTTGTCATCGCGTAAAAATCGGTGGTGGACGGCGAGCTCGACGACTATGCCGTCAGGCTGGAACGTTGTTTGGTCACCGGCGGGCGCTTTCTCAGAGGGTGTTAATGCCCGTTCGCGGGATCAGCAATCGACCGCCGTCTTGCCCTTACCAGAAGGACAGCGTGTCTGCTGCTCACTGTGCGAAGCGAGTCGTTGAGGGATATTCACGTAGGGTGGTGAAGCGGCCGCTCGGTGTCACGCGGGGATGTGCGCCCTAGGCACAACGATGGACCCCGATGTTCCGATGGGGTCTGTCCCCAACTGAACATGATTTTGGCGCGATCAGTGTTCTCGGAAGGCCACGAAATTGGCGAGATCGGCCAGCGCCTCGCTGGCCCCGCCAACGAGATCCATATCGGTGAGGGCAACCATTGCTTCGTCGGTGAGCTCGGCAATCTCGGACTCGATGGCATCCACCGCGCCCGTCGCCACCATGGCCTCTTGGACGTCGGCAAGGTCCTGAGGAGACATTTCGGCATCGCCGGCTCTTTCGAGGATCAACGCCTGCGCGGGCGAGGCTAGATCGCGAGCAGTCGCCAACAATGGGGTCGGTTTGCCTTCGCGAAGATCATCGCCGACGGGTTTGCCCGTGACAGCGCTGTCGCCGAACGCACCCAAAATGTCGTCGCGGAGCTGGAAGGCAACACCGACGGGGCGGCCGTAGCGAGTCAGCTGGTCGCCGAGGCGATCAAGGCCACCGGCTATAGCAGCTCCGAGATGCAGCGGTCGCTGCACTGAGTAGCGCCCCGTCTTGTATTCGACGATGCGGCGTGCCGTCGAGTCATCGGCCTCACCAACAGCGGTCGCCAAGACATCGAGGTACTGGCCCACATTGACCTCCATGCGAAGTTCACCCCAGATCGATGCGATCTCGGGCGTGCGCTCGGCCATGAGGTGGTCGGCGAACACATGAGCAAGGTCGCCGACCAGGATTGCGACCGCTTCGCCCCAGCGGTTCGGGTCGCCCTGCCAGCCGCGCTGACGGTGGAGCTCGGCGAATCGGACATGGACGGTGGGATGTCCACGGCGAGATTCTGATGCATCCATGATGTCGTCGTGGGCCAGCGCGAATGCGTGCAGCATCTCGATCGCAGCTGCCGCATCGAGGGCCTCGGGCGCAAAGGGTTCGCCGCCCGCGCCGACATGGGCCCAGTGAAAGAACGCCGGTCGGAGGCGCTTGCCGCCCAGCAACACCAGCTCGGCCAGTGCATCGAAGGGGTCCGACAGGGTGGGGTCGACGGCTGACCATCGGGCCCGCTCGGCCTCGGTGAACTCGCGGAGACGGTTGTCGACGGGGCCGAGCACAACCGTGAGGGCATCCGGGGCCGTGGTGAGCTCCGACATGGGGTCAGTCGTCGCTATCTGGCGACGTGTCGGTGTCGGCGCCATCGTCGGTGAGATCGTCGAGTTCTGCGACGATCTCCTCGACGCTCATCTGAGCAGCGCGAATTCTGCCGCGACACAGGCGAATTAGCTCCGCGGCGCGCTCGACCTTGGAGCTGAGCACATCAACATCGATGTTGTCATCTTCGAGTTGATCGAGGATCTCCTCGAGCTCGGCGAGGGCTGCGGCATAGCCGACCTCGTCGTCGGGGGTACTCACGATGACTCCTTTGTTTGTGCGGGAGGGTTCTTGGCTGATTTGTGGGTCGCAGCGTCGACGGTGCTGGCAATGGTTCCATCGGCCAACCGGGTTGTGAGCTGGGACCCTGTCTGTGTGTCCGCTACCGACCGTACGACAGCGCCGTTGGCGTCAGTGGTGATGCTCCAGCCGCGGGCCAACGCCCGTTCGGGATCCAATAACCGTGCCTGGAAGTGGGCATTGTCGACCCGACGGTTTGCCGCTTGGATCCCGACGCGGCCAGCGCGCCCGACACGCTGGGCGACACGACGAATTCCTGCATCTGCGTTGTCGAGTCGGTGGCGACTCAGCAAGCGGGCTCTGGCGAAGTGGCCGGTGAGGCGGTGGCTGCTGCGGTCGAGCTGGGATGATGTGAGATCACGGACTTGGCGGGCCGCGGTTACGGCGCGTGTGTCTGCGTCGCGTAGCGCAGACGTCGCGGATTCGCGCGCGTTGAACGCAGCTCCGGTGAGCTCGGCGTCGGTAGCGCTGAGCAGGTCTGCCGCCTTCACCGTCACGCGGTTCCACAAGGCGGTGGCTGTGTTCTCGGCTTCGCGGACCAGGCCAACCACGTGTGCAGCGCACGCGGTGGGTGTCTTAAGCGCAAGATGGGCGACCTCGTCGGCCACCGCGGTGTCGATCTCGTGACCAATACCCGTGAAGACCGGGATGGAGCATCCGGCGATCGCTCGGGCGACGACCTCGTCGTCGAAGGCGGCCAGATCGGTCCGAGCACCGCCGCCGCGGACGACGGCGATCACATCGACGCCACGGAGCTCGCATGAACGGATCGCCGCGGCGATCCGAGCAGCCGCATCCGAACCCTGAACTGGACTTGGCGAAAATGCGACGCGAAACGCGACGTCAGACTGTTCGAGCTCGTGCAGGAAGTCTGCCTTTGCGGCCGAACCATTGGCAGTGACAAGACCAACGTGCAACGGCAGACCCGGCACAGGCCGCGCCAAGTTGGCGTGCAGCAAGTCTTCGTCGGCCAGCATGCGCAGCAGTCGATCGCGAGACACCGCCAACTGGCCGAGTGTGTATGCGGGATCGATCCCCGTCATACGGAGGCTGAGCTTGCCGCCTGGAGCGTAGAAGTCGGGCACGCCACGGATCCGCACGGAGATGCCGTCGTCGATGCGCATGCCCCCACCCGAGCGCTTGATTTGGGCGTTGATGGTGCGCTTGGTGCCCTCGAACAACACCACCGATAGCGCCGCATCGGGCTGGCGGCCAGGCTTGGGGGCCGCGTCGACGAGCGTGAAGTAGACGTGGCCCGAGCCGGCTCTTGTCATGTCTCGGACTTCGCCCTGGATCCAGAGGTCGTGGGGGAAGGTGTGATTCAGGACGTCGTTGATGAGCTGGCCGAACTCGGCCACGCTGAAGGTTCGGTCCATCGCCACATCGAGCGGCATCTGCATCAGTCAGGTACCTCCTGGTCCCGAACCAGGGTGTGGTACAGCTCGGAATAGAGGCCGCCATCGGCGAGCAAGACGGCATGGGTGCCGCGTTCGACAATGTGCCCGTCGTCGACGACTGCAATGACGTCGGCATCGGTGATGGTCGACAGCCGATGAGCGATCACGATGGCGGTGCGGCCTTCGAGTGCAGAGGTCAGTGCTTGCTGGACGAGATGTTCGTTCTCGCTGTCGAGATGACTGGTGGCTTCATCCAGGATCACGACGGCCGGGTCCTTCAACAACATGCGAGCGATGGCCAGCCGCTGCTTCTCTCCGCCCGACATGCGATAGCCGCGCTCGCCCACGATGGTGTCGTAGCCCTCGGGCAGCGCCGCGATGACCTCGTGGATCTGCGCTGCCCGGGCCGCCTCGACGAGCTCATCAGACGTTGCGTTGGGTCGGGCGTAGCGCAGGTTGTCGCCGACCGACTCGTGGAAGAGGTGAGGGTCTTGGTTGACCACACCGATCGCACGCCGTAACGAAGATTGGGTGAGGCTACGGACATCGATGCCGTCGATCTCCATCGAGCCATCGGTGACGTCGTAGAGACGTGGCACCAACGAGATCAGCGTGCTCTTGCCGGCACCCGATGGTCCGACAATGGCCACCGTCTGGCCGGGTTCGATGTCGAGCTTGATGTTGGACAGCACCTGACGAGGATTGGTGTCGTCGGTGGCACTCTCGAGCGACGAGAGCTTGGTGTCGCTTGCGGGATAGGTGAACGAGACATCGTTGAATGTGACGCGGCCCTTGGCATTGTTGAGGTCTACCGCGGCCGGACGATCGGTGATGGCGTTCGGTGCGTCGAGAACTTCGAATACCCGCTCGAACGACACCAGTGCCGTCATGATGTCGACGCGAGCGTTCGTGAGACCGGTCAGGGGACCGTAGATCCGCGCCACGTACAGACCCAGCGCCGAGAGCGTGCCGATGCTGATGCTGTCGTTGATCGCGAGGCGTGATCCGACCCAGTAGATAACCGCGGTGCCGACCGCTCCGACCAGCGTGAGCGCAATGAAGAACGTACGCCCATACATGGCGCTTCGGATTCCGATACTGGCGACTCGGCCGGCCCGATCGGAGAAGTCATCACGCTCGCGGTCGTGGCGACCAAAGAGCTTGACCAGCATTGCCCCCGAGACGTTGAGGCGCTCATTGAGCGTGGTGTTCATGCCTGCGTTGAGGTCCATGCTCTCGCGTGTCAGCGTTTGCAGCTTTCGGCCGACTCGCTTGGTGGGCAGGATGAAAACCGGGAGCAATACCACGGCGAGCAGCGTGAGCCGCCACTCGAGAATCAACATGGCGATCAGCGTGGTCGTCAGCACAATCCCGTTTGAGATGACTTGTCCCAGGGTTCCGGTGATGGCTCGTTGGGCACCGATCACATCGTTGTTCATGCGGCTGATGAGCGAGCCGGTCTGGACCCGGGTGAAGAACGCGATGGGCAACCGTTGAACGTGGTCGTACAAGGCGACCCTGAGGTCGTAGATAAGCCCTTCGCCGATGCGCGAACTGAACCATCGCTCGGCCAATGCCAAAAAGGCCTCGGTGAACGCAGCGACGATCAGCACGAGGGCCAATACGTTGACCTCGCTCTTGTCGCCGGTCAGGATCGAGCTGTCGATTAGCCGACGGAACACCAACGGTGGCAGCAGCGCGAGCAGCGCCGCAATCAGGATCGTTCCGACGAACCCAAACAGCTGCAGCCGGTAGGGGCGGGCGAAGTCATAGACCCGCGACATCGTCTGGCTGGAGAGTTTCTTGCCTTTGACTGCATCGGGGTCGGATCCAAGCAGTGCATGAGGGCCCATTCGCATGAATGCGAGACTACCGGTGGGGACCGACAGCCCGGCCCGGGGGCGACGCGAGCCGGCTGTCGGTCAGATCAGGCAGGGACCCGTGACGCTGCACCGGTCAACTGGGCAAGCCCCACATAGCCGGCCTGGCGACCAGCGTCGTCGTAGACGAGGACATGGACGGCGTTGGTGGCTCGCATCCGCTCCACGGCATGGCTGAGTGGTTCGCTGGTGCGAGCACTGACGAATTCGTCCCAGCCGATCATCAGGTCCAGCGCACGGATTTGACCGTGTTGGCCAGGGCTGATTCCAGCGAGTGCCCCGGTGGGCACGATGCCGGCGATGACGCCATCGGGCCCTCGGACGGGGAACGCCGCACGGGGGGTCGGGCCGCTCATCGCGAGCAACCCGGCGATCGTGACGGCACTATCGGTGGGCGAGGCCAAAGGGGTCATCACCTCGCCCACCGACGCGTGCGTTGCAGCCTCGAAGAGTTCGGCTCGGCGACGCTCTGCTGTTGCGCCTGAGAGTAGGAACCACCCGATGATGAGCAGCCAGAAGCCGCCGCCGCCAAAGAAGGTGTACGCACCGAAGCCCAGTAGGAGTGTGCCGAACACTTGGCCGACCTTTGCCGAGCGGGCTCGGGCCGAGTTGGGATTGCCAGACCGGTGCCACAGCACCGCCGTCAGGATGCGGCCACCGTCGAGTGGAGATGCAGGGATCAGATTGAACGCGGCCAGGATCGCGTTGACGATGCCCAGCCAGGCGAGCATGGTCACGATGAGCGACGAGCCAAACACGGCGCTGTAGGCCAAGGCGCTGCCGCCGAAGAGCAAACCGAGCATGAGGCTGACGGCGGGGCCGGCAGCTGCAATACGGAACTCAGCTCCCGGGTTGTCAGCTTCTTTTTCGAGTTCGGCGACGCCGCCCAAGAGCCAAAGCGTGATGGCCCGGACCCGAATGCCCTCGCTCTGGGCCACGAGGCTGTGGCCAAGCTCATGGGCAAGGATCGAGGCGAAGAACAAACCGACGCCGCCGGCTGCGACAAGCCAATAGGACACGGTTGAGAAGCCGGGCGCCGCAGACGGCAGGAAACCCGTGGCCAGGCTGCTCAGATAGAGCCCGGCGATGAGTAGGAGACCCCAGTTCAAGCCCACTGGGATCCCGGAGATTGTCCCGAGACGCAGGCTCTGCTTCATGATTCGCTCAACTCGCTTTCGGTGGAGGACCGCCGAGATGCGGATTGCACCTGAGGTGGCGGTCCGTTGAGAGTAAGAACACCAAACAAGCGCCCGACGTTCCCATCTGAGACCAATTGTCCGCCAAGCCCCATAAAGCCAGAGTGAAAATGCCTCCTGACCACGAATCTTTGTAGCCTCATCGCGCGCCGGTGCCAGGCACGT
>CAWKYX010000116.1:0-10114 GCA_963854265.1 Acidimicrobiia bacterium
GATCTTCGTCGTCGACCTTCGTGGCCTGGGCTAGCTGCGATGGCTGACCAACCACTCAAGGGGAAAGTGGCCGTTGTCACCGGCTCGAGCCGTGGCATTGGCCGCGGGATTGCCATCGGCCTGGGCGAAGCCGGTGCCACGGTGTATGTCACCGGACGCTCCACGGGAACCGGCCCGCTGACCGTGGAGGCCACAGCCCAATTGGTCACCGACGCCGGCGGGGTTGGGGTCGGCGTCAAAACCGACTTCTTCAGCGATTCCGACATCGAAGCCCTCTATTCCCGTATCGCGCAGGAGCAGGGCCGTCTGGACATCCACGTCAACAACGCTTTCAAGATTCCCGACCCGCCTGTCTGGGGCGGAAAGTTCTGGGAACATCCCATCCAGGTGTGGGACGACCAAGTCGGGATCGGCCTGCGAGCGGCCTATGTGGCCAGCGTTCACGCGGTCAAGCTCATGATGGCCAGCAACGAGAGCCTTCGCTTCATGACCAACATTTCCTCCAGCGGCGCCGAGCGATATGCCTTTTCGGCAAGCTACGGGATCGCCAAGTCGGGCACTGACCGTCTGACCCGAGACTTCGCGGTCGAGGGCAAAGAAGACGGCCTGATCGTCGTCGGGCTCTGGCCCAGCCAAGTGCTCACCGAGTTCATGATCGAAAGCATCAAAAAGGGCGACGTCGAACTCGACCAACAGCACGCCGAGACCCCCCTTTACACCGGCAGGGTCATCGCGGCGCTGGCCAATGACTCGGAGCGGGCCGCACGCTCTGGGCAGGTCTACACCACCGCAGAACTCGCGCTGCACTACGATTTGCGCGACGAACGTGGCCTCCAGCCCACTGGCAAGCGCAACCCCACCGCCTACCGCCAGCCGATCTAGACCGCGCCGCTCTAAACAGCGCGGCAGGGCCTGTCGGGCTCGCCCTCGAGCGGGCGGTCCCGAACAATGCACGACTGGGATCCAATCGCACAGAGTGTGCCGGCCTGGGACCAAATCCGGATGTCGCCGTGGCCAAAACCGTTGCGGACTCCTTGGACACCAATGTCGAGGAGGTACCACTCGCTGGCAACAGTGTTGAGTACCCGGAGAGTGTTGTCGAGGCTGGTCGAGGACTTCTGGCCCTTCTCTGTCCGACCAATCCCAAGCGGCACGTAATCGCCCAGAACCGCCAAAGACGCAGCGGACGGCTCCAATAGCTGGGGCATTCGCGACCAGACGGCGATCCGGCCGGGCTTGAGCCGGCCCGGCTCGGTCTCCCCGGGAGCGAGCGCCCAGCGTTGCTCGAGACGGGAGTCGAGCGAGTCCGAAACATCCAGGATGCGCTCGCGGATGGGCGATTGCTCTGGCGCTTGCACGTTCGGAGGTGCGCCATATTGACTTTCGGTTTGGCCATCGCGCTGGCCCATGGCTGCGTTGACAGTGATGATCTCGGTTCCGCCCACATGGGCCACGGCCCGCGCCTGGGTCGTCGCCCGACCGTCAACCGCGATGGTCACGTCGATGTCAACCACCGACCCAACTTTGGCAAAGGACAGGTATTGCGCCGTTGCCCAGACAACGGGCCGCCCCGTCGTTCCCTCGAGAGCCGCGATCGCTGCGCCCAAGCCACAACCACCAAACAGAAAGCGCCATCCGGTCGAGATGCCCTTGGTGACCGGCAAGAACCAGCGATGCGGGTTGTGCGTAGGTTCGAGGCCCAACCAGTTTCGTGCGTCCACGCGTGCGATCTTACCGGCGTGGGGCGGCCGCGGACCAGGGCGAGTCAGGCCAGCGCCCGCTGGATCGACTGGGCGATCCGCTGAGGATCTTCCATTGGCGCGAAGTGTGTCAGGTCCCCAAAGTGCTCGAACGTGGCGTTCGGGAGTTGATCCGCCACCACCGGCGCGATGTTGGCGGGGCCATCGCCATCCCCGCTCCCCGCCACGACCGTCGGCGTACGGATCTCCCCGAGGCGCCCGTGTACGTCGGTCTGGGAGTTCGAGAACACGGCGGCCTCGACCTTGCCGCGGCATTTCAGGATGACCGTGCCGTCGGCTTGATCGGCAAAACCGTGATCGACATAGGCCCGCAGCGCCTCGGGCTCGACTCCGGAGAACGGGGGCCGCGACCCATACCGATCGAAGACTGCATCTCTCGAATCGAAGATCTCGCGCCGTTTCAAGGCTGCCGCGACCATGGGGTTGTCATCGTTGGGAAAGAAGGCGTCTCGGTCGGGGGGCATGACAATGGGTTCGCACAACCAGGCGCCAATGATTGAGCCTGGTCGGGCCAGCTCGGCGATCAGGATCGCGCATCCCCCCATCGAGTGACCTACGGCTCGAACTTCGGATAAACCCAGCGTGTCGAGGACCGCGAGGACGTCATCGCCCATCCCATTCCAGTTCATATCGAGACCAACAGGAACGACGGAGTCACCATGGCCTCGGAGATCAATGGTGATGCACCGATAGCTCTCGGCGAGGCGGATACAGATCGGGTCCCAGTATCTGCCGTGGAAACCCGTCGCATGACAAAAGACCATCGGCGGGCCTTCGCCGCCATGGTCATGGGCAACCACCGTCACACCATCGCTCGACTCCACCGGGATCGCCATCGGCTCGTGCATGGCGGCAGAACCTACCAGCGCAGCTAGCCCGTTGGGCCCACCAACGTGTCCCATCTGGCGACTTATCGGGGCGATTCCCCATAGCGGCCTGGCGGCCTGCGCCTCACACTCAGGTCAGTGACTCGGCGACGGGCCACACCGACCGGCCGTCAACGGCGACGACAGGTCGCACGACGTTTGGACCGTGCCGAGGGGGCACAGTCCGGACGAAGACACGAAATGAGGAAGAGGAACGGATGAACTTTTACCGGACAACATTGTCTGGCGGGGGGCTCACGCTCATCACCCAGGGCGGTCGACCTGTCGGACGTCGCACGGTGGAGACGTGGTTCGAAGCCAAAGGTATTACCACCAACCAGACGAAGCCGGCCCTCAGTGGTGGCCAGCCAACGTCAGACGCGTCCGCTCATCTCACCTGATTCGAGCGAAGCCGTGAGCGCATCCTCGAACATTGTGTTGCGCGCCCTGGTCACCGCAGCCAAGAACCACATTGAGCCAAAGACCAGAACCGGGCCCCAGAAGTACCAGGTCCACTGATCATCGACCTCGTAGGCCAGGCCACGGCCGAGGCCGACCAGCGCAGTGACCGCTATTTGGCGTCGGCCCGAGTATGCGACGTGGAAGAGTTTCTCGGCAACGAATTCTGCCGTTGCCGGGATGCAGAGCAGCCAGATGAACCACACATCGAGGCGCTCCGGCCACGGGTGCACGCCCGCAAGCGCGGCGACCATGATGGCGATAGCGATGGGGTACAGAGTGAGACAGCGCCTGCACACGTGACGGCCGGCGACGACGGCACATCGCTCATGTTCGTTTGCCCAATGATGCATTCGCCAGATGTTCCGGCGCGCCTTGCCGGCTTCGTCCTCTTGCGATCGCCGCGCCTTCTGCTCAGCGATCATGGCTTGAAGACGCGCCTCGGCTTCAGGCGGTAGTTCTGTCATCTCAGGTTCTTCACTGACACGGGAGCTGTCCACGTCAAAAGAATCGGCATCTCGGCGCCGATTCTGAAGGATCAGATCAAGTCAGACTGGCCGGGCACTGCGGTGACGACGGAGACCAATGACCGGCGTGGTCGGTGCGTAACCAGCCTCGGCCCGTTCGATCTCGGATTCGCCGCCCCAAAATCCCAACTCACGCTGGGACCGGGCGAAGTCCTGACATGCCATCAAAGCGTCGCACGTGTAGCAGACCTGGCGAGCCCAGTTCTCGCGATTCTCGCGAGCTGCGGGCCGTTCGCCTGGAGGCGGAAAGAACAGCTCCGACTTCCCGCGGCATGCCACGGTTTCCATCCACCACGGACGTGGCGCGATTTCTGGCTCGCTCGTTTCGAGTATCGTCATTACCCGCAGTTCTCCCTGTCGATCATCATGGTCCGCTGCCCGAGCCACAACCTAGGGCCGACACCCTCGCCCTGTCACGATCAGATTGATGAATAGTTGCGATGACGTCATCTTGTTTCGCGATAGTGCCTCGAAGACACGTGCTGCCCTTGCGGCTCATGTGCCGCCTCAACCCGGGGTTTGTCGCCTGTCACGAGCGCTTCGGCGGCCCTGCGCTCGTGAATCTCGTCCCGGGGGGATCAGCCGCCCAGGCCGCGGCGCCATCCCAGACGTCTTCGTAGACGAGTTCGTTCAGGGGCCGTCGTCGCACCGACCCATGCGAACCCGCGGGGTACCCGAGCGTGATCGTCGCGGCGATCGACACTCCTTCAGGGATCTCCAGCAATGACCGGAGGTCCGACTCGACCCCGGAATGCCAATAGCTCAGCACGCCACCGAGCCCCACGGCTCGCGCCGCCAACAACAGGTTCTGGCAAGCGGGATAGATCGATGCCCCCTCCGTCGGCATCGGCGACCGGTACCGCACCAGGCACGGCAACACCAGCACGGGCACCGTCGCAAAGTTGTCGACGAAGTGCTCCATCGTGCGAGCCATGCGAGCCTTGGGACTGTCAGCATCGCTGCCCGAGCCGCTGTCGTATCCGTCGGCCGCACGTTTATCAGCCCAGAACCGCTGAGCCTCGCCGCCGATCAGTGCTTTGGCTTCACGGGCACGCTCCGAGTCTCGCAACACCAAGAACCGAAACGGTTGCCGATTGGATCCCGATGGTGCTCGCGTCGCCGCAAAGAGAACCTTTTGCAGCTGCTCGTCCGAAACCAGCTCGTCGGTATAGCGGCGAATGGCGCGAGTTGTTGCCATCCCTTCGAGCAGGCCTACCTGGGCCTCAGTATCAGCAATCATGGGAGTTGTCCGTTGTTTCGGTGAGGGGTTTAGGCGCGAAGCGACCTGATAATACGGCGCGAAGCGACCTGACAATAGGGCTAGGAGCAGAGCGACGAGACAATGCAGCGCCCGCGTTTCGGCCACAACGGGGCACATACTGGCTGAAGTCCTAGAGTGCACGCTGGCGGGGACCCCGCCAATAACCGTCGCTGGTCATGCGCCAGGGGGTTCCATCGAACCCATCGGCGTGGAGCGGCGCGGCACCGCGGTCCGAGTCCTCAGGCGATCTGGTGAATCTGCCGAGTTCCAGCCAGCCTCCAGGGAGACAACGTGAGCGAATACACGAACCCGCAGCCCGATGAGGAACCGGCGATCAGCCGGTTCAAAGCGGCGTTTGCTGCTCGGGGTGCGTCAGGCACGCTGCTCTGGTTTGCCATCCTCACCGCGATCATCATCGCGTTGACGTTGGTCGCGAACCAATGGGACAACGATGACGACGCGGGTCCCGGCCCAACAGCTTCCAGCCAAAACACCAACGATGACCAAGGCGACGCCGACGCGACTGTTAATATCCCTACCAGCGCCACCGATACTGACAGCGACAACACCACAGCGGACCCTAGCAACAACGCCACCAGCGACGACCAGATCGACGCTGACGATGCTGATGAGAAAGCCGCCCCGACGCCCACCCCAGAAGCGCCGGCCGCCCTCGCGAGTGTTGATGCCTTCGTCGATGGTGGCACCGCGACGCTCGCCGGACTGATCGCCGATCGCGCCACAGCGGACGGCCTTGTGGCCGCCGCCGAGGGTGTGCTCGGTCAAGGCGCCATCGTGGACGAGCTCGAGATCGATCCCGAAGCCCGGTCCGAAAGGGCCACGCTCTAGCTGTCGGGGTCCATTGAGGAGCAAACGGCTGCTCAACTCACTGCGGCGCTCACCGGTGCCTACGGAGATGTTGCCTACGACGATAGTGGAGCAGTCATCGTCGCATCAGTCGATGTTGTTGCCGACCTCAACGCGCTGCTCGAAGCCAATCCCGTCCAGTTCGGTCTGGGCAGCGCCGAGATTCTCGATGCCTCGGTTCCGATCCTCGACGACGTGGCAGCAGCGTTGGGTGAGGCACCCGGGCTGGCGCTCGAGATCCAGGGCCATGCCGACTCAACCGGCTCTGAAGACGCGAACCAGATTCTGTCTCAAGCCCGAGCCGACGCGGTCCTGACCTATCTCGTCGATGCCGGAGTCAATCCGGAGCGACTCACCGCCTTGGGATTCGGCTCGTCGATACCCACGGCTGACAACGACACCCCCGACGGCCAACAGGCCAATCGGCGGATCGAGTTCGCCATTGTGACGGGCTGATTCGGGGAGCGCCTTCCGGTAGCGACTTGCCCAGACGCTTCAGCCCACAAAGACCTCTTCGGAGAACCGGATTCCGCGCTCGAGGGTCTTGTGGACCGGACATCGTTGCGCGACCTGTGCGAGGCGATCTCGAGTCTCTTCGTCGAATTCTCCTTCAACGAAGATCTGCGAACTCACGGTGTCGATGAACCCGTGATCCTCGACCTCGCAGAATTCACAGTCCTTCGCATGGACCTTGTCGTAGGTGTACTTGGCGGAAATCGAGGTCAGTGCAATGCCCTTGCGGTTTGCATACATCGACAACGTGATGCACGCACACGCGGCCAATGATCCAAGCAAGAGTTCGTAGGGATTCGGTCCAGTATCCGTGCCGCCCAGTTCGACCGGTTCGTCGGCTCGCCACTGGTGCGTCCCATTGGTGATGTCGACTTCGAATCCCGATGTCAGGTCAGCAGTGATAGTTGGCATGGCTCCAGAGTAGATCCGGTCCACCCGTCTAGGTTTACAGCCGCTCGGGCATAGCGACCATGAGGCAGGGGAACAGCGCAGTGACGAAGCTCAGTGACTGGCTCCGGCGCCTGTTCGGAGCCAGCCCAGCCGAGCTGCCACGACAACCTGCCCAGGAGCCATCGCGCGTCAATCACCGGCATGCCGTCCAATGGTCTGGGGGCGATAGTCCTGACCAATGGCCGCGCCGGCGGGCCAGGCTGATTCTCGCCTCGAGCTCTGCAGCGGCCAAGATTGCGCCATGTCGACGTCGCGTGGTCGCTACCTGCAATTCGATCGAGGCCAATGGGCAAGCCTCCGCGCCGCGACGCCACTGACGCTCAGTGTCGATGAGCTCGAATCGCTTCGAGGGATCAACGAACGGCTCGACCTCGGCGAGGTCAGTGACATCTATCTTCCGCTCAGCCGACTCCTCAACCTCCACGTCGCTGCCACTCAGCAGCTCAGTGAGGTACGAGACACATTCCTCGGCTCACCAAGGGCTCCGGTTCCCTATGTCATTGGATTGGCCGGGAGTGTTGCGGTGGGCAAGAGCACCACGGCCCGCTTGCTCCAAGCACTCTTGTCGCGTTGGCCGAACCATCCCCGTGTCGACCTCGTGACGACCGATGGCTTCTTGTACCCAAACGCCGAACTCGAGGCCCGCGGCATCATGCGCCGCAAGGGCTTCCCCGAAAGCTACGACCAAGCAGCACTGATCCAGTTTCTGATCGACGTGAAGACCGGTGCAGCCGAGGCCGGCGCACCCGTGTACTCCCACACCGTGTACGACATCGTTGCCGGTGAACAGACGATCGTTCGCCAACCCGACGTGTTGATCATCGAGGGCCTGAACGTCTTACAAACCCGGTCCGCTGAGGATCATCAGCCATCGGTGTTCGTCAGCGACTACTTCGACTTCAGCATCTATGTCGATGCCATCGAAGCCCATATCGAGCAGTGGTACGTCGACCGCTTCTTGACCCTGCGAGACACCGTCTTCAAAGACCCAACATCGTTCTTCCGTCGTTACGGCACCCTCACGACCAACGAAGCCACGGCCGAGGCAAGAGGCATCTGGGCATCGATCAATGGCCCTAACCTGCGCGACAACATCGCGCCAACGCGCGACCGGGCGGACCTCGTGCTGGTCAAGGGAGCAGATCACGGCGTGGAACAGGTGCGTCTTCGCAAGCGGTGAACTCTGGGACCTAGCCATGATGGCGGCTCGCCAAGCCAGCACGTATCATCCACCCTCATGGCCATCAACCTTG
This sequence comes from Acidimicrobiia bacterium, assembly GCA_963854265.1. Lineage (GTDB taxonomy): Bacteria > Actinomycetota > Acidimicrobiia > Acidimicrobiales > UBA8592 > CAWKYX01. The sequence continues at coordinate 7,957 of CAWKYX010000116.1, forward strand.
AAGCTGTCGGCGTCGAGAGTCAGCCCCACCAGAGTTCGTGGAACTCGAAGGACTGTCTGCTGTATGCGCTCGGCGTCGGCGCTGGTGTCCGCGACCCAACCGGCTACGAACTCGAGTTCACGACCGAGAACACCAGGGATGTGACCCAGCAAGCGCTCCCGACCATGGCGGTGGTCCTTGCGGGAAGCATGCGCGGCCCTAACTCTCCGATGGCCCAACTCGGTGATGTCGACTACGCCAAGATGGTGCACGGTGAGCAAGGGATCACGCTGCACAAACCGCTGCCGGTCGAGGCGACCGTTCGGGCGACAAGCAAGATCTCAGCCATCTATGACAAGGGCAAGGCTGCCCTCGTTGTGCTGGAGTCAACCGCAATCGACATCGCCGATGACCAGCCGCTGTTTACCAACACCAGCAAGCTCTTCTTCCGAGGCGAGGGCGGTTGGGGCGGCGACCGCGGTCCCGCTGATGGAGTGGAGATGCCCGATCGCGACCCTGATCAGGTGATCACTTACCAGACACGTTCCGACCAAGCCCTGCTGTATCGGTTGAACGGCGACCGCAATCCCCTGCACTCGGACCCGACCTATGCCGAGCGTGGTGGGTTTCCCAAACCAATCCTCCATGGCCTCTGCACCTACGGCTTCACCGGGCGCGCCCTTCTCCACGGCGTGTGTGGCAGCAACCCCACCCGCTTCTTGGGGATAGACGGCCGGTTCAGCTCGCCCGTCATCCCCGGAGAGACGCTCGACGTGCACATTTGGGACGGGGGAAGCGGCACTGCCTACTTCCGCACGTTTGCGGGCGATCGAAAGGTTCTCGACAACGGCGTTCTCAGCTACAACTGAGCGACGTCTCAACTCCCCACTCTGGCCGCCGATGTGAGTCGCGACATGTTTGGAACAACACAGATCGACTCCGAACTGGCCCGCGGGTAGTGTCGGGAAGACGACGACTCGCCGTGCCACTGCCGCTTGGCGTCCTGTTGCTCGTCATGGCCGCCACATCCTGGTTGGCCATCGACCGGCACAACGACATCTCGATAGCCCAAGACCGCTTCGATGAGGCCGCAACGCAGGGGTTCGCGGTGGAGTTCGAAAGTGCCCGCCAACACATCGACAACGAGATCGACCGGTTGAACCAGTTGATGATGGGCATTGCTGCGTTCACTACAGCGTCTGACAACCCACCACGATCCGTCGCGCTCTACTTGGACCTCACGGGCGCCGACGACCGCTTTGCCGGCCTCGTCGAGTCTCGCACCATCGACCCTGGCGGGCCTATCGACGCCCGACCCCAACTCGACGCCGAGGTGCTCGAGGCAATGGGTGCCAACCCAGCGCGAACGCCCATTCTCACCACACACGTGCTCGGCGGCGAGAACGTGACGGCTCTGTCTTTCGCGCTCGGGGCACGGCACACAGAGTGGGCGACGCTGATCTTCTTGTCAGATTCATTTCTGGCACGAGCGATGACTCCGACCACCGTCTTGAGTACCGAGCTGGTGAACACCGGCAACACCGTCGGCTCCCAAATCGTCACCTACACCGTTGGCGACACCATCCCGATTCAACTGGCCGGCGGTGGGCGACTGACGGCAAACCTCAGCGTCGACGTTTTCGGCACCGAATTCATGGTGACGAGCACGGCGAGCCCCGATCTTCTCCGGCGGGTGGGGTATTCGTCAGTGTTGATCCTGCTCATCGCTGGCGGGACCGCTGCTATTGGCCTCTACTCGGCGCTGCAGTCCCTCAGCCGATCACGCGCCTCAGCTCTGGAGTCGGTTCGAACCAAGGATCGCGAACTCGGTGCGGTCGATCGCCGGTTCAAGGCCAGCTTCGAACGGGTTCCCATCGGGATGGCCGAGGTCGATGGCGCAGGCTGCGTCGTCGCGATCAACGCCGCCATGTGCGCACAGACGGGCCGCAAAGCCACCGACTTGGTCGGCGTGGCCCTGAGCACATTCGTCAATGACGGCGATCAAGACGCCCATGCAGCGCGAATGGCGGCGCTGCTCGATGGCACCACCGACGCAAACCAGGGCGAGCACAGGTATCGCCATGCCGACGGCCACGATGTGTGGGTCCACGAGAGTATTTCGGTGATCAGCTCAGACGCGGACGGCGCTCCATCGCTCCTCGTCCAGTCGCAGGACATC
>CAWKYX010000117.1:0-10106 GCA_963854265.1 Acidimicrobiia bacterium
GACGGGCGGCTTGCACTCAACGAACTCGACCTCGAGGTCCATGCGGGCGAGATCGTGGGCGTCGCCGGCGTTGAGGGAAATGGCCAGACCGCCCTGACGGACCTCCTGTCGAGCCTGTCGGCAGCCGAGGCCGGACAGGTAATCGTCACGGGTACCGCAGTACCGGTGGGAAAACCCGGCGCTATGGCCGATGCCGGGATCGCGGTAATCCCCGAGGACAGGCATGACTCCGGCTGTGTCCTTGAGATGAGTGTCGCAGAGAACCTCTTCCTCGTGGCGGTCGATCGACTGGCATCAGGCGGGGTGTACGACCCCGCAGCCATGCGGGCGGAGGCGGTCGAGCTGATCGATGAGTTCGAGGTGCAGTGCGCTGGACCCGACGCACCTTTCTGGTCTCTTTCGGGCGGGAACCAACAACGGGTGGTGCTGGCTCGAGAGCTTGGCAACAGCCCCAAGGTATTGGTCGCGGCTCAACCGACCCGCGGACTCGACGTCGGTGCTATCGAATGGATGACCCAGCGGCTCCAAGAAGCCGCGGACGGCGGCGTCGGTGTCCTGTTGATCTCCAGCGAACTCGAAGAAATCCTGCAGCTCTCGGATCGGATCGTCGTGCTGTTCGAGGGCCGGGTCGCAGGCGAGATGCTGCGAGGCCAAGTCGACCTCGAACAACTCGGTTTGCTGATGGGTGGCTCCACCATCGGCGCGGTTGGGTCGCCATGAGCGGCGAGACACCCACGACGGTGGACGATGTGGACATCGGTTCGCCTCCGGCAGTCAGCGATCCGGAGCCGATGCACTCGCGCCGCCGCGAGTTTCTCGTCGTGGTCAGCTTGTACGTGGCAAGCATTGTTTTCGCCCTGGTGATCTCTGCGGTTCTGGTCGCAGCCACCGGCGGGTCGTGGCGAGCGGTGTTCTCAGCGATGCTCGACGGCAGCCTGCGCGCCCCGGGTCGTTGGGGGACGACGATCGGCGTTGCGATACCACTCCTCGTCGTCGCCCTCGGAACGACCATCAGCGGACGCGCTGGGTTGGTGAATATCGGCCAAGAGGGCCAGGTTCTGATAGGTGCGGCGTTCGCCGCCTACATCGGAGTGCGGGTCGGTGGCCCGGGCCCAATCGTCCTCCTCTGTCTGCTGGTGGGCGGTGCCATCGGCGGTGCGATCTGGTCTGGCATCGCGGGCGCCCTGCGGTACTGGCGAGGCGTCCCCGAGGTCCTCACTACGTTGCTCCTGGTCACCGTCGCCTTCCAAGCCACCGGCTACGGGCTGAAGAACGAAGACCTGCTGCTGGCTCCGTTCCGAGGCGATCGCTCGGTCCGCAACCCGGTCAGCGAACAGCTGTCGGAGACTGAGCGCATCCCCCGCATCAATATTTTCGGCAACGAGTTCCCTATCAGCGCGTTCGCTGCAGTGCTGATGGCTTTCGCGCTGGTGTTCTTGTTCCGGCGCACACTGTGGGGGTTTCGTCTGAGAATGTTCGGCCAGAACGCGAGGACCGCGCGGCGCGCCGGCGTGTCGAACGTCAAGTACGGCATGGGCGCCATGTTGCTGTCCGGGGGATGCGCCGGCCTCGCCGGAGGCATGATGCTTTCCGGCGGCGACTTCGGCGACTACAAATTCACCCCGGGACTCTCGAACGGCATTGGATGGGACGGCTTGCTCGTGGCCTTGGTCGCACGCGAACGGCCGGTGCTCATCATCCCGATGGCCTTTGGTTTCGCGGGGCTCCGTACCGGTTCGGGGTTCCTGGCTGCGACGGGCGTCGAGCGTCAGATCTCCTCGGTCGTACAGGCACTCCTCGTGCTCGCCCTGCTGATCCCGCCTGCCATCTTGTTTATCCGCTCCCGCCGTAGGGCCCTTGCTGCAACCCGGGCGAGGACCTGATGGGCGGCTTCTTCTCTGCGGCCGGCGACGTCTTGTCGAACGAGGTCTCCTACGACGCTGCCATGCGATTCGCGGTCTTGTTGGTGTTCGCCGGAATCGGTGAGACGATCGCCGAGCGGGCCGGCACGTTGAATATCTCGGTCGAAGGCATGATCCTCGGTGGGGCCTTCAGCGGCGCGATGGGTATGGACATCGCCATGTCGCAAGGGCTTGGCGTGTCTGGGGCGGTCGCCGTCGGCCTGGTGTTCGCCGTGGCCGCGGGCGTCGCGGTCGCATCAGCCCAGGCGAACATGAGTCACCGCCTCACTGCCAATCAGTTCGTGGTGGGTCTGGCGATCAATATCTTGGTCCTCGGCATGGCGGCCTTCCTTAACTCGAACCTCCAGCCGGTAACCCGCGCTGCGCCATCGGTGAAGATTCCCCTACTGGCAGACATCCCGCTGCTGGGCGGGGCATTGTTCGACCAAACGTGGCCGCTGTATCTGGTGTACCCACTGGTACCTATGGCGTGGTGGTTGTTGTACCGCACTCGCTGGGGCCTGGAAGTCCGATCGGTGGGCGAGAACCCGCAGGCTGCCGATGTGTCCGGGATCGACGTCAACCGGCGACGCCGCGAGGCCATCTATGTCGCCGGAATGACGAGCGGTCTGGGCGGTGGGTACCTCGTGCTCGGGCAGGTCGGAAGCTTTGAGGGCTCGATCGTGGGCGGTCAGGGGTTCATCGCCATCGCCGCGGTGATCTTTGGGGGCTGGACCCTGCGCGGGGTGGTTGCAGGCTGTCTCTTGTTCGGCACCGTCAACTCTTTCCGACTCACATTGGGCCCCCTTGGCCATGATGTGAACTCCGAGCTGTTGTCCTCTGCACCCTTCCTCGTCACCATCGTGACGGTGGCCATCTTCGCTCACCGCAGCCAGGCACCCAAGGCACTGGCTCGCCCCTTCATCAGAGGCCTCAACTAACACAATGAAGACAACGAACACGGGAGATCCTGCATGATTTCGGTTCCCACGGTCGACATCTCCGCCGCTCTGGCCGGTGACGCGAACGCGCTCGCCGACGCGGCGCGCGCGGTGGACGAGGCTTGCAGGACCAGCGGCTTCTTCGTGATCACGGGCCATGGCATCGCGCCCGAACTGGTGGAAGAGGTGATGGCTGCCGGCCGTTGGTTCTTTCAGCTGCCCTACGCCGACAAACAGCGCGTGGCTCCTCCCGGACCCGAGCATTACCGCGGGTACCTCGGCATCGACACCACATCGCTGGCCGCGACCCTCGGCGACACTGTGCCACCCGACCTTTGTGAGTCGTTCAACATCAATCGCTTCGACGATCCAGAGGACCGAGCGCGGGCCTATGTCGACGGCGCGGATGCCGCAGTCCACCCCAACATGTGGCCTGATGAGCCGGCCGAGCTCCGACCCGTTCTCGAGCGGTATTACGCGATCATGGAGCACCTGTGCAAGGCGATGCTGCCGATCCTGGCCGGGGCACTCGACCTCCCTGCCACCTGGTTCGACGAGAAGGTCACCGAGCACACAGCGCTGTTGTTGCTCAACTGGTATCCGCCGATGGAGACCGCACCCCGCCCGGGACAGCTACGACGGGGCGCACACACCGATTACGGAGCGTTCACGATCGTGGCCGCCGAACAGATCCCGGGCCTCCAGATCCTCATCGACGACCAGTGGGTCGACGTGCCTGCAGTGCCGAATGGCTTCGTGGTCAACATTGGTGACCTCATGGCGAGATGGACCAATGACCAGTGGGTGTCGACCTTGCACCGAGTGGTCGTCCCCGACGGACCAGACCAGCAACGCGACCGAATGTCGGTGCCGTACTTCTTCCAACCGTCCTATGGCGCAGTGATCGAGACCATCCCGACGACGATCACGGTCGACCGACCCGCGACCTACGAGCCAGTCATCTCGGGCAAGTGGATCACGGCGAAGTCGATGTCGATGCTCGAGGACCAGTAGTGACACTCAATCTGGTTCCCGTCACCGATGGTCCGTTGGTCAGATCGATGCGAGGCCCACGATCGCTCAGCACGCTGATCCAGGAAGGAAAGCAATGAAGCCCAGTTCTTTCGAATATGTTCTCGCCCGGTCCGTCACCGAGGCCACTGACGCCTTGTCAGCCGCCGAAGAAGCCACGGTCTTGGCGGGAGGTCAGAGCCTCGTTCCGCTCATGAACCTTCGGCTGGCCCGCCCCGATGTCATCGTCGACATCAACGCGATCTCCGACCTGGCACGAGTCGAACAGGTGAATGGGTCGGTGCGACTCGGTGCATTGTGCCGACAACGCACGCTTGAGACTGACCCCGACGTCAGGCGGGTCGCTCCGCTCCTCGCCGAGGCGGCAAGCCTCATTGGTCACGTGCAGATCCGCAACCGGGGCACGCTCGGCGGGAGCTTGGCGCACGCAGACCCGGTTTCCGAGCTGCCAACGGCGGTCCTCGCACTTGATGGCGAGATAGAGCTGACCAGTGGCGACGGTTCTCGCAGGATCGGCGCTAGAGACCTGGCTGTCGGCGCGCTGATGACCACGATCAAACCGGGCGAGCTGCTGACGGGTGTGGTTGTTTCCGCGCACCGTCCGGGCGATGGGGTGTCGTTCGTCGAATTCGCCCGCCGCCACGGCGACTTCGCCCTCGTCGGTATTGCCGCCGTGCTGCATCGCGACGAGGCCGGGATCTGCACAAGCGCCCGACTCGCCGGCGCCGGGCTCGCTGGCACCCCCACCGATCTCACGCCGTCAATTGAGGCGATCGTGGGTGCCGATGTGCTGTCCGATGATCTGCTGCGAACGATCTCCGACGGCGTGGCAGCGTCCGTTGATCCATGGTCCGACATCCATGGATCCTCGGAGTACAGAAGAGAGCTTGCCCAAGTGCTGGTGGTCGAGGCCATCCGAAGCGCCTGGGCTCGAACCGAGGAGCAGCCATGAGCGTTTCGTTTTCCTTGAACGGTGATTCGGTCGTTGTGGAGGCCGAGCCACGCGAGCTGTTCGCGGATGTCCTGCGTGACCGATTGGGCATGACGGGAACCCATGTCGCATGCGAACAGGGGGCCTGCGGCACGTGCACCGTCCTCGTCGACGGTCAGGCTGTGCGGTCGTGCTTGCTGTTTGCGCCTCAGCTCGAGGGCTGCACCGTCACCTCTATCGAAGGTGTTGGTTCGCCCGGTTCGCTGCACCCGATCCAGGCGGCGTTGTCCGAGCATCACGGACTGCAGTGCGGGTTCTGCACACCAGGGGTCGTGCTCACCGCAATCGAGCTCCTCGAGACTGAGCCCGATCCCGACCGAGAGACCATCGAGCGGTGGATGTCCGGCAATCTCTGCCGCTGCACCGGCTACACGGGGATCGTCGACGCTATTGCCGCCGTCGCAGCCCAAAGGAGCGCACAGTGAGCGTCACGACGAGCGAACCTACGACCGGGACTACGACCGGGACACGCCGGAAAGAAGACCTTCGGTTTCTCACCGGCCAGGGGGCCTACCTGGGTGACTACGCCCCAGCGGACCTATTGCACATTGCGGTGTTGCGCAGCACCCAAGCCCACGCACTGCTTCGCAACATCGACGCCACCAGCGCCATCGCGCTCCCCGGAGTCGTTGCTGTGTTCACCGGTGCCGAGCTGGCGGAGTCCGCCGGCAAGTTCCAGCATCACCTCGCCGCGATTCCGACGCTGCGACAGATCGAGTGGGACGTTCTGGCCATCGAAAAGGTCAAGTATGTCGGCGAGCCCATCGCGGCGGTCGTGGCGGAGAGCCGCTATGTGGCCGAGGACGCACTCGACCTGATCGAGGTCGACTACGACGAGCTCCCCGCTGTGGTCGACGTCGAGGCCGCGCTCGCGCCCGGCGCCCCGCTGCTCTACGAGGACTGGACCGACAACCTGCTTTTGCAGATGCCGGGTGCCCACGGAGACGTCGATGCTGCATTCTCTGAAGCCGATGGTGTGATTCGGGCCCGCTTCCACAACCACAGGATCTCCGGAATGCCGCTGGAAGGGCACGGAGCGGTCGCGGAGTTCGATGCATCGACGGGTCGGCTTGTGCTTCGCGCATCCACCCAGGCGCCCCATATGCTCCGCGGCACGATCGCCCAGATCACCGGTTTGAGCGAAGCGCAGATCCAGGTGATCGCTCCGGATACCGGCGGCGGGTTCGGGGTCAAGAACCACGCGATGCGCGAGGAGGCCCTGGCCGCCGTGATTGCCATGCGCGTCCCTCACCCGGTCGTATGGGAACAGGACCGCGTCGAACACCTGACCGCTGGGATCCAGTCGCGCGAGCAGATTCACGATGCCGAACTCGCCTATCGCAGCGATGGTCGGGTGCTTGGGTTGCGGGCACGGATCACCGCCGATATTGGCTCACCCGAGCTGTACATCATTGGTGCTGCGCCGGCTGTCGTCACGACCGGCGTCATGCCCAACACCTACGACATTCCCAACTATGGGTTCGAGCTCAACTGTGTGGTCACCAACAAGTGCCCCATCGGCGGGTACCGAGGCTATGGCCAGCCTCAGGCGATCTTCACGATCGAGCGGCTTATGGACATGCTGGCCGCGGAGCTCGAGATGGATCCGGCCGAGATCCGAAAGCTCAACAATGTCGCAGACGACGCCATGCCTTACACCACGGCAACCGGAGCCAACCTGGATACGGGCAGCTTCAACCAGCAACTCGATCATCTGCTCGAGGCCATTGACTACTCAACGCTTCGCGAGCAAGTCGAAGCCGAGCGAGCCTCGGGCGCTTTGGTCGGTCTCGGGATCGCCCAGATGGTCGAACCAACCGCTCCGAACATGCACGCGCTGGCCGGGCAATTCGGTTGCTACGAGATGGCGTTGTTCACGGTCCACCCCGATGGCCACGTCTCGTTGAGCGTTGGCACCAAGTCCCAGGGACAGGGCCACGAGACGATCTACGCCAAGCTGGCGGCGGAGGTCCTGACCATCCCGATCGAGCATGTCGAGGTCTACGACGGTGACACCAACCTGGTCCCCTTCGGTGGAGGCACCAGCGGTAGCCGGTCGGCCGTGATGGGCGGCGGCGTGGTCCTCAAGGCGGCCAGGCAGGCCCGGGCGAAAATGATCGAGATCGCCGCGGCAATGCTGGGGGTGTCGGGCGAGGACATTGAACTGCGAGACGGCATGTTCTTCGCCGGCGAGGCCGTACTGCCGTTGGCGGCGGTGGCGGGCGCGGCCTATCTGCACACCTTCTTGCTCCCACCGGGCATGGATCCCGGCATCTCGATGGTGGTGGCCTACGACCCGGGAAACACCAGTCCGTTCCCTGACGAGACCGGCAAGCTGGACGTGGCCGCCACGTATGCGACAGCTGCCGCTGCCGCGGTCGTGTCGATCAACCCGAACACGGGTGTGGTGACCGTTCGCGATCTGACGCTGGTTCACGATTGCGGCAACATCATCGATGAAACGATCCTCAACGGCCAGATTCAGGGGGCGATTGCCCAGGCCATCGGCGCGACCTTCTATGAGGAGATTCACTACAGCGACGAAGGCCAGCCGCTTACGACAACGCTCCTGGACTACATGATTCCCGCGTGTGGGGATTTTCCCGAACCACGCCTGATACACCGCGAGACACCCTCAGAGCTGATCGGCGGGTTCCGGGGCGCCGGAGAAGGCGCCATCATTGTCACACCACCGGCGTTGGCCAACGCGGTTGCCGATGCACTCGGGCACCTCGACAATGCCGCCGTCACGCAAACGAACCTCGGTCCGCGACACATTCGGGAAATTCTGCGGGCCAACGGCGTTGCGCTTGACCCGCTCGCGGGACGATCCGCCTGATGCGTCGTCGGCGCGCCGGTGGTGCCAAGACAGAGGAGAGAAACATTGTCGCACACGGTCATTGTTGAAGTCAGGTGCCAGCCGTCGAAAGGCGACGAATTTTTGGCGTCGTTGCTGCCGGCTCTCGAAGACACGCGGGCCTTTGCCGGTTGTGAGTCCATCGAGGCCTATGTCGACCAGCGCGACCCTGACCTGGTGGTTCTCTGGGAGAAGTGGGAAGAAGAGGAGCACCACGAGGCATACATGGCATGGCGGATAGAGGAGGGCCTTCTCGCCCGCCTTGCTCCCCTGTTCGACGGCGACGCTCGCGTGCTGCACTTGCGAGAGGCTCAGGCGCGCTGATCGAGTTGAGACTCGTGCCGAGCTACCCGCCGAAGTTAGTGCCTACTCCGAACAGCAGAGAAAAAGGTTTCAACCTTGCGACCCGACAACATGGTCAGCTTCGACCCGTCAGACAGCTCCGCAATGGATCGCCAGTTCATGCTGTCTCAGCTGGTTGTGCCTCGGCCGATTGCGATGGTGTCGACCCAGAGCGCCGATGGGATACCGAACATTGCGCCCATGAGCTACTTCATGCCGATCACGGGAAGTCCCATGCTGGTCGGCATCACCATGGGTCTGCGCGAGGATGGCGAGCAGAAGCACTCATACGAGAATGCCGTGGCGTCGGGCGACTTCGTCATCAACATCACGTCGGACAACTTCTCCGAACAAATCGAGGATGTGGCGCTCGAATCTCCGGCCGACGTGAACGAGTTCGATCTGGTCGGTTGGACGCCGGTGCCCGCCACAAAGGTTTCGTCGCCCGCTATTGGTGAGGCGCTGGCTCGGCTCGAGTGCACGATTCACCAGGTCGTCGAATTGGGCGAGCCCAACGTGCCCTTCGGCGAGGTGCACCTGGTGATCGGGGAGGTCGTGTGGGTTACCTACGACGACTCGATTCTGAACGAGCGTGGTCGAATAGACCCGCTCTTGCTGGCGCCCGTTAGCCGGTTGGGTCTCCGGTCGTTCCTCCGAACCGTCCCCGAGGGGGTCTACAGCCTTCCCCGGATCCCTTGGGACGACTATGTCGCCCAACAAGAGCCCTAGGCATCATGGCTGGACCGAATGCTTTCGTGCTGGAGCGGCCGACGTCGGTTGACGAGGTGGCGGCCATCTTGGCCTAGTATCGCGACGAGGCGAGGATCATGGCCGGTGGGCAGTCGCTGACGCCGCTGTTGACCCTCGGGTTGTCTGCTCCGTCGGCCATCGTCAGCCTCGACCGGTGCGCCGACCTTGATCGGCACGAGCCAGCCGAAGGGGCGTTGCACGTCGGCGCGATGGTGACGACTAGCGCTTTCGAGGGTTCGTCGGTCCACGGGTTCCCGCTCCTGGCTCAGGCCTCGTCACGGGTTGGGTCGCCGCACGTACGCAACTTCGGAACAGTCGTGGGCAACGTTTGTCATGCCGACCCGGGTGGCGATCTCGTCCCTGCGCTGTTGTGCCACGACACCGAGGTCCTACTCCAATCATCGGCAGAGGTCAGGACGGTGTCGCTCGATGAGTTCGTCACGGGGCCGTTCGCCACAGCCATTAGCGACTCGGAGTTTGCAGTCGGCATCCGTATCAAGTGCGACGCGGGGGAGGGCTGGCAGCACGCCTACCGCAAGCTCGTCAAGCGTGCGGGCGACCTGGCGGTGGCAGCCTGTGCGGTGAGGCTCCGATGCGATGGGGACACGATCAGCGAGGCCAGGATCACGGTCGGCGGCGCCTTGTCGAGAGCTCGACGGCTCCGGTCGGTCGAGGCAGCGTTGCAAGGAGCCACCCGAGATGACGCTGCAGCAATGGTGCTTGACTCTCGACCGGTCGATGAGGTCGAGGCAGAGCTGATGCCTGACATCACGTCGCCTGAGGAGTATCTGCGAATGATGCTGCCTCGTTTCATCGCGGCCACAGTCGCCGAAGCCACCACATCCGGAGGCCTCGATGGCTGAGCCAACTGATGTCGAATTTGATTTGATCGTCAATGGCGAAACCCGGGCTGTGGTCTGTGCCGGCGCGGACACTCTTCTCGATGTCCTCCGCGACCGACTTGGATTGACCGGCACCAAGCTGGGCTGCGGGATCGGGTACTGCGGCGCGTGCACCGTGCTCGTCGATGACGCGGTCGCGCACGCCTGTTGCCTGCTGGCGGGCACGCTGGAGGGGCGGGAGATCAGCACGGTTGAAGGCCTCGCCCTTGGCGAAACGGTCGACGAGGTTCAGCAGGCATTTCTGGATGAGGGTGCTATCCAATGCGGATACTGCGTGCCTGGTTTCGTGATGTCTATCCGCGGGCTCCGTCAGACAGATCCAGAGGCCGATGAGGCCGGCGTTCGAGACTTCCTGACCGGCAACATCTGTAGGTGCAGCGGGTACGCATC
>CAWKYX010000118.1:0-10099 GCA_963854265.1 Acidimicrobiia bacterium
ATCCAGCAGGGTCGAGACTGGCCTGGCTATCGATGCCGAGTGGCTCCGCGTGATCGATGCTGTCGAGACCCAGCTCAGCGCAGAGCTTTCGCCCAAGACCGTCCGATGTCGTGCTCGGGCCGACCGGATTGCGATCGAATTGGACAAAGAGACGCTGAGTCGACTGTCCAACGAGCAGCTCTCCCAGATCCAGGATGATGTCGCAGCCCTGTGGCAAAAGGTTGGGGTCACCCAAGAGGTTGTTGTTTCGCCCTACCGCATGGGTAGTGCGTTCTTGAAGGTCCTGCCGTGACCGACGATGTCCAGTTGGACCTCGATCGGGCGACCCGCACCGGAATACCCGAGGCGGTTCTGGTCGAACCAAAGACCGGTGAGCAGCTGGTCCGGGTTCTCGATCAGGCAGCTGCCCACGGAGCGGCCATGTTGCTCACGCGGATGAGCCCCGCCCAATTCGCAGCGTTGCCAACTCGTCTCCAGTCCAATGTCCAGTACGACCCAGAGTCAGGGACCGGTTACTTCGGTGCAGCCGCTCCGGCACTTGGCGAAGCACGCGTTGCTGTGGTTTGTGCGGGGACCTCCGATCGTCCGGTGGCCGCCGAAGCAGAGCGCACGCTGCGCTTCGCCGGCCACGAGGTGCTGTCGGTCGCCGACGTTGGCGTGGCTGGTTTGTGGCGGCTTAACGAGCGCCTGACAGAGCTGCATGCCATGCGGGTCATCATCGTTGTCGCGGGCATGGAGGGCGCACTCGCCACCGTGCTGGCGGGCCTCGTGCCCAGCGTCATCATCGCGGTACCAACGTCGGTTGGTTACGGTGTCGCCGCAGGTGGCCAGGCTGCGCTCAACAGCGCCCTCGCCAGCTGTGCACCCGGTGTTGTCGTTGTCAACATCGACAACGGCTACGGGGCGGCCTCTGCGGCTATCCGTGCACTGGGTTGATCAGGTCAACCCGACTACTCAACCCGTGCCACGCACGATCTCGGAACCGGTGGCTGGTTCGGCTCGATCGCCAGACCAACCCGGATCGTCTCCCTCGGCGCTGTGGCGTCCACGCGCCCCGTGGTGTCGTTGACGCGAGCCAATGCCGGTCTGTTGGCGAGTGCGCGTTCGGGCCATCACGAACGCACCACCGATAGACACGATCCCCACGGCGATCGCGATACCGCTCACGCGCCATGGTGACGCGCCCGAGGAGTCGGTGATTGTCGACGAGTCGATCAGTCTTGGCGTGCCCGTGACCAGCTGCCTCACCGAAACTCCGGTGCTGAGCGATCCCAACTCGACCTCGCCGGAGCGGAAGCTTGCCTCGATGACGTAGTCGCCGGCCGGTTGTATGTCGGAGATCACATAGGACAAGACTCGTTCGTCGCCACTGGACAGGCGACCGTGACGCAACAGGCTGCGCCCGACTTCGACCCCATCAGTGTTCTTGACGCTGATATCGGCCTGGAGCTCAAGAAGCGTGTTGCCGGTGTTGCGCAGGCGCGCCCGAAGTTCGAGGGGGATGCCGATCCCGACATCGGTCGCCTCGATCGAAACGACCTCGCCTGCCACGACACGCTCTCCAGCAACGACCAGGGCGACTGGGACCTCGAACGCGAGACCAACTGAGCCCGATGCTGCCGGACGCTCAGCGAACCGGAGCGCTGCAACGTACTCGCCGGGTGCTTGGTCTTCGGGAACCGAGACCCAGACGTCCACCGAGAGCCGCTCTCCAGGTTCGAGCTGCACACTCGATAGAACGTTCTGGCGTGAACTGCCGTCACCGCTGGCAGAGACCGAGAACCAACTGGCCTGCGCACCGCTGACGGCGATGTCGAACACGGTGCTGGTGGCCCGGTCGCTTTCGATCGTCAGCGAATCTGTCGCCTGGCTACCAGGCCCGACCTCGCCGAGATCGACGTGTCCGGGGGACACACCGACCCCGCCTTGTTGGGCCAGCCCTGTGCCGCTCAAAGCCACGATTGCACCGACCGCGATGGCGCACGCTGTCGCCGCGAGACCATACGCGTTCGACCGAGGCTCTCGTGGCCCGTGGTTTCGTGCTCGACGACTCACCTCATCGACGCTACTGCGCGCTCCCGAAGGTCACCCAAGCCATCCTCACGCCGCGTGGCTTCCGATGGCTTTCGGAGACCGCATCCAGAAGAAGATCGCTCCGCCGGCCAGCGCCACTACAGCCGGCCCAACAAGCGTGAGTGTCCCGTTCCGGCCACCGCCATCGCCGCCGGTAGAACCGCCGGCACCGTCCCCCGACGCGACTACTCTCCAGTGGTCGCATCGATAGAGAAGGTTACGGACCGCGAACTTGTCTCCAAGCCGTCGTAGTTGATGTGCCCAATGACCTCGTAGTGGCCCGCTTCGAGGTCGCTGAACGTCTCGATCATCGGGACAGTTGCATCCGGGCCGACACGGCGGCTGAGCGTTTCGAAGGTCGAAAGCAGCACGCCGTCTCGGCTGATCGATCCGGTGAGCACGATGGTTGTGTCGATCTCTCCGGTGTTCTGGAAGATCGCTTCGATCTGGGCCGGCCCTCCGGCCCTCCGGCCCTCCGGCCCTCCGGTCGGCGGGTCGGCAATGAGTGTCAGACTAACCAGCTCGCCGGAGCGACTGAAGGTGCCGAGGGCGTCCAAGCTGAAGGCGACTTCCGTCTCACCGATTGGCACAGGGTCGGGACCCGCTCGGTCCTCCAGGACAAACGTGGCGACATAGTCTCCTGCGCGCTCACCGGCGGTACCCCAATCAAGGTAGAGCTCACCGACTTGGCCCGCATCGACCGGGAAGCACGCCTCAGCTGTTGTCATCTGGGCAATGGACTCACCGTCGAGCTAGATGCGAATGAGCATTTCGGGGCCGACGAGGACATTCCCCTCGTTGGCGACGCGGCCCCGACGCGACCCCAGACCCTCAAGGTGAGTCCGGCCTCGAAACGACTGAGACGCCGCCCCTACCGGACAACGGCTGACCGATCTCGACCAGCGCGTCGGTTGGAAGCGACGTTCGCCTCCGCCAGGAGCTTGAGCACACAGGTAGCATCGCCCGATGGGCCTCCAGCTGGACCGCTACCCCGACATCACCTACGAGTCGCTGCCATCTGAGGTCGACGATCTCGATGCTGTCCGTGCCCTGTGGAAGTGGGAGGCGGCGATTGGTTACCGCATCTTTGCCGCGATGCGCTGGGGGCAGCTTGGCGATGGACACATCACGGCGAGGGACCCGATCCTGACCGACCACTTCTGGGTGCTCGGGTATGGCGTCCCCTTCGCCTCAGCCACTGTCGACAACCTGACGCTGGTGGGTCCCGACGGCGTCGGCGTCGCCGGACCTGTCCACAACGGCGTGAACTTCGCGGCCTACAACATTCACTGGCCGATTCTCGATGCCCGACCAGAGCTGGCGTCGGCTGCACACACCCACACCCCATACGGCACGGCATGGTCGGCCAACGTTGAACCGTTTCAGGCCATCAGCCAAGAATCGTGCTCATTGGTCTTCGATCAGGCCTTGTATCTTGGCGAAGACCTCGAGGTCGTGAGCACTGATGGCGGGCGATCGATCTCGGCTGCATTGGGGCCGTCGAAGCTATGCATCTTGCGCAACCACGGGTTGCTGACGGTCGGTGGTTCGCCCGCCGAGGCGGTTGGGTGGTTCGTGACCGCCGAGCGTGTCGCCGAGGTGCACGTGAAGGCGCCGCAAGCGCAGCCAATCTCGGCTGAAGCCGCCAAGCAGGTCGAGGTCTCGCTAGGCGCAGCGGATATGGGGTGGCGCGTATTCCAGTGGTTGGCGCGCGACCTGGTCCCCGATCCATCGGTTGTTCTGGGCTGACCCTTGCTCGCCAGCCGGACATGGTCGGTGACTCGGTAGCCGTTGATCTGGGGACCTGGATCTTGGGGTTCTCGATCACCCCTGCGATCGCTGATGGGCTGCGGGGTCGCTGTCGCTATGGCCGTGCCAGAACACCGTCCGGCCGGTGCTCAAGGCGTGACGGCCGCGGCCCAGGCGCTCTTCGGCGATGTGACGGCGATCGCTATCGGTGCGCTATACGAGGGCCCGGGCACGGCGACGGGCTACACAGCTGTGCGCTGGGGATGATCTCCTTTGTCGTTGTGGGAATGGTCTTGGCGGCGGAATTCTGGCGCGGAAAATCGCACCTCGCCACCATGCGCCCAAACCGCGAGGATCGCAGGGTTGCTCGTCTCTAGACCTGGGAGACGCGAGACGGTCGCTACCGACCAGACCCTCTTTGGCCAAGGCGGCCAATGCAGCCGGTCGCGCACTCGAGGAATCATCAGCTCGCCTCCGCGGTCTGCCTGTTCAGTGTGGGGCCAGGCCGCCAGAATGAACTCGTCCACTCCCGCGCGCCGGTGACCGGCTAGCTCATTGGCGCCTCGATCGCTGGTACCGAGGCTCTCGAAGGAGGGTGCCCGCGCCGGCGCTTCGGTGCGGGTCTGCTCGCTTCCGCCCGCGATCGGGGCCAACCACGCGAAGAGCGTGTGTCTGGGGCCGTCAGGCTCGCTGAGCGCCAACGAGCACGGCGCCGATGACAGCCGGGTCCGATCCCGGGTTGCGCCATCGGTGGCGGGTCCCGTTTTGGATCACGGTGTCCCCAGGGCCGAGTGTGATCTCGGCGCCGTCATCGAGCTCCAGGATGACGTGTCCCGAGATCACGATCTCGTAGTCGGTGGTAGCGGTGGTGTGCATGCCAGGCTCGTCGGGCTCCATGTGGGCCATCATCCCGGGCATCTTGGCCTCAACCTCGATCATCGCGGCCTCGATGTCTCCGGGGTAGTCGGCCTCTTGTTCGGGAGGCAGGGTGAAGAAGCCGAATCGAAATCCGCCGACGTCCGGGAAATAGTTCGGGGCTGACGGCTCGGCCCCTGCATCGGGGTAGGTCTGGGCTGTGTCAGAGCCCCACAGACGGTGGAATTCTGTGCCCGGCATCGCGGTCAACGTGATGGGCGCGACCATCTCGTCGCTGACGAACACGGCCTTGCCGCTGCCGTCGTGTCCGGTCACCACTCGTCGAATGTCCATCTTGTTGGCCTCACTTCTTGCCGACTTGCTCCCGCCAGCACGGGGCAGGTTCTGTCAAGCGCAGTCTCGCACGCGTGACCAACGCCGGCCCTCGCGGCGCGTTCTGACACGCGGCATCCCGGCGCGAGCGCAGGTCTGACCAGCACGCCGGATGCTCCGCATCGGCGTTCCGGTCCGTGTCCACCCGGTCCGCCCGAGAACCCACCCATTCCACAAAGCCATCGCGCGCCGGTGCTTGGCACCACCGCGCGATGAGTTCACTGTCAGCGTTTGGGCCATCGCGCGCCGGTGCCTGGCACCACCGAGCGATGGCCGATGAGCGGTAGCGGTCGGTGCCGTTCGTTAGGTGACGCCCTCGGGCGCGAGCGAGCGGAACTGCTGGGCGTCGTGGCCGAAGAGAAGATGACAGCCTTCTTGGTCACGGAGCCGAACAAGTTCTTCCATCGACTCACGTTGTAGGTCGTGGTTGTAGCCCATCTGCGGGACTCGCATTTCGTCGAGCCAGGCGCCGAAGTACACGCAATCGGCTGTCAATACATGGGGGCCGGAGTCGAGTTCGAGTCGCAGCGATTGGTGGCCGGCGGTGTGACCGGGAGTAGGGAGACACGCCACCTTTCCGTCGTTGAACACATCGTGGGTGCCGGTAATGGTCTGGAGGTCATGACCGTGGTTGTAGTCGGCCGGGTTATAGACCCCAGCCTCGATCAACCGCTCGTGATGTGCCGACTTCCATTCGGCCTCCTGGATGATGACCCGGGCATCGGGAATCTCCTCGGTGCCGCCGGCGTGATCGAAATGGAGGTGGCTGAAGATGATGTGGGTGATGTCCGATGCGCGGATGTCGCGGGCCGCTAGCTGGCTGGCCAGCTCCTCGCCCGGTTCAAAGTCCGGGCGGAACACTGCCGCGCCCGGACCCAGACGATCAGAGGATTGCTGGAGATCGGCATGCAGCCCCGTGTCGAACAAGATCAGCCCATCAGGGTGCTCGATTAGCCATGACGGCACCGGAAGGGTCTTCCAACCATCCTCGCCGCTGAGGAATCGGTTGTCGCTTTCGAGGCGGCCAATCTCTAGGGGGATCAAACGCATACTCAGGCTCCATTCAACGTGTAGCGAATCGGCAATGTTTTGTGCCCACCGACGAAGGTGGTCTTCATCGTGGTTGGCTCACCGGCAAGGACGATCGTGTCGATCCTTGGCAGCAGGGTCGAAAATAGCGAACGAAGCTCCATGCGGGCGAGTTGTGCTCCCAGACAGAAATGCACGCCGTACCCGAACGACACTTGACGATCAGCATTGTGTCGCTCGACGTCGAAGCGCAATGGGTCGTCGAAAACCTTGGGGTCGAGATTGGCTGCCTTGTACGAGAGATAGAGCCATTCGCCCTTCTTGATGGGCTGCCCCAACAGTTCGGTGTCAGCTTGCGCGGTTCGCATGAAGTGCCGGACCGGCGCAGTCCACCGCAGCATCTCTTCGACGGCATTGCTGATGAGTTCGGGTTGTGATTGGAGGAGCGCCAATTGGTCGGGGTTCTCCACCAATGACCGCAGCCCTCCGACCATCGCGCTCGACGTCGTATCGTGGCCGGCTGTCGCGACGATGACGTAGTAACCCATGGTCTCGAGGTCGGGTAATGGAGTGTCGGCAACTGTGCCGTTGGCGATCAGCGTCGCCAGATCATCGCTGGGGTGTTCGCGACGATCAGCCGTCAGCGCGGTGAAGTAGTTGTACAAGTCGCCGATGACTTGGGCCTGCACCTCGGGCGAGGCTTCGGCGCGTTGGAGGTCGGGATCTTCGGCGCCAAAGAGCTCTTGGGTGAGCGACAGCATGCGGTCATAGTCGGTCTCGGGGAGCCCCAGGATTCTCAGGATGACCTGCAGGGGATAGGGCAGTGCGATGTCGGTGGCGAAGTCACATTCGCCCGCGCTCGTGACCATTCGAGACAAGGCTTCTTGGCTGAGTTCTTCGAGGCGAGCCGAGAGTCGGCCGACCGAGGCTGGCTTGAACCAGTCGCTCGTCAGCTTGCGGTACGCGCGATGTTCATCGCCGTCCATGTGGATGAGCGTCTTGATCTGAAGCTGTCGGGCGGCGAACGCGTGGTTGTTACCCAGCACTGGTTCGGGCCCGTTTGTGAAAAGGTCCGGCTGTCGTTCGATCTCGAGCAGGGCCGCGTGGTCGATGACCGCCCAAAACGGCGAGAAACCCTCTCGCTCGACGCGGTGCAGACCTCGTGTTTCATGCAATGCCAGTGCCGCTTGGTTCCAGTCTGCTACATCGCCCCACCGGTGATTGTCAGTGAAGATGTCGTGGGGAGCTGGCGCTCCGATTGTGGGCATCTCGGCCTCGGAAACTGGTTGGGTCAGAATGTCAGGAATGGGTTGATGTCACTGCTCGACTCGCCGAGGCTGGAACCTGTCGGTTCGTACGCAGCGCAGCCAGATGGTCTGGGCGATCCTGCCGCTCTGAAAGTCGCCTCGCCAGCCGCCCTTGCCAGCAGGACCCGGGCCAGGTGGCGGCGATAGTGGGGATCCGCGTGGATGCCGCTTGGAGGCGTGCTTTCGTCGGCCGCAGCTGCTCCGACATGGGGTCGCACGCGCCTGACCAGAGTGCAGACGTCGCGGGCAAAGGCCAAATAGGCCCTGCCGGCCGGCGTAATGTCATCGACGAATTGACCCCGGCCGGTGATGAGCTTCGGGTCTTCTTTCGAAGTACATGTGCACAACGAGCGACATGCAGACTCCCCCTGAGGCAATGCCGTCGCCCCGAGGCGGCGGTCGACAGCGACAGTAGCAGTGGACTGCCGCCGCCCACTTGCCGAGGCGACAGACCGGACGCTTGCTTTGAGCGACCGCTATTCGACACGGTGCCACATCCGGCACTGTTCGCGATGTTATCGCTCACGCGGCGCTTGGCCGGCTCCTAAGGTCTACCGGAAATCACTGGTCGAGTCGTTCGGAGAATTGCATGCAAATTGTTCCCGACATGCTGACTAACGGAGCGAAACTTGCTGGCGACCTGGCCTGCGTCTCCGACGGGACAAGCAGCTATTCGTTTCGCGAGACCGACGAGCGAGCGAGTCGGCTGGCGTGGTCGCTGCGCAACCTCGGGCTTCAGCGCGGCGATCGCGTAGCGCTGCTCGCAATGAACGAGCTGGAATACACGGAGATCCAGGTTGCGTCCCAACGCGCTGGCTTGATCTTGGTGCCGCTCAACTATCGGCTCGCCGTCCCCGAGCTCCAATACCTCGTCGATGACTCCTCGCCATCGCTGCTGATCCACGGGCCGGGGTTCGCCGACCACGCCGAGGCGCTCGACGTCGTGCCCACGGTTCATCTTGGCGATGCGGGGCACGGGTCGTCCTACAACGAGTTGCTCGACTCGGCCGCCGGGACGATTGCAGCCGGGCCAGTCGAGCCCGAAGCCCCGTGCGTGATCCTCTACACCAGCGGAACCACAGGTCGGCCCGAGGGTGCGGTTCTCTCCAACATGGCGTTGTGGGCACGGATCAATTCGTCGTCGTTGGAGTTCGCTCAGCAGCCGGGCGACTCGCTTCTGCAGTGCCTGCCGTTGTTCCACATCGCGTCAAACGTCGGGTACGCGTTTTCATACATGAACGCGACCAACATCTTCGTCAAGACTTTCGACCCGACGACGATCTTCGAGCATCTCGAACGCGACCGACCCACATACGTGCTGCTCGTCCCGACGATGATCAACATGTTGCTGAACCACCCAGACATCGCCACGTCGGACTGGTCGTCGGTCCGGACCATCATCTATGGCGCCTCCACCATCTCTCCTGATGTGTTGGCACGGGCTATCGATGTGATGGGGTGTGATTTCGTTCAGATGTTCGGCATGACCGAAACCAGTGGCTGCACAGTCCTGCGCCCAAACGACCACGACCCCATCAATCATCCGGAGTGGCTGGCATCTGCAGGAACGGGTGCTGCCGGCTTCGAGACGCTCGTCGTCGGCTCCGACGACGTCGAACTTCCGCCCGGCGAAGTCGGCGAGATTGTTACGCGTGGGCCGGCGGTTATGACCGAGTACTGGGCCAACCCCGACGCAAGCGCCGAGGCGCTGCGCAACGGTTGGATGCATACCGGCGACGCGGGGTACCGCGGCGAGGACGGCTACGTCTATGTGACCGACCGCTTCAAGGACATGATTGTCAGCGGGGGCGAGAACATCTATCCGCGCGAAGTCGAGGATGTCCTGTTTGCCCACGAGGCGATCCTTGAAGCCGCCGTGATTGGTATCCCTTCGGAGCGGTGGGGCGAACAGGTCCACGCGATCGTCGTGCTCCATGACGGTGTGGAGGTCGCCGAACAATCGTTGCTTGAGTACACGCGGGAACATCTTGCCAGCTACAAGCTGCCGCGGTCGGTCGCATTCGTCGATGCCCTAGCAAAGAACGTCACCGGCAAGATCCTCAAGACCGAATTGCGTGCCCCGTATTGGGAAGCCGCCGACCGCAGCGTCAGGTAGAAGCCGCGGCATCAGGGCATCGGGCTTACCAGCGCGTGCGCGACGGTGGCCTCGGTCCAGATGCCGCCGCGGTCGCCTACTTTCGATCGATCCCTAGGGTTGCGCGCATCGGCAGAAGCCTGCGATCGCCCTCCCAGGCGGACGGACCCCGTCGGAGGGGTCTGATCACGCCGATTCGTCACCGAACAAGGCGTAGCTGGGGTCGGACCGATCGCGGTGGCTCGGCACGACGTCGACCGAGCCAGCCGGCGCAAGTGCGGCACGGGCATCGCTGGCTGGAGCGGGGAGGTTGGTGCTGACGTCGCTGACGTATTGCCGATGGTCGATGGCCCACCGGCCGTCCCGATAGGACCATTGGTCGAGGTACCTGCCGGCACCGACGATGTCGATGAGATTGCCCGAACCGTCGTCGGTGCGCAGTCGCACGGTGACGTACGCCTCGCTCGCAGCAGTGTCGCCGTCGACCTCGATCAAGATGTTCGTCACCTGGTGGGAGGTCGCAACCATGGGCCGGTGCAGCTCGCACACCCAGTCGATGAAGCCTCGGCCTGACCCTTCGTACAAGCCGCTGTAGTGG
>CAWKYX010000119.1:0-10095 GCA_963854265.1 Acidimicrobiia bacterium
TTGGGGGCCCGAGCCACTGACCGTCGAGCGATCCTCGAGACGGTGATGGATGAGTACCCAACATCATCGATCGTGCTGAGCGATCTCATCAACCAAGCCAGTGACAATGATGTGGCAATCACCACCATGACCCACCCGACTGGGAGCGCTGGTTCCATTGGTGTGGATGTCATCCCCGAAGCGACCACGATCGAGTTCCGCATCCTGTCACTCCCAGGCTGATCAACCCGGTGCGGCCGTCTCAGGATTTCTGACGGATCCGCGCGGGCTGCTGAGGGGAACGAGGCCTTCGGGTCTGACGCGCGGGGCCGTCAGAAATGGTCAGACCGAGCTTGTGTCAGGGGGATGACCTGCCTTAAATGCTCCAGCGCGACTGTCCGAAGCTGTAGCCCACCGATCGAACAGTTTGGATCAGGCCGGCGTGTTCCTCTCCGAGCTTTGCTCGCAATCGGCGAACATGGACGTCGACTGTACGAGCGCCGCCGTAGTAGTCGTAACCCCACACTCGGGACAACAGTGTTTCTCGGGTGAACACTTTTCCTGGCCGCGATGCCAAGAACTTGAGCAGCTCGTATTCCATGTAGGTGAGATCGAGGGGCTTGGTACCTATCGCAGCCTGGTACGTCTCGATGTTCAGCACGAGATCGCCATGTTCGATCAACTCGTCGCGTGTGCCGTGGCCCCGCTTGAAGAACAAGTGTGTGAGGCGTGCCTCGAGTTCGCGAGGTTGAAACGGCGTTAGGCAAAAGTCATCGAACAGATCGTTGCGGAGCTCGAGTTGTCCGAGCTGGCCACCGTTGACCAGCAACAACACCGCCTCGAGCGGTTGGTTTCGCTTGCGTAACGCCCGAAGCAGTGCGAATGCGCCATCGGGGTCCTGGTCGGCCACGACGACGCCGCCGGCCCAGACATGATCTTCTTCGTGCTGCTCGGCCACTACGGCGTTGGCGACGCCCTTCCACGCCATCCCAGCCAGGTCCAAGCTCTGTGCAAGCTCGGGCGGCGGAGGGTCCGGGAAAACGAGGAGAGGGTCCATGGGGGTTACCAAACCCGAAGGTAACGATCGAGTTCGTAGGGTGTGACGTAGCGCTGGTAGTCAGCCCATTCTGCACGCTTGTTGCGCAGGAACCACTCGAAGATGTGCTCGCCCAATGCCTCGCGAACCAACTCGGACTCCTCCATCCGGTCCAGTGCCTCGTGTAGGTTCTGCGGAAGACGCTCGAGGCCCGCCGACCGGGCGGCCGACCGGTCCAACGTCCACATGTTGTCCTGGGCTTCGGCGGGAAGCTCGTAGCTCTCTTCGATGCCGCGGAGACCGGCGGCGAGAATCACCGAATAGGCCAGGTAGGGGTTGGCCGCGGAGTCGAGCGCCCGGTACTCGAGGCGTGCCGATGTGGGCTTACCGCGCTTGTGAATCGGGACACGGACCAAGGCCGACCGATTGTTGCTGGCCCAGGAGACGTATACCGGTGACTCATAGCCCGACAGCATCCGCTTGTAGGAGTTGACCAACTGGTTGGTGACGGCGGTGAACTCTGGAGCATGAAGCAACACGCCGGCCATGAACTGGCGCGCGGTCGTTGAAAGGCCTAGAGGGTCGTCGCCGTCGTGGAACGCGTTCTCGTCGCCCTCGAATAGGGACATATGAGTGTGCATCCCCGAACCCTGGGCATCGTCGAGCGGCTTGGGCATGAACGTTGCGTGGATTCCCGAATCGAGCGCGATCTTTCGGACGACGAGACGCATCGTCATGATGTTGTCGGCCATGTCGAGCGTTTCGGTGTAGCGCAGGTCGATCTCGTGCTGGCCGGGCGAGTCTTCGTGGAACGAATACTCCACGGGGATGCCCATCGATTCGAGCATGTGAAGCGTGCGGCGCCGGAGATCACTGCTGACATCCAGTGTGGTGAGATCGAAATAGCCGGCTTGGTCGAGGGGAGTGGGGTCGTCCGCGCTTTCGAAGTAGAAGAACTCCACCTCAGGCGCCGTGAAGAACGTGAACCCCTTCGCTCGTGCAGCTTCCAGGTTGCGGCGCAACACCTGTCGTGGGTCACCTTCGAATGGGGTGCCATCGAGGTTTTGGATGTCGCAAAAGATGCGCCCGGTTGGTTCTTCGGCATCGGCCCATGGCAACAATTCGAAGCTCGCTGCATCGGGGACGGCCAGGACATCGCCCTCCTGGACTCGGCTGAATCCGTCGATGGCACTTCCGTCGAACTGCACGCCTTCTTCGAATGCCGTTTCCAGCTCGGCGGGCGAAATGGCGAGCGACTTGAGCTGCCCCAAGACGTCGGTGAACCAGAGGCGGATCAGCCGGACACCTCGTTCTTCAACGGTGCGAAGCACATATGACTGCTGCGGTTCCATGGGGCCATTGTGCAGGGTCGGAAGGGTTGCGTCAGATCGACGTCGGTGTGTTAACGCTCCGTTCACAAACAAGTAACGGTTGCGAAATAGGATCTCAGCAGATTGGGTTGTGACGAGGATATCGAGCGGCACTTCAGCGGCTGCGCAGCTGTTTCGGCAATGTGCGTGGGTCAACGAGGGCGACGTAAGGTTCCGACCGTCCAACGAGAGCACCTGACCGACAAGAATCAAGAGTGAGTGGAGACCCCAGTGACGTATAGGGCTGAGTACCTCTGGATCGATGGCACCGAGCCCACGGTCGAGATCCGTTCCAAGACCAAGATCCTCGCTGATGGCGAGGTCCCTGGCATCTGGGGTTACGACGGGTCATCGACCAACCAGGCCACGGGCGACAATTCCGATGTCGTCCTGATGCCGGTCTTCCAATGCCCCGATCCCTTTCGCGGTGGCGACAATATTTTGGTCATGTGTGAGACCTTCCTCACGGATCTGACCACCCCCCACCCCAGCAACACTCGTGCGCTCGCACGGGCAGCTTTCGACAAGTACGGCGACCAAGAACCGTGGTTCGGTCTCGAGCAGGAATACACGATGCTCGACCCGGGCACCGGCTGGCCCGCGGGCTTCCCGCCCACTGGCTTCCCGGCACCGCAGGGCCCGTACTACTGCGGGGTGGGCGCCGTGAAGATCCATGGTCGTCCAATCGTGGAGGAGCACACCACACTGTGCATCGAGGCTGGCCTCGCGATCTCGGGCACCAACGCCGAGGTCATGCCCGGCCAGTGGGAATTCCAGATCGGGCCGGTGGGCACCCTCGAGGTTGGTGATCATCTCTGGATCGCTCGCTACCTGCTGTACCGGGTTGGTGAAGATCACAATGTCGAGATGAGTATCGATGCCAAGCCCATGAAGGGTGACTGGAACGGCGCTGGGATGCACACCAACTTCTCGACCAAGGCCATGCGCGAGGGCTATGACGCGGTTGTTGCCGCTGCCGAGTCGCTCGGAGCCCCTGGCAAGCTCGAGGAGCACCTCGCCGGCTATGGCGTCGGCATCGAGGAGCGTCTGACTGGAGCGCATGAGACCGAGCGCTTCGACCAATTCAGCTATGGGGTGTCGGATCGGGGTGCTTCGGTGCGTATCCCGTGGCAGGTCGCGCAAGAGCAGAAGGGCTACATCGAAGATCGTCGCCCAAACGCCAACGCCGACCCATACGTCGTGGCCGCCCTCATGACCAACACCGTTGGTGCCGCACTGGCGTAGTTGCCTCGCGAACGTCGTAAACCGCGCGCCTTCGGGCGCGCGGTTTCGCGTCCGATGCTATTTGCCGAACCGGTGACGGTTGGTGCCTGGCACCGAGCGTCACCGGTTGTCATCACCGTGTGGGCTACTTCTTGCGGAGGGGGCTGGTCTCGGGGCCCTGGAGAGGTAGCAGAGCATCGAAGAGGTTCTCGGCCTTCGAGATGCCGACGATGTACACCATTCTTTCGGTCACCTCGCCTTCGGCGTGGACTGCCCCCGTCGGCAGGACGAGCTTGTCGCCGGGGCCGAGCTCGATGCGGTTGCCATCCTCGTCGAGTACGTAGCTCGACCCTTCGAGCACGTACCCACAGTTGTCGACGTCGTGCCAATGGAGCGGCAGCTCGTCCATTCGTTCAGACACGTAGGTCGTGGGCCAGAGGTCCAGGCTGCTGAGGTCGGCCAGCACTTCTTCCTTGGTGCTGAGTGCGTTCTTGATGACCTGCATCGGTCCCGGTTCGAGTGCCACAGCGGTTCCCTTTCGGCTTGCTCAGCAGAAACGTACCGGCTTGAGCGGAGTGTCGCCCGGCGATCGCTGCGGTCCTGTTGTGGCTTCTAGATGGGTGATGTCAGCTGAGCTGGAGGTCGCCCGCGCTGGTGATGGTGCGGTAGTAACAGCCGGACCGAGCCCGACCGTTGTCAGACTTGGTGTGACACGCGCCCTCGCCGTTGGGGTGCACACGATAGAGGAGCGAGTTTTGTTCGCAGTTCACCGCGACATCGACGATGGTCAACGTGTCGCCCGAGGTTGCACCCTTGTGCCAGATCTCGTTGCGCGAAGTGCTGTAGAACACTGCCTCGCCCCGCTCGAGGGTGGCTTCGAGCGCCTCGGCGTTGGCGTAGGCCACGATCAGCACCTCGCCGGTGTCGGCGTCTTGGACAGCCACGGGCACCACATGATGGCCGCCGTCGCCAATCTTCAAGAGTTTGGTGAAGTCGACGGTCAATGCGCTGCCCTCTTCGAGGTCTTTATGGTCACTCACGAGCCGCACACTAGCGAGATTGTGACGCGACCCCATCCGAATAACAACAGCACCGGCTAAAGGATTCGACATCGGTCCGTCGGGCCATCCGCACTACCCTGACCCGCTATGTCGGCGTTGGACTCGTTCACGATCAGGTTCCCCAGCTGGGGCCGCGGCGATCGGCAGCGGCTGCGGTGCCAAGGGTCGCGGCGATGATGTCTCGGCCTGTCCGCGTTGCGGCGTGTCAGCTCAACACCGTCGTCGGAGACCTCGACGGCAACGTGACGCGAATCCTCGAGGCGTATGCGCAAGCCGCCGCCGCCGGGTGCGATATCGCGGTCTTCCCCGAACTGGCTGTCGCCGGTTATCCGCCTGAAGACCTGCTCTTGAAGTCAGCCTTTGTCGACGATGTCCAGGCGGCCATGGCTCGAGTGGCGGCGCAGATCGGCGACTGCGTGGCCGTCGTTGGTTTCGTCGACGGCGAGGAGGCGGTGGCCAACCCCACAGGGCGGGCGTTCAACGCCGTTGCGATTTGTGCCCAAGGCGAGATCCGCGGCGTGTATCACAAGCGGGCGCTGCCCGATTACGGCGTCTTCGACGAAGAGCGGTACTTCAGCCCCGGTGCGGACGCGTTGAACCTGTATGACATCAACGGTGTCGCTGTCGGAGTCTCGATTTGCGAGGACATGTGGATCCCGGGCGGTGTCATTGCCGAGCTCGCCGCAGGTGGTGCCCAACTGATCGTCAACGTCAATGCCTCACCGATGCATGCCGGGAAGATGGGCGTCCGCGAAGCTCAGCTGACCAGTCGGATCAAAGAGTCCGGTGTGCCCATCGTCTATGTCAATCAGGTGGGTGGCCAGGACGAGTTGGTCTTCGACGGTGGCTCGATGGCCTTCGACGCGGCCGGCGAACTTGTGGCCCGAGTTGAGCAGTTTGTCGAGGGCGTGTTCGTCTTCGAGGTCGAACCGGTTGAGGCAGCTGTGGGTAACCCGTATCCCCTCGTGGAAGTCACCAACGTGACCCTCGACCGTGCACCGATCGTGAATCCCTTAGCGCCGCTCCGCGAGAAGTACGACGAGCTCTGGCACGGTCTCGTGCTTGGGACTCGGGACTACCTCAACAAGAACGGGTTCTCCGACGTGTGTCTCGGGCTGTCGGGCGGCATTGATTCCACCCTTGTGGCGGCCATCGCTGTCGATGCGTTGGGGCCTGACAACGTGCACACCGTTGCGATGCCGTCACGCTTTTCGAGCCCCGGCTCCCTCTCCGATGCCGACAAGCTCGCTTCGAACCTTGGCTGCGATCACCGCGTCATCGAAATCGAACCGGCCCACGCTGCGTTCCTGGAGATGTTGGCTCCGTCCTTCGATGGTCGCGACGCCGATATCACCGAAGAAAACCTCCAATCGAGAATACGTGGCGTGTTACTGATGGCCCTGGCCAACAAGCTCGACTGGCTGGTCCTCACGACGGGTAACAAGTCGGAAACGGCGGTGGGTTACTCGACGCTATACGGGGACACAGCCGGGGCGTTCGCAGTGATCAAGGACCTCTGGAAACTGGAGGTATATGACCTCTGTCGCTGGCGCAACCGTGCTGTGGGCCTTGAACTCATCCCCGAAACCGTCCTCACCAAGGCGCCCTCGGCTGAGCTGCGCCCGGACCAGCGCGACGACCAGAGCCTCCCGCCCTATGAGGTGCTCGATCCTCTGCTCAAAGAGATTGTCGAGAACGATCGTATTGCCGCCGAACTGATCGCCGAAGGTCACGATGCAGCGATCGTTACCCGGATTGCACGGTTGGTCGACGTCGCCGAATTCAAGCGACGCCAGAACCCGCTGGGCCCGAAAGTGTCTCCCAAGGCCTTTGGCCGTGATCGCCGAATTCCAATTACTAACCGCTACCGAGGGCTGCGCCTGGAGCCATGAAGACCATCGAACAACTCGCTGTCCGAGTCGGTGCCCTGTCATGGGTGTCGGCCGAGCTCTTCGCCGTCCAGGGCCGCTGGGCCGAGTCGATGACATCTTCGGCGGCGGTCGAACATTTGGCCACGCACAGTCGCCACCATGGCTGGCATGCCCAACTTTGGGCCGATGCACTTCCCGACTCGCCGGCGCTCAATGCTCGGCGCCATGTTGGCGCACCGACTGCCGGCTGGGCCCGAGCGTTCGACATCGTTGCTGCTACCACAGCCGATGCGGGCACTGATAGCTATCGCCTTTCCGTGCTGTACCGCGGTTTCCTGCCGCGTTTGGTGGCGCTGATGGCGGACCTGACCAGCGATCTGGGTGACCCGGGAGATGCCGCGATTGCTCGGATTGCGGCAATTGTGGATCTCGATGTGGTGGCTGATTTCCGTGGCGGCGTGCATATCTTGGCGACCACATTGGGTGACGACGAGGCAGTCAAAGTCGCTGCTTCTTCGACCAAATCCCTTGACCAGGCCTTTCGGACTTAGTAAGTGACTGTTACAAGTGGTTACTCAAGGGGGCGGGGCCGGGAGAATTCGCGGCGCGAAACCCTCGGCGGGTGAAGTGTAGAGCGAGGCTTTGGCCGGTCAGTCGCCGGTAGGGCTGCGTTGAGGGCAAATCGCCGAGGGTTTCAACCTGGGGGTGGCCGCGCAGGCGCGACGGTGCGGCTCGGGGTGCCGCGAGACGTTCAGGCGGCGATGGCGGTGTCGCGTCGTCGTCGGTGTTCGTGAACGGCGACGCTGTTGACGCTGATGGCGAAGCCGATCAGGTTGACGTGTTGGCGGGCGTGCCCGACGGAGTGGGCTCGGCCGAGCCACAGGGTGTCGTCGAGGTGTCGGTTGATGGACTCGGCGTCGTTTCGGCGGGCGTACAGTCGGGCGAAGTCGGGGTCGTCGGCGGCGATGGGTCGCACGTTCTCGGTCCGGTTGAGGCCCCGTTTGTCGTCTTCGGCGTTGCCGTGAAGCCGAACAGTGACAGAGCCTGCACCGGCCCAGGCCGGGAGGCGGTAGTCGTTGTACCAACGGAACTGTCCTGTGG
This sequence comes from Acidimicrobiia bacterium, assembly GCA_963854265.1. Lineage (GTDB taxonomy): Bacteria > Actinomycetota > Acidimicrobiia > Acidimicrobiales > UBA8592 > CAWKYX01. The sequence continues at coordinate 7,643 of CAWKYX010000119.1, forward strand.
TGCCGTTGCGGTGGGTACGCGACCTTCGTAGCGGGACGAAGTCGAGCTCGCCGGTCGACTCGCACCCATCCGCTCGCGTACAGGCCAACGCAGCAACTACTACATCACGGTTGACTCAGCTGAGTTCGGTGCGTTGCTCGGGGAGCCGGCCCCGAGGGCTGAAGCGGATGCGCTAGCCGCATGGGCGACGAACGGGCTGAAGCTCGGTAGTGCGCTGAAAGACGAATGGGCAACGGAGATCGTTCTCGCCAGACTGACCGACGAGTCGGCAGTTGAAGCGACGATTGAGAAACCTTTGCGACGAATCAACCCGACCAGCTAGGTGCGCGAGATCTGGGCTGGCAGGAATGGTGGCCCTAGTGGCGGCTATGTTGGCCTCTCACTTGAAGCCCACAGCCCTCGTGGCCAACGTTTCGAGACGAATTCGGACAGAGCGGGGCGAAGTGGAAGCACGTAATCGGACACTTGCGGACTGGGCGCGCGAGGCCGCATCCCTACGCGAACTCCGCGGGGTCAGTCGCCACTGCGAAGGCGATTTGGGCCGTTCATTTGACCTCGTCGATATCGCACCGAGTCTTCACTCGTTCCTGATGGTTCGCTGCGCCGCTCTAGACCCGGAGGCGGATTGGTTTGAGCGAATCGACACCGAGACAGCGTTCAACCGAGGGCTTGTCGAGGGTGCAGCCGCGGTCTACGAAGTAGTGCGCCCGTTGCTTGCCTCGCGTGACATCGCTGGCGCGCCTAAGGAGCAGTGACATGAAGGACGACCAGGACCCGCTGATCGCCAATGCGCTGGCCCAGGGCTGCACCCAGGGTGAGGCCGGCCGACGCGCCGGCGTCTCGGAGCGCACCGTGCGTCGACGCCTCATGGAACCCGCGTTCCGAGACAAAGTCGTCGACGCACGCGATCAGCTCATCAAGGAGACCGCCGACCGGTTCACCAGCCTGCAATTAAGCGCGCTTGACGCCATCGAGACAGCTCTCACCGACCCACGGGCTGAGACCCGGCTACGGGCCGCGAAAATGATCCTCGATATTGGCGGCCAGTACCGGGATCGGGTCGAACTCGAAGCCCGCCTCCAGGCCGTCGAAGCAGGCACCGGTGACCCCAACTCCACGCCGCACTCGTTTGGCGAAAGGCGGCCAGAAGCGGCCAAAACGGCCAGATCACCACTGGAGTCAAGGTGATGGACGGAGCAGAGCACGAAGACAGCTGAGTCGGCTCCTCCGAGTGGCGGCTGGATCTGCTCGACAGGATGGCGCGCGTTCCCAAATCGACGAAATCTGTTCCCAACCCTGATCGCGCACCCCATCTGAGCTGGGGGTTCGGGGTTTTCTACCGGCCCGACGGGGGCGGGGCCGGGAGAATTCGCGGCGCGAAACTCCCGGTCAGCGGTTGAGGTTAGTGGTGGGCTGGTGTCGGGCCTCGTTGGGTGCGTTGGTGGGCGCTTGAGGTAGTGGTTGGCTGGCGTGTTGGGGCTGAGCGGTCGGGTGCGGGCGCGGTGGTGCCGCCGGTGGTGTGGGCGGCGTGTTGGTCAGGCGGCGATGGGTTCGGTTCGGCGTCGGCGGTGTTCGTGGATGGCGACGCTGTTCACCGCGAGGGCAAAGCCGATGAGGTTGAGGTGTTGTCGGGCGTGTCCGATGGAGTGGGCCCGCCCGAGCCAGAGGGTGTCGTCGAGGTGGCGGTTGATGGACTCGGCGTCGTTACGTCGGGCGTAGAGCCGAGCGAAATCGGGATCTGCTGGTGGGATGGGTCGGACGTTCTCGGTGCGGTTGAAGCCCCGTCGTTGGTCTTCGTTGTTGGTGTGGAGCCGGACGGTGACGGTTCCGCTGTCGGCCCAGTCGGCCCAGTCGGGGAGTCGGTGGTCGTTGTACCACCGGAACTTGTTGTCTTTGCCGGTGTTGCGATGAGTTCGTACTCGGGGGAGCGGAATGAACTCGAGGTCGCCGGTGTCAACGAGACGGCCGATACCGATCTGACCGCCGCTGGCGTAGAGGTCGATGGTGCTGATGGTGCTGATGGTGCTGATGGTGCCGTCGGTGTGGCGGATAGTTTTGGTCTCGACCCACACGGATTTGTCCTGCCGCTGCGCGTTGGGGTCTCGACGCGAGTCGTCGGATCCGTGTGGGGGGCGAGTATTGCGTCGTGCCTGTTCAGGCTGCGTTTTGATATTCGTTGATGATGCCGTTGCAGCGGGTTGATTTCACGACCCGAAGGTGACGCCCCTGCACTGGCGGCGGCGCCTCGGCAGCCAGTGGTGGTCGTTGGTCGAGTGAGCGGTGGGGTTGGTGCTCGTTGTAGTGGTCGGTGTAGTCGACGACGAGCTGTTCGAGTTATTGTTGGTTCCAGACGATGGTCCGGTCGAGGAGGTCGCGACGGATGGTTCCGATCCATCGTTCGGCGAACGTGTTGGCCACAGGCGTTCGGACCGGGCTCTTGAGGATCTTGAGGC
>CAWKYX010000120.1:0-9999 GCA_963854265.1 Acidimicrobiia bacterium
GTGAAGGTACTGCACCGAGCGTTGGCCGCCGACGAAGTGTTCCTGCGCCGCTTTCGCGCCGAAGCCCGAACCGCAGCTTCGTTGAGTCATCCCAACGTGGTGGCAGTGCACGACTGGGGCGAGGACGAAGTGCCCTTCTTGGTCACGGAATATCTGGGCGGTGGAAGCCTTCGGTCGATGCTCGATCAACAGGGTGATCTCACTATCTCCCAGACCCTACTCGTGGCATTGGGCGCCACCCATGGGCTTGAGTACGCCCACCGGCAGGGTGTGGTGCAGCGAGACATCAAGCCCGGCAACTTGTTGTTCGACAGCGATGGCAACGTCCGCATCGCTGACTTTGGACTGGCGAAGGCACTCGCTGAAGCATCGGCTACCGAACCCGCCGGGGCAGTGTTGGGGACGGTCCGGTACGCGTCGCCCGAACAGGCTCAGGGCAAGAGCGTGAGTGCCAAGAGTGACGTCTACTCATTGGGATTGGTGATGGTGGAAGCCATCAGCGGGCGGTTGCCTTACGACGCCGACACCCCTATCGGGACGCTGATGGCGCGGGTGGATCAGCCGGTCGAACTCGACGACCGGTTCGGAGCGTTGCGCGGCCCCGTCGAGCGAGCGACGCGGATCGATCCCGACGAACGACCCGATGCTGGGGAGTTTCATGTCGCGTTGATGGCCGCGGCCGGAGATCTCCCTCGGCCCGAAGCGCTACCTCTCGCGGGTGCCATCTCCTTCGATCCGCTCAGTGTTGACGACCGAGACCAGACAATGGTGGGCACGGTCCCGTCCGAGGCGCCGACTCCCCAGTCCGAAGGACGCGGCCGCCGTCGCTGGACGGGTGGAGCCGTCAGCGCCTCGACCTCGGTCAGCAGGGCCGATTCCCCCGAGGCCCAGCGTTCGCGGCGGCGCTGGCCGTGGATGCTGCTGATGTCGTTGCTCGTAGCAGGTGCCGGGGTGGGCGCCTATGTCGCCCAGACCGGCTCGGACGTACCCATCCAACTGATACCCGAGGCCGAGGGCATGACACCGGAGGAGTTCGCCCAAGAGGTCGACGACTTCTGGGAGCTCCGCGAAGCGTTCGACAGGCTCGACGACAGCGCCGCCGGCACTATTCTCCGGACCCAGCCAGAAGGCGGAACCGACCTTATCGAGGGCGGTGTGATCACCTATTTTGTTTCGCAAGGCAGCGAGCTCAAGAACGTCCCGATCCAACTCGTGGGGTTGCCGCTTGCTGATGCCACGCTGTTTCTCGAAGGCGTGGGCCTGACGGTGGGCAAGCTCACGGAGCGCATTGACGAAGATTCGCTTCCCGGCACCGTCATCGAGGTCCTCGAGACTCGACCCCAACTGCCCAAGGGCGACGGTGTCGATCTCGTCATCTCGCAGGGGCCTGCGCAGCGCCTCGTCCCGGAGGGACTCGTAGGGCTCACCTATGCCGAGGCAGATTCCCAACTCGCGTTGGACCGACTCGTTGCCAACCGGGTCGACGTCTACTCCAACGAGGTAGCCGAGGGGTTGGTGACGTCGATCGACCCCCCGGCGGGCACAGAGCTCGAACGAGACAGTTCGGTCACCCTCACGGTGTCGCGCGGCCCCGAGCCGATCGTCGTCCCGAACGTCGCGGGGAACAACATATCGACTGCTGTTGACACCTTGAAAGGTGCTGGTGTCTGCATCGGCGAGACTGACGGGCCAGCCGATACGCAAGTGATCGCGACGGATCCGCCCGCAGGGACGACCGTGTTCTTTGGCAGCTGCGTCCGCATCATCACCAGCGAAGCGCTCGCAAGCAACTGACCTGAAGCCCAGGCTCGGCCGTTAGTCACCGCGGGTGTGGGGTCTCAGTCCGTCAGCGCGAGGAGGCGGTCGTTGACTTCGCGAGCGAGCGTTTGGTGCTCGACACTGGGCTCGATCGACTGCAGTAAAAAGATGCGCGACATGTCGCCATCGACGCGGATGCGGCCCCCGAAGAAGGCTTGGCCGACGGCCTCGGTGTTTTGCTCGACGAACAGTGACTTTGCCACGGCGTAGTCCATGGTGACGGTGAGCTCGGGGTTCTCCAAGTGACCGAACTGGGGGAGTAGGCCGGTCTGTCCCGTGTCGATCGATGCCTCGATTTTGGCTTCGTCGCCGTGGGGGACTTCGGTGATGATCAGGTTCATTCGTACCGGGGTGGGTGACTCGGGCAACCGGTCTGCATATTCGTCTCGCAGCGCGACTGCCGCGGTGATCCAATTGGGACTGAGGAACTCGTGTGTCGTGGCCACCTGCGCGATGGTACGTCGTTCAACGCTGCTCGGAGGGTTCAGGGTGCCTCGTCGTCGCGGCGACGGGAACGACAGTAATCAGGGGGAGTGCGCCAGTAGCCTTAGCCCCCATGTCGAAGCGGATATCGCCCGAAGAGGTGGCCCACGTGGCTTACCTCGCCCGACTCGAGCTCAGCCAGGACGAACTCGAGTTGTTCACCGAACAGTTGGGCGATGTGCTCGAGCACGCTGCCGATGTCGAGGCCTTGGATCTCGATCATGTCGAACCCATGGCGCACACCGTGCCGCTGCGCAATGTTGTGCGCGCCGATGTGGTCACTGCAACGCTTGATCGCGATGAGGTCCTTGGCCAGGCTCCCGCGTCTGAGGGGGGCCAGTTTCGGGTGCCCCGGATCTTGGGAGAAGAGCCATGAGCCTGGTTCCCGAATCGCCGCAGAGCGCGACGGCCATCGCAGCAGCGGTTGCAGCTGGCGAACAATCGGCACGGTCGATTCTTGACGCCCACGTGGCGCGGGTGGACCAAACCGAGTCCGAAATCCACGCCTTCAATCACATCATGCGAGAGCAGGCGATGGCGTCTGCCGACGAGATCGATCGCCGCGTCGCAGCGGGGGAGCCCGTCGGGCCAATGGCGGGCGTTCCGGTCGCACTCAAAGACAACATGTGCACCAGGGGCGTACCCACGACCTGCTCGTCACGAATTCTCGAAGGTTGGGAGCCCCCATATAACGCCACTGTTGTGGAGCGTCTCGCGGCTGCTGACGCCGTGGTGGTCGGCAAGACCAACCTGGACGAGTTTGCGATGGGCAGCAGCACCGAGAACTCGGCGTTCGGCCCGACGCGAAATCCTCATGACACGTCACGTGTTCCTGGTGGGTCGAGCGGCGGAAGCGCTGCCGCTGTCGCCGCCGGTTTCGCTGCGGTAGCGCTTGGGTCCGACACCGGTGGCTCAATCCGCCAACCGGCTGCACTGTGCGGCGTGGTCGGGGTCAAGCCGACCTACGGGGCGGTGTCTCGCTACGGCCTCATCGCCTTCGCCAGTTCGCTCGACCAGATCGGGCCCTTCGCACACACCGTTGCCGATGCCGCGTTGGTCCACGACACGATTTCGGGTCACGATCCGTTGGACTCGACGTCGATCCCCAGCGCCGCTGCGTCTGCTTCGAGCGACCTCGCTCGTGGTGTTGAAGGCCTCCGGATTGGCCTGATCTCTGAGATGATGGGCGACGGCATCGAAGGCATCGCGCCCGACGTGTTGGCTCGCACACAAGCAGCCGCCGATGCCCTCGGCGCCGCGGGCGCCCACGTCAGCCCGGTCTCGATTCCTGCTGCAATCTACGGCCTCTCCGCCTACTACCTCGTGGCTCCCGCCGAGGCTTCAAGCAACCTCAGTCGATATGACGGCGTTCGCTACGGTCAACGTGTCGACGGCGCCAATGTGGCCCAAATGAACACGGCCACACGCACCAGCGGGTTTGGTGAAGAGGTGAAACGTCGCATCATGTTGGGCACATACGCCCTGTCTGCCGGCTACTACGACGCCTATTACGGTAAGGCGCAGAAGGTCCGGACCCTGATTCTGGAGAACTTCGACAAGGCGTATGAGGACTTCGATGTCTTGTTGTCACCGACCTCGCCCTGCACCGCATTCCCGTTCGGCGACAAGACCGCGGACCCAATGACGATGTACGTCAACGACGTCTGCACGATTCCCTCGAACCTCACGGGCCACCCGGCAATGTCGGTGCCGTTTGGTGTCGGGTCTGATGGCCTGCCCGTCGGCGTGCAGGTTCTTGCGCCGGCCCAGGGCGAGACGGTCATGTTCCGGGTTGCAGCGGCGTTGGAGGCCCTGCGATGAGCGAAGAACGAGACCTACCCGATGGCTGGGAGCTCGTGGTGGGCCTCGAAGTCCATGTTGAGCTCGGCACGGCCACGAAACTCTTCTGTGGGTGCCCCAATCAGTTCGGCTCCGAACCCAACACCAACGTGTGCCCGACATGTCTTGGTCTGCCCGGTTCGTTGCCCGTCCTGAACGCGACAGCGATCGACTATGCGATGCGGTTGGGAAGGGCACTCGGCTGTGATGTCAACCCATCGGTCTTTGCCAGGAAGAACTATTTCTACCCGGACATGCCGAAGGATTACCAGGTCACTCAGTACGGCCTCCCCACCAACACCGACGGTCGCCTGGAGCTCGCAGATGGTTTCGTCGTGATCATCGAGCGTGCACACATCGAAGAGGACACGGGTAAGTCCACCCATGTCGGTGGTGACGGACGCATCAGCGGCGCCGACTATTCGCTCGTTGACTACAACCGCGCCGGGGTCCCCCTGGTTGAGATCGTGACGGCCCCCGTCATCCACACAATCGAGCACGCGAAGTCCTATGTGGCCGAGCTCCGCGACATCCTGCTCGCCACTGGGGTGTCGGACGCCAAGATGGAGGAAGGGTCGATGCGTGCCGACGCGAACGTGTCGGTTCGACCGGTCGGAAGCGATGCATTGCGCACCCGGTGCGAGATCAAGAACATCAACTCGATCCGGTCCATTGGCCGAGCCATCGATTACGAAGCTCACCGTCACATCGATCTGTACAACAATGGCGATGCGCCTCGCCAAGAAACGCGCCATTGGGACGAGGCAGCCGGCCGAAGCCGCCCTGGTCGATCCAAAGAAGATGCCGAGGATTACCGCTACTTCGCCGAACCCGACCTGTTGCCGCTCGACCCGACTCCAGAGGCCGTCGCTGCGATCGACGCGGCGATGCCGACCTTGCCTCAGGCTCGACGCGCTGCGCTCGTCGATGTGGCTGGGGTCGATGCTCGTGACGCCGCGCTGTTGGTCGAACGTGGCCAAGATGAACTCGCGCTGGCCGTTGTCCAAGCCGGAGCCAACGGTGAGTCTGCTGCCAAACACCTCACGAACAACCTGGCTGACGGTGCCGGGGCGCTGACGGTTGCGGCATTCGCCGGCCTCCTGGCCCTCGAGTCCGCCGGCAAGCTGTCGAGCACGCAGGCGAAAACGGTGCTCGGGGTCCTGGCTGCGTCTGGCGGCGATCCGGCCGCGATTGCTGCCGGGCTTGGGTTTGAGGCGATGGATACCGCCGAGCTCGAGTTGTTGGTCGATCAGCTGATCACCGACCACCCCGTCGAGTGGGGCCGCTTCACCGAGGGCGACAAGAAGGTTCAAGGATTCTTCGTCGGCCAGATCATGAAGGCCACGAAGGGTCAGGCAGACGGCAAGGTCGTCAACCAGGTGCTCAATGCCCGGGCGGCCGGCTGAGGTGAGGTTGCGGCTATTGGGCGGGCTTGCTGTGGCAGCGCTGCTGGAAGCCGGACCGTTGTCGGATTTGCCGCTGGGCGAGACTGAGGATGTGATCGTGGATGGAGCTGCCGGCCGAATCGGCGGCGCCGACGGCCTGCTGGTTGGGGACCTCAAGATGGCCTCGGGTCGGGTCTTGAGCTATCGCTCCGAGACTGGCCGGACGATTCAGCTGGTGGCGCGCGGCGACCAAGACCTCGATCTGGTCGAGTTGGCCAAGTCGGTTCGTACCAGCGAAGACTCCGCTGAGATCGAACTTTCAGCGCTTCCGCCCGGCTTTGATTGGTTGGGCGACCTGTACGAAGTTGAGGGCAGGGCCGAGCTCCGATTCGCGCTTGACTATCAGCGCCGCGCCGACGATGGCTCACTGGTTGACCAGATCACCGTGTTGGGTTCGGCTGGCTCGTTCGAGGCCATGCAGGCGTTCCGGTTTCGGGCTAGTGCCTCCGAGGTCGTCGATGTTGGTGGGTTCCCCGGAGTGAGCGCCGATATTGGTGGCGACGGCCAGATCCGCAATGTCGTCAGCTGGATCGTCAACGACGAGCCGATCTTGCGCATTTTCTCTCTGGTTGTCCCGCGTGATGAGCTCCTGGAGCTTGCACTGGCATCGGTTCGCGTAGATGGCGAAGCGTGGGAGGACCTCAAGCGTGAGTTTGGGTTGGCCCGGTGCGACTTCTGATCTCCCTCTCGTCCGCCCGGCTACGGTCGGCCTCGTGACGACGCCCGCTGCACTGCGTGACTTGTTCTCGGATGCTGTCGCTGTTGTGGAGACCCGCTCCGAGATGGTCGACGAATCCGCGCTGTGGCCCGAAGAGCGTCAAGCGCTCGGGAAGGTGGTGGCGGGGCGCTGGTGGGACTGGGTCATGGGGCGCCGTTGTGCGCGTCAGGCCCTCATCGATCTAGGGGTCGAGCCGTCACCGATTCTCACCGGTTCGAAACGCGAGCCCCTCTGGCCCGTCGAGATCGTCGGGGCGATCACCCACACCAGCGGATTTGCTGCAGCGGCGGTGGCTCGGTCGCACGAGATCGCCGGGATCGGCCTTGATGCAGAGCCTGACGAGCCACTCCCCGGTGGGGTTCTGAGCCGGATCGCCAACGAGGCCGAACAGCGCTGGATCGCCGAGAGCCGGAGTTCGGTGATCGGTGTTGCTCACCCCGATCGTCTGGTCTTTAGCGCCAAAGAATCCGTCTACAAGGTCTGGTACCCCATTGCGCGGGTTTGGCTGGGATTCGAAGACGCTCACATCGAGTTCGATGCCGGCGAGAGGCGGTTCGAGGCGCGGATTTTGTGTGATGGCCCGCTCACCACCCTCAGCGGGACCTACGCCAGCGTGGACGGCGTCATTGTGACGGCGATCGAGCTCCCTGTGGAGTGAGCAGCGGCCGCTGACGTTCGAGCATTCCTGTTCTGGTCACCGCACCGCGCCGGTCACGAGCCAGGACCGACGACTGAATCGCCACATGAGTGGGATCGCTCGGGCCACCATCAGGACCCAGAGGCACCCCCAAACCCACCCGATGCCGAGGTCGAGTGCCGGCACCAGCAGCACCAACGGAATGAAGAGGGCAGCGGCGCCGAGCATGGCGCCCGCCAGAAAACGCATGTCACCGGCGCCGATCAGAATGCCGTCGAGCGCGAAGACCAGGCCCGAGATCGGCCCCAGCAACGCGAGGTGGATGAGCAGGAACCCGGTGAGTGAGACCACCGCGGCGTCATTGCTGAATAACTCTGGCAGGAATGGTCTGACGGCAAGCACCATGACACCGGCAGTGGTGCCCGTGGCGATACCCCAGCGAATCATTCGACGGCCTACCTGCAGCGCGCCATCGGTGTCATCCGCGCCCAGGAACCGACCCATGAGGGCTTGGCCGGCGATGGCGACGGCGTCGAGCGACAACGCCATCAAGAACCAAAGCTGGAACGCGATCTCGTGGGCCGCGAGATCGATGCTGCCAATGCGCGCTGCCGCCGCAACAGCGATCGTAAATGATCCCCGTAGTGCTGCAGTCCGCAAGAACAGGTCGCCGGCCACGACGAGCTGGCGGCGGACCGCTGCCAGCTGAGGTCGAAGCGAGACCTCCTGACCTGAAACCGCGGCACGAACCCACTTGAGGTACAGGGCCGCTCCCACCCACTGCGCAGCGACCGTCGACAACGCCGATGCGCCGACACCTTGGTCAAAGCCGTAGATAAGCACAAGCTCCAGGACCAGGTTTCCAACTGCTGTGACGCCGGCCACGATCAGCGGTCGGACCGTGTCCTGCAAGCCCCGGAGGTAACCAACACACGCCAACGAGATCAGCATTGCGGGGAGACCAGGCAAGCTCAGCAACAGGTAGCGGCGGGCGTGGTCGAGGATTTCGCCTTCTCCGCCCAACACGCTGAGGATCGGATCGGCGAGCGCCCACAACAGGCCGGCCCCGGCGATCCCGATGAACAGCGCCAACCAGATGCTTTGAATCGCTTGGCGGGCCGCCTCGGCCTGTTGGTTTGCGCCCAACAATCGCGAGACCGCAGCGGTGGTGCCGTAGGCGAGGAAGATCGAGATCGCGTGCACGCTCAGGAGTGCCTGGCCCGCCAGAGCCAGCCCGCCGAGCTGAGGGGTGCCGAGATGGCCCACAACTGCTGTGTCGGCCAACACATAGAGCGGTTCAGCGATCAGCGCACCGAGCGCGGGTACCGCCAATCGGGCAATGTCTCGATCGATCTCGGTAGGGAAGCGCGCCACGAGGCGTGTCAGGCGTTGGTGGAGGTGCGGTTCGCTCCAGCCAAGTCAGAGACGGCATCGATGATGGCAGCTGGATCTTCCCAGATGATCATGTGACCCGCATCGGGAACCGAGACGAAGGACGCACCCGGTATTGCGGCCGCGATGTCGCGATTCTCCCGAGGCTTGGTCAGGAGGTCTCTCGTGCCGCAGATGACCGTTGTGGGTCGATCGATGTGGCTGAGTTTGTCGCGGATGTCGTAGCCAATCATGCCAAGAGCTGCGCCGATCCGTGTCTCGAGGGGGCAGCGGAGCCCAACGGCCATGACGTCATCGAGCATTGCTCGAGAAGGAGTGCGACCGAAGATCGCACGGGCGAGGGCGGGGCCGTGAACCGGGTGCTGCGCGAGACCGCGATAGAAGTTGGTTTCGCCGATCTGGAGGCCTTTTTGGCGATCCGATCGTACGGCCTCGGCAAGGGTCGCCACCAGGACCAGCGAGGCCACTCGTTCTGCGCCTGTCTCGGGCCGCAGCGTCATAAGACACATCGATGCCAGGCCACCCATTGAGTGGCCAACCAGCGTGACATCGTGCAAGTCGAGGGCAGCGAGGACCTGTCCCACATCGACGCCTTGGCGGGCGGGACCGAAGCCTTCTGTTCCGACGGTCGATCCACCGTGGCCGCGCTGGTTGAGCCCTATGACTCGGAAGCCTCTTGCGGCCAGCCCCGTGGCGACTAGGCCGAGGGAGTGGTGGTCACCTGAGAGCCCGTGGATCAACATGACGGTGCGGCCATCGTCGGGGCCTGTGGTCTCGACGAGAAGCTCAGCGCCATCATCGGTCGGCACCATCACCTGGGTGCCCGCGGGCCAGGTCGGGTTTCGCCAGCCCGGCGGCGCGGGAGTCGCCGCTACTCGCCGCAACATGAGACGCTCCGCCACCAGCGTTGCGGCAGTGGCAGCGAATGCTCCGGCTCCGAAGGCCTTGAGAACGGTTGTGCTCCGCATTCTCTGAGCGTACGCCGATTGCGGCGATGCGGGCCGTTGTTCGTGCTGGCGCGAAGATTTCTGCAGTCGGACTAGCCTTGGTGCGTGCCGAGAAACCACTCACATTCAGCGGACCATCACTGCTCCAGCGTCATAGCCCAGTCCTGCTGGCGCTCGACCGCCATGATCGCGGTTTCCGGGTGCGTCATCAGGTCTGACATCTCCTGGGCCGGCTGAGCGTCGCATGTTTGTCCGACTCATCTTGGTCTTGCTGGCGTGTTTGGTTGTCGCCGCCGGTTGTTCATCAGACGGTGACGACGCCGGCCCCGTCGCGGCAGAATCCCCGGGCATCGAGGGCCTTGTGCTCACCGATGAGGACGACATCTCTACGGCGCATCGCCAGGGCGAACTGTCCTACCCAATGGTCCCGCCTGTCGGCGGCGACCACAACGGTTTCTGGCAGGCTTGCGGTTACTACACGGTGGTGGTCCCTACCGAGCGAGCTGTTCACTCGATGGAGCACGGCGCCGTCTGGATCGCGTACTCGCCTGACTTGGACGCATCGGTCCTCGCAGCCCAAGCCAACAACGAGTCACATATCCTCGTGAGCCCGGTCGATGACCTGCCCTCCGCCGTCGTGGCGTCGGCTTGGGGTGCCCAGGTCCAACTCGATGGACTGGACGACCCACGGCTGCAAGCGTTCATCGAACTCTTCATCCG
>CAWKYX010000121.1:0-9993 GCA_963854265.1 Acidimicrobiia bacterium
TGACATCTTCACGGTGTTGTTTGCCATCGGCCGCGCACCTGGCTGGCTGGCGCATTGGGACGAGATGCTCCAACGTAATACGCGTATCGCTCGACCCCGTCAACTCTATGTCGGGCCTGAGACTCGTGACTACGTGGCCATGGACGCTCGCTAACAGTTTTACTCCCTCACAGCGGCCGACTTTGGACCGTCACCTTTGTCGCGCCCACGCCTCCGCGCTGAACCAACCACCAGGACATCTTGACGAGTATTGATGCTTTTCCGTATGTTTCCGTATCTGCCACTTTCGGGGGCGCGGGACATGACGGCGCGAATCCGCCAGGAACAACGATCTGGACAGCTCGTCGTGGTCAAGCGCGCCACCGAACCCGCACAGCGCAGTGCTCTGCAGCGTGAGGCTCACGCACTGGGGTCGCTGCGCCATCCTGGTGTCATAGATGTCATCGAATACACAACGGGCGTCGGCCACGACGAGCTAACCACCGACCATGCCGGATCTGTCACCCTCGCCGATTTACATCCAGCCAACATGGGGTCGATCGCTGGCGTCCTTGCCGACCTCCACGCGGCGGGGCCCAGCCACCAACGCTTAGCTCCCGACCATGTCATCATCGGCGCCTCTCGACGCCCCACGCTGTGCTCGTTCTCCGAGGCAAGCCAGGCGACGGCTGACGCAGTTGCCGCCGACATGGCTGCGGTAGGCGACCTCATCGACGCGCTAACCAGCTCAGCACGGAGCGCTCGGCGCCAACACAATGCGCTTGCTCATGTGGCAGCGGCATGTGGAGCGCCGGGAGCGAACGCCATCGACATTGCCCGTAGATTGGCCAATGTCCCTGGCTCGATCGCCCAAGAGGCGAACGGTCGATGCACGGACCCTCCCCCATTGCCTGCCGCCGACAGGCCGGCAACATCGCCGGACTTGGCTATGACCACAGGCCGACTCGTGCGGCCAACGTCGTCCGCTCTCGAGAGCACAAGAACGTGGCGAGACCGCGTCCAGCCCATTCGCGCCGCAACCCAATCCAAACGCGCATTGGTTGCGGCCATGCTGGGCGCCTTGGTGTTGATTGCCAGCGGGCTCGCCGCGCTGTCAATACATAACAGCGTGGCGGTCACCGTCGCGGCTGACTCCGCCACCACGCCGACCTCGCCTCCGGCTGAGCCGCCATCGGCGGCGGCTGCAACGCGGCCAACATCGCTTGCGGATGCCCTACCCGAAGTGGTTCGGCATGGGTGCCCGGCCGGCACCTTCGACATCGACGGCAACGGGTGCGATGACAAGATCGAGATCTACGCAAATGTGCTGCGAGTCAACGACACCTGGTTCCAGGCCGGGGATCCTGGCGACGTCGTTGCCATCGACGACTGGGACTGTGACGGACGCTTCACTCCCGCCATCCTGCGGCCCACAACCGGTGCTGTCTTCGTATTCGCAGCCTGGACCGCCGCCGGCGGAGCGTTAGAGGTACCAGCCAGCGCGCTACACGCTGGTGCGACCCACATCGAGGCCGTTGAGCGTGACGGTTGCCACGACCTCGTCCTGATCCACTCGACCGGTGAGCGGCTGCCGGAGCCGGTGGCGGGCACGTGAGAAAGACGGCCGTCCTCATTGGTTGGGCCATTGGCCTGGCCGCTTCGTTGTGGGTCCTGCACCACGTCGGGACTCGTGAGTTGTCGACACCACCCAAACCGGGGCAGTGGATTCGTTGGATCAACAAGGTCGGGCCGGCGGCCGCAATTGTTTCGATCCTTCGCGTGATGGGAATCCTGATCGGCTGGTACTTGGTCCTGGCCACAGTCATTGGTGCACTCATCAGGAGCGCACCGTCAGGCCGCGCCGTAACCGTTGTCGACCGGGTCACACCAAGGTTTCTGCGGTCAATTCTTGCATCGGCGGCCGGGCTGACCGCGACTGCGGCAGGCCTCACCGTTGCGGTGACGCCGCTCCTCGCACCAGGCACCACACCGGTCATCGCAACGGCCAATGCAAACGCTGCGCCGGCCGCTGAGTCGCCAGCAGCCCCAGGGCCTGAAACGGCGGTCCTCGCCGAACGGCGCGACTCAGCTCCTCCGTCACAGACCGCCACACTCTCGTCCTTCGAGTTCGAACTCGCACCCTTCGATGTGGGCAACGACGCCACGCCACGCGTGCAAAAGGACAGTTGGGTTGCCCAGCCGGGTGATCATCTCTGGCACATTGCCGAGGAGACGCTCTCCGATAGCTGGGGCCAAGCCCCCAACGATGCAGAGATCGCAATCTATTGGGCCACATTGGTCGAGACCAACCGCGACCGCCTGGTGGACCGTTCAAATGCGGACCTGATCTACCCCGGCCAGGAATTCGCGTTGCCTCCGGTTCCCAACCGCACGTGACCGGAATGCAAGCCTAAGAACGCCGCCCGCAGCACAGCGGTCACGACCGCCTCGACACCGACGTCCGCCAAGAGCGGTGAATCTAGACTTAGCGGGCCGGGACGTACGCCAAGCCAAGATCGCTGAGCCGAGGGGCAGCACTCTCGACCTGTACGCCCAGGATGCAGGCAATGGCACCGAGGTCTTCGCGCCGCACCGTCAGGACACGACCATTGAAGTCCTGGCGTTGCACCTGGATCATGGTCAAGTAGCGGTTGAGCATGTCAGCCTCGGGGCCAGACAGCGCTTCCAGCCGCGTGAGATCGATGGTGACCGGCAGCACAGCGCCGTTACGGAACGGGCTGAGGTCAGCCACGGGTTCGGGCTGGTCACCCAGACCGAAGTCTGGGCCATCGTCCGGCAGCAACTGATCGACCGGGACGTTGTAGAACCTGGCCAAGCGCTGCAACCGCGGGACAGAGATTGCACGTTCACCGCGTTCGTAGGCGCCGAGCACAGATGCCTTGAACTCTTCGGTCGAGCTGATCTCGACTTCTTGGAGCGAGAGACGCTTTTGTCGTCGGATAGCGCGAAGGCGCTGACCGACCCGTCGGCTGTAGCCGGTCTCCTGGAGATCTTCATCCATCGTTCTCAATCCTGCATCCTGGGGAACCGCCGAACTATCACGTCGGCAGGAACTCACGGTAGGTGCGCAGATGGGTCAGTGACAATGACTCTGCGTGACTTTGGGTTGTATAGCTCCCCTGGCAGCGTTTGTCGGACCACCCCGCGTGGCGACCGCAAGGACGACTACGGACCCGGCACCCGGTGATACCCCATCAGCGCGCCGGCAGCGACGGCCGCTGTCTCAGCACGCAGCACGTGCCGTCCGAGCGAGATCGAGCCCAATACCGACCGTTCGGTGTTAGACCAGCCACCTTCGGGACCAATCAATACCGTGGTCTGGTCGCCCAGCGCCTCGCCGCCCATATCGGCGCGGACAGCACCCGGCAACTGCACGACCTCTGCGAACGTCGTCACTGCCGTCACCTCCGGAAGCCAAACCTGGCGCGACTGCATCGCTGCCTCGAGCGCCACGCGACGCATCCTGACCAGGTTCTTTGCTTCGCGATCGTGATCCCAACGCGGAATCGAACGCTCGGCTACGAACGGCACAATGGTGTCAATGCCGAGTTCGGTTAGCTTCTGCACGACAAATTCTGGTTTCGATCCCTTGGTCAGAGCAAAGGCCACGACAAGCAGTGGTGCCGGCTGCACCACGAACTCTGCGTCCCCAGTCGGCTCAGGGGTGGGCCCAAGCTGCATGGGCCGCCATCGACCCCGACCATCGGCCACCGTGAACGAGTCCCCGTCACGCATACGCAGCGACTTACGCAGGTGCGCCTCATCATGGGCCTCAAGCATCGGGTGCTCGACATCGGCCACAAACGCGTGTGGGCCACCAGACCCATCCGGACCAACGCTGACTGAACCCATCAGCAGAACGCAGAGCGAATGCGCTTCAACCAACCTTCATCGGCCGGTGCCACATCCTCGCCGCGGAGCTCGGCGAGCTGGCGCAGCAGATCGGCCTCTTCGTCGGAGATCTTCGTGGGCGTATCAACCACAACGCGCACGACCAGGTCACCGCGCCCACGACGATTGAGCCGAGGAACACCACGACCGCGGAGCCGAAACTCGGTGCCGGTCACCGTTCCTGCGGGGACGACGAGGTCTTCATCACCGTCGAGTGTGAGGTAGTCGATCTGGGCACCAAGCGCAGCTTGGGTCACAGGAACCCACAGCTCCTCGATGAGGTCATCACCTTCGCGTCGGAAACGCTCGTGGCCGGCCACACGCAAGAGCACATAGAGGTCACCGCGACCGCCACCACGAGGCCCAGCCGCTCCACGCCCCGACAGTCGCAACCGCGCGCCGTTGTCGACACCCGGCGGGATCTCTATGGCGAAATTCTTGTCCGCTGTGGTGCGACCCTCGCCACGACAGGTTGAGCACGGGCTCGAAATGACTTGGCCAAATCCCATGCACGCGGGGCAGGCGCTCGTCGAGATCATCTGGCCGAGAATCGATTGTCGGACGCGCTGCACCTGGCCAGAACCTTGGCAGTTGGCGCAAGCCTCGCTATGTGTTCCCGGGGCGGCACCCGTTGCCTCGCATGCCGTGCAGGCAATGGGCAGCTTCAGCTCGACCTCGGTCTCGCCCCCAAGGACGGCCTGGACAAACGTGATGTCGACAATCACTTCGATGTCGGCGCCCGCGGGTGGTCCGGCCTGGCGCTGGGCGCCGCCGCCGAACGGGTTGTTTTGACCAAAGAAGGCGTCGAATATATCCCCGAATCCGTCAGCGGAGCCTTGGCCGCGCGGCCCCGCAGCTCCGAAGCGGTCGTATTGTGACCGCTTGTCCTGGTCGCTCAGGACCTCGTAGGCCTGCGCGAGCTCCTTGAAGCGACGCTCGGCCTCCTCGTCTCCGGGGTTGGCATCCGGGTGGAACTTCCGAGCGAGTGACCGGTAGGCCTTCTTGATCTCGTCTTGGGACGCCGCAGATGCAACGCCCAACGTCTCGTAGTAGTTGTCGCTCACGACGCACCTTCACGCAAGTGTGTGCCAAGTTGCTGGCTAACCAGTGCAACCGTGGCCATAGCCCGGGGATAGTTCATTCGAGTCGGGCCAAGCAGGCCAAGTGACCCGGCGCGGGTGCCATCAACCTCGATGGGCGCCACGACGAGGGAGCATTCCGCCAACGGCTCGACGCCTGTCTCAGACCCAATCGCGACCTCCAGGCCGCGCTCAATGACATCTCGCATGAGCGTTATGACCAAGTACTGCTTCTCCAACACTTGGAGGACCTCCTGCACCTGCTCGACCGCATCAAAGATACCGGCCACCGCGCTGGTGCCTCCCACAAAGACCGGGCTTTCATCCTGCTCATCGAGGGCAGCGTCGAACAGCGCCAGGAGTTTGGTCGAGTCTTTATCTGAAGATCCAGGATCTGTCTCGGCCTCGACGCGCAGAGCGACGAGTCGTCGGGAGGCTGATGCGATCGCGTCGTCGGAGACGTTGACGTCGATGGGCACCGCCCGCTTGGTGATTACGCCGTTCGCCCGAACCATCACGATCAGTGCTTGGTCGTCGGCCAACCGGACTACTTGCACACCACGAACAGGGCTGACCTCTGCTGGTGGGCCGACGATGACGGTCGCGTAGTGCGTCAGTTGTGTAAGGAAACCGCTGGTCTCGCTGAGCATGTGCTCGAGCTCGCCCTGCGCCTTCTCAAAAAACGAGGACACCTTCTGCTGCTGGCTGCGGCCCAGGGTGTGAGGTTCCATCAACGTGTCGACAAAGTACCGGTACCCCTTGTCTGATGGCACCCGGCCAGCGCTCGTGTGCGGCTGCTGGAGATACCCCTCTTCTTCGAGGGACGCCATCTCGCTACGGACGGTTGCCGACGAGACGTCGAGCTCGGCCGCCGACACGATCTGGGACGAGCCCATGGGTTCCGACGTTGAGATGTACCCCTCGACGACGGCCTGCAAGATCGCGGCCTTTCTCTCAGACAGCATGACAACCAGGGATGTGAATGGTCCGCACAGTGGTTGCGATGGTAGCCACCAACGGCGGAATCGGGGGACTTCGGGCTGGAACGCCCCGACTCGCCCGGTTGTTCCCGTGCGGGGGTGTTAGTCCTCGAGGCGCAGCGCAGAGATGAAGGCTTCTTGCGGTACTTCGACGCTGCCAATGTTCTTCATCCGCTTCTTGCCCTCTTTTTGCTTCTTGAGCAGCTTGTTCTTGCGGGTGACGTCGCCGCCGTAGAGTTTCGCGGTCACATCTTTACGGAAGGCCTTGACCGTCTGGCGCGCAATGATGCGCCCCGAGATCGTCGCCTGGATCGGGACATCGAACTGCTGACGCGGAATCAGCTCGCGGAGCTTCTCGCTCATCTTGCGACCATATTCGTACGCGGCTTCGCGGTGCACGATCGAGCTGAACGCGTCGACCGGGTCGCCATGCAACAAGATGTCGACCCGAACAAGGTCCGATGCCGCATAGCCGGCTTGGTCGTAGTCCATCGACGCGTAACCCTGACTGCGACTCTTCAGCTGATCGAAGAAGTCCAGCACCACCTCGGCCAACGGGAGCCGATAGACCAACTCGAGGCGCTCGGGCGAGATGTACTCCATCTTCTGCAACTCGCCACGCTTGTTCTGACAGAGATCCATCACCGTCCCGGTGTAGTCCGACGGGGTGATGATTGATGCCAATAGATAGGGCTCTTCGATCCGCTCCATGTCGGCAGGCGAGGGAACCTCACTTGGATTGTCGACCGTCTCGACCTCCCCGCCCGTCCGGGTGATCTGGTATTCAACCGACGGTGCGGTCGCGATGATGCTGAGACCGAACTCGCGCTCAAGTCGCTCTTGCACGATCTCCATATGCAACAACCCCAGAAAGCCGCAGCGGAAACCGAAACCAAGCGCACCTGATGTCTCGGGTTCGTAGGTGAAGCTCGAGTCGTTGAGCTGCAGCTTCTGAAGAGCATCACGCAACGCTGAGAACTCGTCGCCGTCAATGGGGTACAAGCCGCTGAAGACCATGGGTTTGGGTTCGCGGTAGCCATCGAGTGGCTCGTCAGACCCTCGCACAGCCGACGTCACCGTCTCACCCGATCGGGCCTCGCCCACGTCTTTGATCCCGGCTATCAGGTAGCCGACCTCGCCAGCACCCAGCGCCTTGACCGGAGTGGGATCGGGTAACCGGGCACCAATCTCTTCGATTTCGTGAATGGCATTCGCCTGCATGAAACGCAACTTGTCGTTGGTCTTCATCTGCCCGTTCATGACACGAACCGACGACACCACGCCGCGGTATTGGTCGTAGTGGGAGTCAAAGATGAGGGCCTGAAGGGGGGCATCGATGTCACCAACTGGCGGTGAGACCCGTTCGATCACTGCGTCGAGTAGTTCTTCGACACCCTCGCCAGTCTTGGCGCTGATCCGAAGGATTTCGTCGGCCGGAATCCCGAGGATCTGTTCGATCTCCCCGGCGTACATGTCGGGCTCTGCGGCAGGCAGATCGATCTTGTTGAGTGCAGCCACGATTTCGAGATCATGCTCGAGAGCCAAGTAGCAGTTGGCAAGCGTTTGGGCTTCGATGCCCTGAGCCGCGTCGACGAGCAATATGACGCCCTCGCACGCGGCGAGCGAGCGAGAGACCTCGTAACCGAAATCGACGTGGCCTGGGGTGTCGATCAGGTGAATCAGGTGGTCCCGATGCTCGAGACGCACGCTCTGAAGCTTGATCGTGATGCCTCGCTCACGTTCGAGGTCCATAGAGTCGAGGTATTGCTCTCGCATCTCGCGCGGGTCGACGGCGCCGCACAATTCCAACAAGCGGTCGGCAAGGGTCGACTTGCCGTGATCGATGTGAGCAATGATCGCAATATTGCGAATACGAGCGAGGTCCATGGGGCCTTGTGCGTCGGGGCGCGGGAACGCCGGGTGACGGTTTTCGAGGGGGTTCCCGCTAGCATACGGCGTTCGTGGGAGCGCCCGATCGTGTTCCCGCGGAAGCTACAAGTTCTCGCTGACCGCCGCACCAGACCGCTCTGGAGCGACTGTTTCGCAAGAACAGTTCGCATAACACAGTTCGCACAACACAGTTCGCACAACACACAGGTGAGTCGTGGCCAATATCAAGAGCCAAATCAAGCGCAACAAGCAGAACGAAGTTCGCCGCGTCCGCAACAAGGGCGTACGTTCCGAGCTCCGGACCCGCGTCAAGGCTGTGGTCGAAGCCGCCGAGAGCGGTGGCGACACCGAAGAAGCGCTGCGCCTTGCTATCAAGCGCATCGACAAGGCTGCACAAAAAGGCGTTATGCACAAGAACACGGCTGCCCGCCGCAAGAGCCGGTTGATCAAGCGCGTCGCTGTCATCAAAGCCAACGCCTAACGCTGACTACCAGTTTCCCGGGTCACCGGCAGGCACAGTTCCAACAACCGCCTACGGGCGGTTGTGCTGGTTTTAGGCAAGAGGCTGCCCCACGCAGCCGAGCAACAGCCTTCAGCGATGCAGCGTGGCCAGCCGTGCCACCAAGACGTCCATGGTCGCTGCGTCCTCGACTGCTGTTGCACCCCGGACATCAAGATCTGCCTTCGCCAGCATCGCGATGGCCCGGCTGACCTTCGGGCCGCCGAGCTTTCGAGACTGCTGCAGGGCCTTCTTCGCGGGGAAGGTCGAACCCTTGATGCCCAGCGCTTGGGCCGCGGCCTTCTCGTCGCGGAGCCCGGCGCCTTCCAGGCGAAGGAGCCGCCCGTAGTGTGTGTGGAGCGAGGCCACAATCTGTAGGGCGTGTCGCCCGCCGCTGGCCTGCATCCGGTGGACGCGATCGATTGCTCCCGGCACATCGCCGCCGGCGATCGCATCGGTGAGCTCCCAGGGAGGGACGTCACCAGCCTCACCGAGGTAGGGCATGACATCGGCGGGACCGAGCGTCGCTCCGTCACCGAACGTCGACACCAGCGTGTCGAGAAGCGCCGGCACCCGACCGCGGTCCTCGCCAAGATGCTCGCCGAGGCACCGGGCAGCGTCGCGAGTGAGGTTGAGGCCCGCTGCAGCGATCTGTTCGTCAAGCCAGCCTTGTGCGGCCTTGCCTTTGGGGATCTTGACATCCACGACTTCCCCGGCCGCCGCGATGGCGGCGGCGAGAGGCTTGGGAATCGCATTCAGGCGCTGAAGATCGGGGCCCTTCTCCCACACCAGCACCAGACGGGTGCTGTCGAGCGGGTCGTCCAGGTAGTCAAGCAGCCCCTGGACATCGGCGGTCTTCGAAAATCGACCGACTTCGCGACCGATGACGACTCGAAACTCCGTAAGAAACGGAGGCGTCTGAGCCGCATCGACGAGTGGTGCAATCGAGTAGTCCCCATCGTCGTTTCGGTAAGTGGCTTCTCTGAGCTCTTCGACGACGAGGCTCTTGTCGGCCTCGCCCACCAACTGGTCGACAAGTTCCTGAACTGCCCGCGACACCATGGTCGCATCGTCACCTTTGACCAAGAACAGCGATCCCGTCGACATCGCCGCTCACGCTACACGGCGATCAAGACACTCCAGCGGGGAGGCGACGCAGACACCGAACCATCACTCGTCGACTCCAAGGCCGGTCGCTTGGTCGACAACGTAATCCACGTCGACGCGTTGGCGGACCTGTGCCACCACGGCGCTCGTCGAGGAGCCATTGGTTTCGATGACGTCGATCCGTCGAATGCCAAGCCGATACAAGCTCTCGAGCACCACCGCTGGATTGCGTTCATCGCCGAGTTGCAGCACGACGACGTCGGTGGTGACCTCCAGCGTGCTGTCATAACCGACGTCTTAGCTACCCGGGCTTGTCGATGGCACAACGGCCGCCGCCAGCGCGCAAAGCACTACAGCGGCAGCCAGGCGCGTACCAGCCGATGTCCGCCACCACGGCCTGGCACCAACAACGGCGATCGCCACGACAAGCCACCCAATCCCGACAGGCGGGAGCGGCAGAGCCGCAGCAGCGCGCGCCGTGGCCTCGAGTGAGATCAGGCCGGCAGTTGAGACCGTGTGGATGGGTCCGGCCAGCCAGCCCCGGCCG
>CAWKYX010000122.1:0-9985 GCA_963854265.1 Acidimicrobiia bacterium
CAGATCACCGAGATCGTGGGCATGGAAGGCGATCGCATCACGATGGCCGACTTGTTCAAGTTCGACTTCACAGCCGGCTTCACCCCCGACGGAAACTTCGCGGGCGGGCTGGAGGCCACGGGAATCCGACCGATGTTCACCGAGCGTCTTCAAGATCACGGTATCGAGTTGCCCGCCGAGCTCTTCGCTACTTCGGATGCTGCCATGCCGGCACGGCGCTGATCGCGACTATGCCCCCCTCTCCGCGCGCCCACCGGAGGCCCGACCCAAGAGCATTGCTCGTACTCCTCGTCGGGCTGATGTTGGCAGTTCTTACAGTCGAAACGGTTGGGGCTCAGACGCTTGATGACGAGGGGACCCGGCCGCCTCCCGACGAGACCGACTTCCCCGATGCTGGGGGGGGATCCGGACGAACAGCCTGCCGGTTCCGGCGACGCCGCGGCCGAAGACGACCCAGTCGTCAATGAGGACGAACCGGCGAACGACCCCGTGGGCGAGCCGGCGGGCCCTGTTCTGCGCGAATTGGTCGACGACGTCGACCGCAGCATTCAGATCATCAATGTGGATGACTCGGGCTACCCCAACGTTGACGTCGTTCTCGCGGTCCCCCCGCGCTTGCAGGCAACTTGTCGTCCTCCTCATTTGCCATGACGGAGAATGGCGAGCTTCGACCCCTTTCTGTAGCCAAGCTTCGTGACGTCCTCGAGGTCGTCATCGTGATCGACACCTCGGGCAGCATGGAGGGAGAACCTCTCGAGGCCGCTCGGGTGGCCGCGATTGACTTTGTTGGTCAGCTGGATGGGGAGACCCGCGTGGTCATGGTCGGCTTCGGTGCCACAGCGTCCACAAAAGCTGCCTTCGGAGCGAGCCGGAGCGAGATCAACGGTGCTATTAGCAACCTCTCGGCTGGTGGTGAGACCGCCCTCTACGACGGCCTCGTCCTCGCGGCCGATCAGTTCGCCGACTCGAGCGCCCGCCGGTTCGTGGTGGTGTTGTCCGATGGCAAGGACACCGTCAGCTCGGCATCGCTGGCGTCAACTGCATCAGTGCTCCAGGACGGTGAAGTCAACCTCTATGCGATCGCCCTGGCAAGTGCGGACGCGGATTTCTCAGGATTGCAAGCGCTGGCCGCCGATGTTGAAGGTCAAGTTGTTGCGGCCACTGACGCCGCATCGTTGAATTCGACTCATGCATCGGCAGCGAGCCGCCTCACCAACCAATACCAGGTGACCTATCGCTCAGGCGCCAGCAGCGAGGCAGCCATCATCATCTCGGTCGATGCCGATGAGATCTTGGCCATCGTGAGGCACACGCAAGACTATTCGGCTGTCAGCAACGGGGTTGCCCCGGGCTCGGACACCACCGATCCGGTGGGCTCCGCCGCCGTTGGCGATCCGGCTGGTGCCATCACCACTAACCCTCAAGTGTCGGTGACACCAAACGACGGATATCTCCTCACCTCGAGCAACGCCTTGTATCTCGGCGCCGGTGGTTTGTTCATCGGAGTTCTGGTGGCGCTCTTCGTGGCCTTCTCGGCTGAGCCACGGGGGCCATCGGCGTTCGAGCGCCTGAACTTCAAGCCAAGTGGATCCTCTCCTCGGAGCGGTCTCGCGAACATGGCAGATCGGGCGACCGGCTTTGCCGATCGGCTGCTCGAGAAACAGGAGAAGCGGGGAGCGCTCGACAGCATTCTCGAGCGTGCAGGCATGGATATGCGGCCCGGTGAGTACATTCTCACCGCAAGCGCGGCCGCCCTTGGGTTCGGTGCTTTCGGCTTCATCATGCTCAGCCCGAGACACGGACTTGTTTTCTTGGTGGTTGGTGCCTTCGGCGCCAAGTTCTACGTCAACAGACGGGCCAGGAAGCGCCAAGCGCTCTTCGCCAAACAACTCGGCGACACCTTGATGATGATCGCGGGCAGCCTTCGGTCCGGTCACGGGGTTGTCGAGGCGATCGATACGGTAGCCGCCCAAGCCGAATCTCCGACCAGTGACGAGTTCACCCGATCGGTCGCTGAGTCTCGCATCGGCCGAGACATGGTTGAGTCGCTCTATGGCATCGCTGAGCGGACCAACTCCGAGGATTTCATCTGGGTCGTGCGTGCTATCTCGATCAACCGTGAGCTCGGTGGCGACCTTGCCGAGATTCTTGACAACGTGGGCGCGACCATACGTGACCGCAACAGGCTCCGAGACCAGGTCAAGGCGCTCAGCGCTCAGGGAAAGATCTCAGCGATTATCCTTTTCGTCCTGCCCATTGGTGTCGCCGGTTACGTCCAGCTCACCAACAAAGAGTACATGGCGTCGATGACTGACCAGACGGTGGGCAAGTTCGTGTTCGGTGGCGCTTGCTTTGCCCTGATTGCTGGTGGCTTCTGGCTTAAGAAACTCGTCAAGGTTGAATTCTGATGCCGATCGAGATCTATATCGCATGTGTTGGTGTTGTCCTCGCAGTCCCGTTGGTGCTCTATGCGGCTGGCGGCGCCGACCGCTTCAAGAACACGCCTGGAATGCCTTCGGCGAAGCAGGTGAGCATCAACCTGCGTGAGGTGCAGCTCCAGACACGTGCGAGTGACCGTCTTTTAGCTCCCATGATGAACGTCGTTGCCGGACGAGCGCGTCGCTTGACCCCGATGGGCGCGATCGACGCGATGGAACAAAAGATCAACGTCGCGGGCGTGACAGCCACGTGGACGGTCGAACGACTTCTCGCCACCAAGATGATGTTCGGCGTCGCCGGCGTCGGCTTCGGTGTGTTGATGCTCTCCACGGGTGTGACCATGAAGAACATCGTGATCGCGGGCTTGTTGTCCGCGGGCAGCTACATCCTCCCGGACATGAGCCTCGACCGCCGCGCCAAAGACCGCGGCAAGATGATCCAGAAGGAGCTTCCCGACATCTTGGACCAGATGACCATCGGTGTTGAAGCCGGCCTCGGCTTCGATGCGGCCCTGGTTCGTGTGGCCCAAGAGAACGAAGGTCCAGTCGCCGAAGAGTTTGGGCGCATGATGCAGGACCGCCAACTCGGCATGTCTCGCGAGGATGCTTTCAATCGGGTGGCTGCCCGTGCGGCCTCGCCCGACCTCAAGGGCTTTGTCTTGGCTTTGACTCAGGCCACCAAACACGGCATGCCGTTGGCAACCGTCTTGCGGGTTCAGGCCGACGAGATGCGCCAAAAGCGCCGTGTTCGAGCTGAGGAGAAGGCGTTGTCATTGCCGGTGAAGCTCGTGCTTCCTCTCGTGATGTGCATCTTGCCTGCGCTCTTCACCGTGATTCTCGGCCCCGCCGTCTTCCGAATGAACAGCGAGGGATTCTGATGGTGGAGACCCAACAAGGGGTAACCGCCATACCCGAGCACGCTCTCGAGAACTTCGTGAATCCGATCCCCCGAACGGCCCGCGACGTTCTCGCTTCAATCATCCACAAGTCCGAATCCGATCCGGGCATGGCTGGTCGCATCAAAACGGGGTTTCACCCTCTCGATGATGTGCTCGAGGGTGGCTTGTCACCCCAAGACTTAGTGCTGCTTGGCGGAAAGCCCGGCGTTGGTAAGACCATCGCCATGATCCAGTGGGCTCGCAACATGGCAGAATCCGGCAAGCGTGTGGTGTTCGCAAGCTACGAGTTGGGCGAGCGCAGTTTACTCGGACGCCTGTTGACCACCGAGGTCGGGGTGCGCAACCGGCACCTGGACATGCAACAACGACACGAACTCAAGTCCGTCATTCGTGACAGCGTGAAGTCCGGTTCGGTCAGCGATGACCCTGCGGCCCGCGAAGTCATCCGACAGGCCTACGACGCCATCGACGGCTATGCCGACCGCCTTCTTCTGCAGCGCGTGTCGGGCTATCACACCGGTCCTGGCGAGCTCGCAGCGCTCGCTCGAGACTGGGTTGGACCAGGCGGTGTGTTGGTCGTCGACTACCTCCAGAAGGTTCCGGTTCGTGGCGTAAAAGATGACGCCGAGCGGGTCCTTCGTGTTGCCGAGAGTCTCAAGGAAACGGCGATGGACCATGACGTCTGCGTCTTGGCTGCCGCTGCTGTCAACGCCCAGGGTCTCGGCGAACGCCGGCTCCGTCTCAAGCACATGCGTGGCAGCGCCCTGCTGGCTCATGAAGCTGATCTGGCCATCGCCATGAATGAGAAGTCGACGGCGCTTTCCAAGAGCCACCTTGCCTATGACCCGCACCTTCTCGAGGCATCGATGAACCAGATTGTGTTCTCGATCGAGAAGAACCGTGAAGGTCCGGCGAATGTGCACCTCGAGTTCGACAACGAGTTCGAGGACTATCGGTTCAATCCGGCAGGAGCCTTTGTGACCCAGCGCTTGACCGACGACACCTTCGAAGACCAGTAGGGATCTGAAGGGGATGGCCCCGGGCGGGGTGACCTTCCCTTCGTGTGTTTGTGTGGGCGGGGGCGTTCGCGCCCCTGTCCACACAAACTTCATCCGCTACGGCTCGGCCTTAGCCGCCATGGGAGATTGCATCGAGCACGTTGAGCTTCGAGGCCCGGCGCGCCGGGAAGTATGCGGCAACGACTCCGGCGATCCCGGCGGTGATGAGGTTCACGATCAATGTCGACCACGGGATCGCGAGCTTCGAGACGAAATCGTCGGGAATGATTTGGACCGCGGCAATCCCGAAGACGAGCCCGAGAGCGATCCCGAGTAACCCGCCGAAGACCGCGACGATGACGCCCTCGACGCGAACGGCCCGCTTCATCTGTTTGCGGGTCGCGCCGACAGCGCGGGTGAGGCCGATCTCGCGGGTGCGTTCGAAGACCGACAATGCCAATGTGATGGCGATGCCCAAGACGGCCAGCACGACCGAAATTCGCAACAGGCTGGTCACGATCACGAGGACCTGGTTGATCGAGTCCTCTCGATCATCTCGAAACTCGTCCTTCGTGAGCGCGTCGAGCTGGGGGAACGCTTCGGTGACTTCACTGATCGCCGCGCGGGCGGCCTCCTCGTTTACCCCAGGTGCGTTGAGCATCGTGACGTAGAGGTCGGTCTGCTTTGGAAGGCCGGCGTTGGCGTCCCAGAACTCGCTGTCCAGCACCCAGCCACTGTCGAAAATAGCCAGGTCGGCGTAGATCGCGGCAACCATGAAGTCGCGTTGCACCTGGTCGACAAACTCCAAGGTGATGGTCGATCCCACGCGGAGGTCGAGATCGTCGGCTCGGTCCTCATGGACGATCACGCCCTGCGCGTTCATCAGGCTTTCGTCTTGGTCGATGTAGTCGGGATCGAAGTGGCGTTCGATCTCGCGAAGGTTGGTGGAGTACGAGCTCCGGACGTCATCGTCGATCACCGTGCGGAACGCATCTTCGTTGAGCGAGACAGGCAGGACTGTTTCGAGCTCGGGGAGCTGCGCGAGGCCTTCGGCGAGCGCTGGGCTGAAGCCCAAAGCCGGCCCCTGGTCGTCGCCGACCACGATCCAATCCGCGGTAACAGCTTCGTCGAGCACGTCGGCGAAGGTGGCTTTGAGCGACGAGACGACCACCGCGACTGCGGTGACCAGCGCCAACCCGATCATGAGCGCCGAGGCTGCGCTCGCCGTACGGTCGGGATTGCGTCCTGCGTTTTCGCGGGCCATTCGGCTCGGTACACCCAGCAGTGCGAACGGGGCCCCGATTGCGCGGGCTACAGGGGTCGCAAACATGGGGCTGAGCAGGTTCATGCCCAAGAACGAAATGAGTGCCGCCGCGCCCAGCAGTGCTAGAAGCATCGAGCTGCGGAGATCGGCCACCAAGGCGATTGCCAACAGCACGGCGGCAAGCCCGACCATGGAGAACCGGCCCGCCCGCTGGTTGAACCGGGCGAGCCCGAGGTAGAGCAGCACGGACGCCACGACCGACAGCAAGAGTAAGAACAACCACTCGTCGAGCGCGAACCCCAGCACAACCGACAAGACGCCAGCGAACACCAAGAGGCCGCCGAGCATTGGATTGCGGACGGTGGTGTTGCCGAGCTCGACGTCGCTCCGCAGCGCCGCCATAGGCGATACCGAGCGTGCCTTTAGCGCGGGCCAGATAGCCGCGACGACCGTTAGGCCAACCCCGAGAGAGATAGCGACGATGATTGTTGTGAGCCGCAGTGGAGTGCCGCCCTTTTCTGGCCCGAAGTCCGCTGAGGCAAGCAACGACTGAATCAGCCCGGCCAGTGGAACACCCAAGGCTGTGCCCACAACAGTGGCGAAGATACCAACGCCAACTGCCTCGGCTGCGATGGACTGCGTGATCTGTTTGCCGGTCGCGCCGAGGGCTCGTAAGAGTCCGATTTCCTGGATCCGTTGCCCGACGATGATCGAGAAGACGTTGTAGATGATGAAGGACGCAACCAACAAGATGATGAACGCAAACACCAACAAGATGGTGCGAAAGATGTCGATGAACTCGTTGAAATTATCGGCTTGTTCCTCGACGAGAACCTCGCGCGGCAAAACCTCGAGCCCGCTCGGAACCACCGCCTGCGCCGCGGCGATCACGGCGTCAAGATCCGCCCCAGAATCGAGGCTGAGCGTGATGTCGTCGTACCCTCGGCCGCCGTTGAGGATTTCGACCGCCGTGGCCGTGTCGAACGCCACCAGCTTTGCGCCCACCAACGCGTTCTCTTCGGGGTCGGCAAAGGTGAACGTGCCGACCAGCTCTGCGTTGACGAGCCCAGCAGGAGTTTGGATGTCGTAGCGAGTCCCCACGATGAACTCGTCTTCAGCCTTGGCGTCGATGTCTAGCATGAACTCACCACTGGATGTGGCCGGCCTGCCTTCGGCGAGGAACAGACGGGGGACATCGGCCTGGTCTTCCCAGTTGACACCGATGTTGGGGCCCGCTGCCGTTGCGGCTTCGCCATTGGTCGTGTTGGGGACGATGCCGAACTCGATCACGCGAGGTTGCACCGCAGCAACACCCTCGATGCTTTCGAGAAGTGTCGGTATGTCCGTGTCGACAGGGGCAGCGGTCCGTCGTTCTCCGAAGGGGATCTCAGAGCGAACAGCGACGTCGTACCCGGATTCGATGTCGTCACTGAGCCCACCAAAGGTGTCTCGTAGCGAGTCGGTGAGCACGAAGACCGAAACAGTCAAAGCGACGCCTACAAGGACGGCCAGTGATGTGAGGAAGAACCGGCCCGGACGCGAGGTGATGTTCTTGAGAGCAAGTTTGATCAGCGTCATGATTGGGACCGTCAGTCGCCCAGGGTCTTCAGGTAGTCGAAGACCGATTCCGATGTCGGGTTCGCCATCTCGCCGGTGATCGATCCATCGGTCAAGAAGATTGCACGATCGGAGTAGCCGGCCGCGACGGGATCGTGGGTGACCATGACAATGGTCTGGCCAAGCTCGTCGACGGCTTCGCGCATGAACTGGAGGATCTCGGCTCCGGTTCGTGAATCGAGGTTGCCAGTGGGCTCGTCGGCAAAGATGATCTCGGGCCGACTGGCCAATGCCCGTGCGACTGCAACGCGTTGCTGCTGGCCACCAGACAACTCGTTCGGACGGTGGCTCAGCCGGTCGGCCAGCCCAACCGTGGTCACGACGTGGTCGAGCCAGGCTTGGTCCGGGGTGCGGCCGGCCAGCGACATCGGCAGGGTGATGTTCTCCAAGGCGCTCAAGGTCGGGATGAGGTTGAAGGCCTGGAAGACAAAACCGATGCGTTCGCGGCGCAGCAGCGTCAGTTCTTTTTCGCTCAACGACGTGAGGTCGATGTCGCCAATGAAGACCTGCCCCTCTGAGAGATCGTCGAGGCCGGCCATGCAGTGCATGAGGGTTGACTTGCCTGAACCCGAGGGGCCCATGATGGTTGAGAACCGTGCGGCTTCGAAGGCCGCGTCGACACCGTTGAGGGCGCGCACTTCGGTGTCGCGCTCGCCATAGACCTTGACTGCGCCATGGGCGCGGGCGGCGACCGGCGGAGCGGGGGGCGTGGTGGTCATACCAACTCTCCTTGAGTGAGGGCTACCACGCTAGGTGGTCGGGGCGTTGCTTTGACGTGTCGAGAGGGGAATCTGTAGCGCTGTTGTTGGATCATCGACCCTGGTCGCAGGGGCATCAGGCCCCGATCGCGTCCGGGACATTGAGGCGAGCGGGTTCCCAGGCTGCGACGAGCCCCGATACTCCCGCGACGATCACAAGAATCATGATCCGGTTGATCGGGATAGCGGCCGTCGGGTGAAGGCCGCGGGGAGGGCTTACACCGCGGCCCAGCCGAAATCCATGCCGATCGCGACGCCCAAGATCGCGCCGAAAAGTGTGGGGGAGTGTCGACGACGAGGGACATGAGGACCGCCTTTGGTTTCGTGGCGGCGAGCGGCTGCGCGAACCGAGATGTGCCGGTTCAGCTCCTTGGGGGATAGTGGGGGCGCGAGAGCCGCTCGTCGATGTTGTTGGTGACGCCTGTGACGGTACGAAATGTGACTCGAGCGCCGCATCAGGTTTGCTCCTGATTTGACCCTCAGGCTCTCGGGCGAGACCTCAGGGTGAACCCCGACGTCACCCTTGGTTGGATCCCCGAGGGAGGCGGGTTTGGCCCCCGGTGTCGAGGTCGTCTTCGTTGCGACGGCGGGCCACGCTCACCCGCGGTTCATCGATGGGAAATTGCCAGAGGCGATCGAGCCAAGCATGGCGATAGTCGCGATAGATCTCGAGATGGCGTGCCGCGGTCTCGCCGTCGTCACGGTCAAGTGCCGCCGACATTGCCTGTCCGGCGGTTCGGAGAGCGGCGAGTTCGGCTCGCATGTCTGGGGCAGGGTGGTCGTCGATGGCCCGATCGAGTGCTTCGGATACCTCGTCCAATGTCTGGCCGCCTGGTCCGCCGTCGACCAGGTCAACAAATGCAAGCACTGCGGACTCGTGGGTGCGGTGCCAGATACTGAGGTCGCCAACCGATGTGACACCGGCCCCGCTGCCTGCGGCGACAGCTGGGAGTGTGATGTCTGCGCGGCTGGGCTTAGGACGGGTGGAGAGGTGGACCATCACGCCGATGACCAAGCAACCGCCGCCGATCAACAATGGGTAGAGGATGTCGGTCGACATGATCAAGCCAGGCTACTGCCGCGCTGAGGGCCATTCGCGTGGTTCCGGGTGGTCTGGCGTCGCGTGTTGAACGAGGCGGACAGGTGATGCAGCCGGTAGTCGAAACCCCCTACGACTACCGGCTGCATAGAACGCCACCCGTAAACTCCACGGTGGCCAATTGCCCCCTGGTCAAATCGGCCACACCTGGAGTTGGTGTGTCGGATGACACAGTACACACCTGTCTGGCGCTCGCCAAGGGGGACTTCAGATTCCGTCGCGACTTGTTGTTGCTCCGGACACCAGGGGCATCGAGTTGGGTCCCGTTGGCCGCTGGGTTCAGGATACGATCTTGACCGCAGCCGGGACGGCCTCGATGGTTTCGTGCTTGCCACAATTCCAGCACGAGTCACGCAGGGTGCCGCGCCAGGTCACGTCGCAATGGGGACAGGCGACAGTGAGCTTCGCTGGTCGGAGTCGACGAACCTTGCCGGTTCCGCGGGGGCGGGCCATGAAATGGGATCCTACGACCGCGCTCTGTAGCCACTGGTGGATGCTGGTCCGCAGAGCGTGGCGACGTTGCTCGCACGGGTGCGCCGTGAGCGCGGTTACCCTGGCTCGGTCAACCCCGAATGTGAAGGAACCCCCAATGGCTGACTGTCCAGCTTCTGATGGATCGAGCCCTCGTCAAACGTCGTTCGACGGCCCACCCCCGATGTGCATCGACCCGTCCAAGTCCTACACGGCGACTATGGACACCTCACTCGGCGAGATGGTCATTCACCTCGACGCGGCAGGTGCACCTCAGACCGTCAACAACTTCGTGTTCTTGGCCCGTTACCACTACTACGACAGCCTGGTCTTCCACCGCGTCATCAGCGGCTTCATGTGCCAGGGTGGCTGTCCCGAAGGCAGCGGGCGCGGTGGCCCGGGCTACCGGTTCGCAGACGAGCTGCCGGGTGCAGGGCGTTA
>CAWKYX010000123.1:0-9922 GCA_963854265.1 Acidimicrobiia bacterium
TACAGCTACGGCCACCGCAACCCGCAGGGCCTCGATCGGCGCCCCTGCACGAATCAGATGTGGACCGGCGAGCACGGCCCGGGGTGGGACGACGAGATCAACTTGCTCGCCTCTGGCGGGAACTACGGCTGGAACCCGGGGCCGGGCTACAACGAGAACGCCGGCCCCGACGTGATGACGGACTTCAGCCTCCCAGGCAAGCAGCTGGCGGCGAAGTGGAGTTCGGACGTGCCAACCATTGCCTTGTCGGGCGTCGGATGGATTCGAGGCTCGGACTGGGGCGGTTGGGACGGGGAGCTGGCCGGCGCCACCCTCAAGAACCAGCAGCTCTGGATCTTCGAGTTCTCGAACAAGAACAAGCTCCTCGACACCGATGTGCCTAGCGAGCTCGACAACCTCCGCGGCCGTCTGCGTACGGCCGTCATGGGGCCCGATGGCTCGCTCTACGTCGTCTCATCAGACTTGAATACGATCTTTCGAGTCACCCCCGCATCTGGCCCGACGCCCATTGCCCAAGACCTCAACGGCGACGGGTTCGCCGACCTCGTCGTTGGCGCCCCACGCGACAACATCGGCAGCCGTAGCAACGCCGGCGGGTTCAACGTCCTCTATGACGGTGGCACCGGGATCTCGCCGCAAATCAACGGCGATGATCTGCGCAATCAGCGAAACGTGCACGGGGCGGCGGCCGAATCCGGCGACCGCTTCGGCTCCTCTGTTGCCTACGGCGACGTCGACGGCGACGGGATAGCAGACGTGGTCGTGGGATCGCCGCGAGAGGGTGTGTCGGGATCAGCCCAGTCAGGTGGCGTCACACTCATTTGTGGGCGAACAAACGGCGTGCAGAGGCGGTCGAGTCAGACTTTCACCCAGGCCGGCAGCGTGGCTGGAGCGGCCGAGGCCGGAGACCATTTCGGCCAGGCCGTGGCTCTCGCCGACTTTGACGGTGATGGCTATGACGACCTCGCTGTCGGCGCTCCTGACGAGGGGGTCGCAGGCAGGGCTCGGGCGGGCGCAGTCACCATCATGTATGGCACACCTGCGGGGCTGACTACCGAGAACTCCAAAGCCTTCTCCCAGGCGGGCAAGGTCGGCGGGTCGCTCGAAGCCAGCGATCGGTTCGGTTCGGCGCTCGCTGTCGGAGACTTCAACGGCGACGGGTTCGCTGACCTTGCCATTGGGTCTCCACGAGAAACGGTCAAGGGCCGCGCAAACGCAGGTGCGGTCACGATCATGTTTGGCCGGGCCGACGGACTCCGATCCGCGAACTCGCAGTACTTCACTCAATCGGGCAAGGTCCCGGGCGACAACGGCGCCGGTGATCGCTTCGGTAGCGTGCTCGCTGCCGGCGACTTCAACAACGACGGCAACGACGACCTCGCCATTGGTATACCCAACGAGAACCTGGGCGGGGCAACCAATGCCGGGGCAGTGGTCATCCTGCGGGGCTCCAACAGCGGGCTCACCACCAATGGCTCGTCAATCCACAGCCAAGCCGGAGCCGTCCCCGGTAGTAGCGAGACCGGCGATAACTTCGGGTCAGCGCTAGCTGCCGGTGACTTCGACAACGACGGCGACGACGACCTCGCAGTCGGAAGCGCTGGCGAGGATAACAATGCCGGCCGAGTCGTGACTTTTAATGGCTCGGGTGGCGGACTCAGCTTCGATGCCTCATTCGCCGCGGGCACCTCGTTGCCCGGTTCGGCCAACGCCGGCCAACGCCGGCGATCGTCTCGGCGACACCCTCCGCAGCGGAGACTTCAATGGCGATGGGCGCATGGACCTTGCGGTCGGCGCACCCAGAGAGGATGTTGGATCCTCGGCCAACGCCGGCGCCATCACCGTGTTGTTGGGCAGTGGTTCGGGCCTGACAAGCTCTGGTGCCCACGCGATCCACAAGGGGACCGCCTGTGTCAGCGGGCACACGGCGACCGGTGACCGCTGGGGCGGAGGCCTCTAGCCGCGATCTGCAGGCGGTTCAGTCGGTGATCCGGCTGAACCGCCAGACGGCGTTGACCCCGAAGAAAGCGGTCATGGCGGCCAACGCCAGCAGGCCTCGGCCGGCGATGGGCCCGGTGACCGGCCCCAGAAATCCCTGACGACACATCCGGAGCACGTGCGAAGCAACTCCGTCGCCGTCGCTGGGCAACTCAAGACGTGAGCCAGTAGCGGGACCCGTTGTGACTAGACAAGGGACAGCGTTATCTGGCCACTTTGTGGACAGGGCTCCTTGGCCCTACCCACGCAGCTCCTTAGTCAAGCGCGTCAGCCAGCTCGGTAAATGGCCACGACACCGGCAGCCGGACTGGTGCCGGCGCTGCGGGCAATACCGCGTATGCCTCCTCGCCCGGGAGGACGAGCCCATGATCGCGTCGTGCAATGCGTTCGATCTCTTCGGTCGTGTGCAGGAGCCCGACCCGGGCTTCGAGCACGTCATTGTGAGCTTGAATCTCGACCAGCTCAGTTTGGCGATCTGTTATCTCAGCGCCTTGGTCGAGCCATGCCCGGGTAGGGAAGACCGCGTAGACGAGCACGACCAACACGGCCACAGCCAACAGCGCCGGCAACAGAACGCGACTTCCCAACCGCAACAGCGGGTGAAGACCTTCACGTTGGCTCGACGAGCCTCCTGGTTGCCCAGCCGTCGCGGTGGCGGTCACGCAGTGCCGGCTCTGTTGGTACGGAACGCATCATGGCCCCAGTACGCAGCAGCCTGCCCGAGCTCTTCTTCTATGCGGAGGAGCTGGTTGTACTTCGCCACTCGGTCCGAACGCGCTGGAGCGCCGGTCTTGATCTGGCCGCAGTTCGTCGCCACCGCGAGGTCAGCAATAGTGGTGTCTTCGGTCTCTCCGGACCGGTGCGACATCACCGCGGTATACCCGGATCGGGTCGCGAGATGGACGGCTTCGAGTGTCTCGGTCAACGTACCGATCTGGTTGACCTTGATGAGGATCGAGTTCGCGACGCCCTCATTGATCCCACGTTGCAGCCGCTCGGAGTTCGTGACAAAGAGGTCATCGCCAACGAGTTGGACCCGGTCACCAATGACGTCGGTAAGCGCCTTCCAACCAACCCAGTCTTCTTCGTCCATGCCGTCTTCGATGGAAACGATCGGGTAGCGGTCGCTGAGGTCAGCGAGGTAGCCCGCCATTTCTTCGGGTGAGAGTTGTCTTCCCTCACCGGCCAAGTTGTAGACACCGTCCTCGAAGAACTCGCTACTTGCTGTGTCGAGTGCCAAGGCAATGTCGTCGCCGGGTGTGAAGCCGGCCTGTTCGATGGCGCTGACCAGCAGCTGCACTGCTTCTTCGTTGGATCCGAGGTTCGGAGCGAAACCGCCCTCGTCACCAATGGCGGTGCTGAGACCTTTGGCGCTCAACACGCTCTTGAGCACGTGATAGCACTGCGTGCCCCACCGCAGCCCCTCTGAAAACGACGCGGCACCAACCGGCATGAACATGAACTCTTGGAGGTCGACGTTGTTGTCGGCGTGTTCGCCACCGTTGAGGACATTCATCATCGGGACTGGCAAGACGTGGGCGTTCGCGCCACCTACATAGCGGTACAACGATTGACCGCTCTCGTCCGCGGCGGCATGGGCGACCGCCAGCGAGACGCCAAGGATGGCGTTGGCGCCCATGGTTGCTTTGTTGTCGGTGCCGTCGAGCAACATCATTGCTTGATCGACACCGCGCTGGTCGAGGGCGTCGAAGCCGATGAGGAGGTCGGCGAGTTCGTTGTTGACGTGGGACACCGCTTCGAGGACACCCTTGCCCATGAACCGGCCGCTGTCACCATCTCGGAGCTCGACTGCTTCGAACTGGCCGGTTGATGCTCCCGAGGGAACCGCGGCTCGGCCCGTGGCGCCCGAAACAAGGCCTACCTCGACCTCAACGGTCGGGTTGCCACGCGAATCGAGAACCTCGCGGCCATGGACGTGATCGATTGTGCTCATCAGCTCACCGTGCACTGCTATCCCTGCTCCCTGAATTCAGCCCTTGTCGACGTCAGCGCCGACTCATCCGCTCTTCCGATCCAGCGATCCACACCCGGACGATGCCCGCAGTTCGACGAATTCGCGCGGTCCGCGCGAAACAGTCGGTGACCTGGGGAAACGATGGTTGTTGCTCGTGTGGTTGGTGTTGAGCGTGGGACTACGGTAGTCCTAGAACCGCTGCGTAGGGGGTCTTTCCTAAAAGGCGACCGTGACCAGCCCGAACGACCTCAAACGCGGTCAAATGACATGGATGTCACTTAGCGCGCGAAAATCTCGACCTTCAACGCCCCAACCGCCCGCCCGCGCCCCCACGATTTCTGGCGGCTCCGCGCGAAGCCCGATCCGAGCACCCGCACGCTCCCCACGATTTCTGACGGCTCCGCGCGAGTACGGCGAACTAGCAAGCACGGTGAGAATGCGCGGAGCCGTCAGAAATTGGAGACCGCTGGCGCGCGGAGCCGTCAGAAATCGCAAAGGGCGACGATGCCTACCATCGGCGCGGCGTTACGGGTGTTGTTCGTGGGCACGGACTTGGGTGGCGGTGCGCGCGACCTCGGCGCGGAGCGCCATCTCGGGGTCGAGGCCGGCCGAACGGCTCAGCGCGACCAGCGACATCAGCGCAGCGCCCACGCTCGTATCGCTGGGTTCGGCTGCTACCGCGGCCAAGCGGTCAGCCAGTTCACGCACGATGTCATCACCGACGTCGAACCCGATAGCGCTTGCCTTCTTGATCGTTTTGTCAGCCAACGACAGCGCGGGCAATGCGGCCGGTACGCCATCGAGCACCGATGACCGGCCCTTCTCGGTTAGCTTCTGGGCTTCCCAGGTCACCACCAGATCATCAACGCTCGCCACTTCGACGTCGCCGAAAACATGGGGGTGCCGGGTGTGCAACTTGTCATGGACGGTTCTCGCCACATCCGCCAGATCGAACCAGCCCTCTTCGGCGGCCAGTATCGAATGCAGGAACACCTGAAACAGCAGGTCGCCGAGTTCTTCTTCGAGGTGTTCGGCGCCGGCGCCTGACTCGGGATCGAAACCGTCGATGGCGTCAATCACCTCGTATGCCTCTTCAATGAGGTGACGGCGCAAGGACAGATGGGTTTGCTCACGATCCCATGGACACTCTCGGCGAAGTGTCGCTACCAGCTCTTGGAAACGCATGAGTTCAGCGGCGACTGGGGTGCGGAGCTGCGGAATGTACAAGCTGGTCAGATGGTCCGCCTCAACCTCACGGTCAAGTTCGGCCCAGTCCACCGTGAAGATGGCCTCGTCGTCGCATCCGAGGCGTTGGATGACCGTGACAGGGACGTCGCCGGGTTCGTCCACCGCAAGCTTGATGTCGGACAGAACCCGTTTGTTGTGGCAGTGAGCGACGAGCAAGGGTCCGCGCTCCCCTGCCGCCGACATCGCAAAGGTGTGGCCATCGACCAGGCGCACCCCCGCTTCGATTGGATCGATGCCCAAGCGTGCCCAGGCCAGGTCCAGGAACGACATGGCCGGGACGACCTCTACCTCGACCCGGTCATCACCCAACAGATAATCAACGCTGCGTTCGAGCACGCGCGGGGACCCGGGAACGGCATACAGCACCCGACCGTGCTCGGTCGCCAGGGCGACCAAGCGGTCGACCACGCCTCGATAGACCTCATCGAACACGTCGGCCGACTCGTAGAGGTCGTCGCACGACGACGCTCCGGGAACAGCCACGGCCGCCGGATGGCGCACGGTTCGCAACACGCGCACAGGCGTGGCCTCGATGACCGCGTGCGTTTGTGCTGTCAGAAGATCGGGGCCCGCTGGCCCCAAGCCGATGACAATGACCGTCGGCCGCGTCAAGAGGACGGTTGCAAGCCGCCAGGGCCAACAACGATCAAGGTCTCAGACACCCAGCGCCCAAACCGCGGGTCGAGCTCGACGGCGATCTGGGAAGCGTTCGCTCGCCAGTCGAGGCCCGCAGCCTCCGCTGCGAAAATACGCGCGTTGGTCTCTGCCACGAGAAGGTCGATGGTTTCCGAACCCGTAGACGATGCATCTCGCAACAACCGATCGATCTCGGCATCGCCAACATCGAGGCCGTCCGCTGCAAGAAGCTGCTGGTTACTCACGTTCAGGATGACTTGCTGCAGCAAGATCGTCCCAAGCGTGGCCGGCATGGTGCCGCCTTCAACATCGAACCGGGCCGACAGGTCCGGGCTGGCAGCTATGTCATCCGCAAGATCAGTCAGCATGTCGATGACCTCGCCGCGGCTGAAGGACTCGTCACCCACCCGGAGCGCCGTCGATGTCGTATCGGCGCATGCGGTAGCAAGCAACGCCACCACGAACGGAATGAGAAGGATCCTGAGCTTCACGGGAACAGATGCTACTTGGCGGCAGCGTCCAACGACGCACCAACCGCCCCACCATCTTCGGTCGGGAAGAGATCTTGGAGAACCTGCAGCAAATGCGTGGGAGCTTCGTCTTTGGTCTTCATCGCCAGATGGAGCTGTCGCTGCTCTTCTTTGTACAACGAACCTTTGTACAGCCGGTCGAGCCGCACTGCCTTGCTCATGAGCATCTTGACGGGACTCATCTTCGCGACCCAGTTGGGTCCTCCGAACCCCGGGCCCTTCATCACCGCAAGCTCTTCGATGCCGATACGCAAGCATTCGACGCGGAGACGAGCGATGGCGAGCAAGACTTCCGCTGGCTCGGGAACTGGCCCGAAACGATCGACCCATTCTTGGCGAACGTCTTCGACCGCATCCTCGGTGCTGGCCGCGGCCAGACGGCGGTACGCCTCGAGCCTGAGCTCCTCTTTCGGAATGTATGCCTCGGGGACATGCGCTGCCACGGGGATCTCAACGGTGATCTCCGGCGCCTGTTCGGTGACCTCACCCTTGAGCTCTGCCACGGCTTCGGTGACCAGCTGGCAATAGAGGTCGTAGCCGACTGCTGCGATGTGTCCGGACTGCCCAGTCCCCAAGAGGTTCCCGGCGCCACGAATCTCGAGGTCTCGCATCGCGATTTTGAAACCGGAGCCAAGCTCGGTGGCCTCGCCGATGGTCTTCAGCCGCTCGTAGGCCTCTTCGCTGAGCTCGCGACCCGGCGGCGTGAACAGATAGGCGTATGCCCGCGAGCCGGCACGTCCCACTCGACCTCGGAGCTGGTGGAGCTGCCCCAATCCCAACAGTTCGGCCCGATCAACAACGAGGGTGTTAACCGTGGGCATGTCGATGCCCGACTCGATGATGGTGGTGCACACCAACACGTCATAGGCGCCTTCCCAGAAGTCCAAAACGACCTGCTCCAGCGTGCCCTCATCCATCTGACCATGAGCGACAGCGATGCGTGCCTCGGGCACCAACTCACGAAGGCCGGCGGCGACGTCTTCAATATCGACCACCCGGTTGTGGACAAAGAACAACTGGCCCTCGCGTAGCAACTCACGGCGAATGGCCTCGCCCACTGCCCGCTCGTCGTACTCGCCCACGTAGGTGAGGATCGGCTGACGATCGGCGGGGGGCGTGTTCAAGATCGTGAGGTCTCGGATCCCGGTGAGGCTCATCTCGAGCGTTCGCGGGATCGGAGTGGCTGTCAGCGTCAACACATCGACATCGGAGCGCAGCTGCTTGATGGACTCTTTGTGCGAGACGCCGAAGCGCTGTTCTTCGTCGACCACGAGCAGCCCGAGGTTCTTGAACTCGACATCGGCCGAGAGCAGCCGGTGGGTCCCGATGACCAGATCGACCTCGCCGGCTGCGACGCCTTCGAGCACCTTGCGCGATTGCCCAGGAGTTAAGAATCGGCTGAGAACCTCGACGCGCATGGGGTACGGGGCGAAGCGATCGGCGAAGGTTTGGAAGTGCTGCTGGGCCAGCAGAGTGGTCGGAACCAGCACTGCAACCTGAGTGCCATCCTGGATGGCTTTGAAGATGGCGCGAAGCGCTACCTCGGTTTTGCCGAAGCCGACGTCGCCGCACACCAGCCGATCCATCGGAATCTCACGTTCCATGTCCGCCTTGATCGAGTCAACGGCGATGAGTTGATCGGGCGTTTCCTGGAATGGAAACGATGCTTCGACTTCGCGCTGCCAGGGGGTGTCCTCGCCAAATGCTCGGCCTTTCGCCGTCACGCGCTTTTGGTAGAGGACGACGAGTTCCTGCGCGATCTCTTGAACCGCCGACCGGACCTTGGCCTTCGATTTCTGCCAGTCGACGCCGCCCATCTTGGACAACGTCGGCGTGTCACCGCCCGTGTAATGACGGACGGTATCGATCTGGTCTGACGGCACATAGAGCTTGTCGCCACCGCGATACTCGAGCAGCAGATAATCGCGCTCGGTCCCCCCAAGCGAACGTGTGACCATCCCGCCATAACGAGCGACTCCGTGCTGGCGGTGCACGACATAGGCGCCCGAGCGCAGGTCGTCGAAGAACCCCTGAGCGTCGCGCTGACGTGGCCGTTGACGACGATGCGAACGGCGACGCCTGGTGAGCTCACCTTCGGCCACGATGGCGATACCCAACTCGGCGAAGACCATGCCCCGGTCCAGCGGTGCCACCACGATGCGTCCACCAGGAGACAACAAACCGGGATCGTCGATGTCAGTGAGGGCGAGGTCGAGCCCGTGCTCGTCGAACAAGCGGGCTAGTCGAGCCGCCGAACCCTCGCCGTCCGCGGCAACCACAACTGCGAACCCGGATTCGAGCAAATCCACCACGCTCTTCACCGGGTCGACAGCACGGCCACTACCCGGATCCCAGCCCGAAGCCGGCAGAACCGGCACGTCGGGGTTCTCGGGAACGGCCGTCATCGACACCAGCGGAGCGTCCGTGCGGCTGAGTAGACGAGCGAACTCCACGTGCAGATGGGGGAACTCGCGGTCCTCTGGCACGCCCCACGTGAGCGAGAGCGACTTGGCCAAATCGCCCTCTTCGGCCAATAGATCTGTCGCCCGATCGCGGACCCGGCTCGGCTCGACCAGGACGATCAGTGCATCACCCGGAATTCGATCAAACAGCACTTCGTCGTTGGTTGCCAGCCACGGCAGCCAGGACTCCATGCCATCGAACAGTTCACCATCGGCGATGCGTTCCCATTGCTCTCGCCCCCACGGCTCGGTGGCCACCAAACCTGCTGCGCGCTCGCGCACAGATTCGTCGGGAAGCAGTTCGCGGCAGGCAAACACCTCGATTTCGGCCACGGAGGCCGTCGATCGCTGATCGGAGACCGCGAACTCGGTCAGCCGTTCAACCTCATCGCCCCACAGGTCCACGCGCACGGGTGCATCGGCGGTCGATGGATAGATGTCGAGGATCGAGCCACGAACAGCGATGTCGCCCCGGTGTTCGACTTGCACGTCACGGCGATACCCCATGAGCACCAGCTGCTCCACGACCTTGTCGAGGTCGATGACATCACCTGCGCCAATAACCAGAGGATCGCCGCCGCTGCCAGGAGCCAGGCGCTGCGCCAACGCTCGCACCGGCGCCACGACGACCTGGGGCGGGGCGGCTTCCAACGACCAGAGCACGCGGTTGCGGCGGCCCATCGTCTCGATCCCGGGGCTCACTCGCTCGAAGGGTAAGGTCTCCCACGCCGGGAACAGATCGACCGCATCGGGGCCCAGCAGGGTAACGAGGTCACGTTCGATGCGATCGGCATCGATTCCGGAGGGCACAGCCACGACGATCGGACGACGCTCGCCCACGTGCGCCAGCGTGGCGAGGACAAGAGCACGAGCCGCGTCGGGAACGGCGATGACCGGGCTGGTACGACCAATGGCCGCGAGTACAGCTGGCTGATCGGCCAAGAACGAAAGCAACTGGGCAACGGGCATGGTCACGAAACCGTGTTGTATCGGTTCATGGCGACCTCGTAACCGTCGGCCAGCACTGCCTCGACCGCGTCGGCGGCCTCCTGCACGATGACCCCCAGCTCTTC